>NZ_QGSY01000241.1 GCF_003857035.1 Micromonospora arida
GATCGGTGGCCCGGGCGGATCGGTGGCCCTTGCGGATCGGTGGTCGAGCGGGTTGGTGCTGGCGGAGCGGCCGGCGGTGCCGGTCAGTCTCGGGTCTGCATGCCGTGGCGGAGGTTGCGCAGCAGGCCGCCGGCGTCGGTGACCGACCGGCCCGGGAACATCGCCATCACCACGCTGCCGTGGTCGGCCCAGCCGCACACCGCGAAGTCTCCGCCCTCGCCGCTGGTGCTGCCACACTTCAGCACCCCGCCGAGATCACCCGCGGGCAGCTCCCGCAGACCGTTCACCGAACCGGTCTCGTCGGACATCAGGCGGAAGAGGCTGTCCAGGTCCCGTTCCGGCTGCCACAGCAGGGTGGTGCCCCCGAAGATGAGCACCGAGCGCTTGTCGTCGGCCGGGTCGCGGTAGACCGTGCCGAAACTGCGGTCCAGTTCGATGTTCGCCGCCAGGCCGCTGCGCAGATAGTCGGCCGTGCTCTTCGCCCGCTCGCTGTCGTCGCGGGTCAGACCCGCCACCCGATCGGGTGACGCCAATTGGGTGTCCTTCTGCTGCGCCACCCGCCACCCGCCGACACCAAGCACACCGGCACCGGCGAGACCAACCACCAGTGCGATGGTCCAACCGATCTTGCGGCGGCGTGACCAGCCGCTGGACCGCTCGTCGGGGTCGCCTCCGGAGTCGCGGGTGCTCAGCTGGATCGGCTCTTCGGTCAGCTCGACCGGCTCGCGGCCGCCGTCGCGCGACCGCTCGGTGAGATGTGCGTCGGACATAGCCGACACCGTACGCGAACGGCAGGTGGCGCACGTCAGGTCTGCGGAAGCCCTCCGTAGACTTGTCCGGTGACCGAGAGACTGGATGCCCGACGCCCCGACGCCCCGACCCTTGCCGGCCAGTACCAGCCCGGCGAGGTAGAGCAGCGACGGTACGAGCAGTGGGTAGCCGGCGGGCACTTCCGGGCCTCCGCCGACAGCGACAAGCCCCCCTTCACCATCGTCATCCCGCCGCCGAACGTCACCGGCTCGCTGCACATGGGCCACGCGTTCGAGCACACGCTGATGGACGCGTTGACCCGGCGTAAGCGGATGCAGGGCTTCGAAGCGCTGTGGCTGCCGGGCATGGACCACGCCGGCATCGCCACCCAGAACCTGGTCGAGCGTCAGCTCGCCGCCGAAGGGCTGTCCCGGCACGATCTCGGCCGGGAGAAGTTCGTCGAGCGGGTCTGGCAGTGGAAGGCCGAGTCCGGTGGTGCCATCCTCGGCCAGATGCGCCGCCTCGGCGACTCCGTCGACTGGGACCGCGAGCGCTTCACCATGGACGAGGGGCTGACTCGCGCCGTCCAGACGATCTTCAAGAAGCTCTTCGACGACGGCCTGATCTACCGGGCCAACCGGATCATCAACTGGTGTCCGCGCTGCCTCACGGCGCTCTCCGACATCGAGGTCGAGCACACCGAGGACGACGGCGAGCTGATCTCGATCCGCTACAGCGACGAGGTCGTGGTGGCCACCACCCGGGCCGAGACGATGCTCGGCGACACCGCAGTGGCGGTGCACCCCGACGACGAGCGCTACCAGCACCTGATCGGCACCGAGGTCGAGCTGCCGTTGACCGGCCGCCGGATCCCGATCGTCGCCGACGCGCACGTCGACCCGTCCTTCGGCACCGGCATGGTCAAGGTGACGCCGGCGCACGACCCGAACGACTTCGAGATCGGCCAGCGGCACGACCTGCCCGCGCTGACCGTGATGGACGAGCGCGGTGTGATCACCGTGCCCGGCCCGTTCGAGGGATTGGACCGGTTCGAGGCGCGGCCGGCGATCGTGGCGGCGCTGCGGGAGCAGGGCCGGATTGTCGCCGAGAAGCGCCCGTACGTGCACGCGGTCGGGCACTGCTCGCGGTGCAAGACCACCGTCGAGCCGCGGCTGTCGCTGCAGTGGTTCGTGAACACCGCCCCGCTGGCCCAGGCCGCGGGTGACGCGGTGCGCGACGGTCGGGTGCGCATCGAGCCGGCCGAGCTGGCCAAGCGCTACTTCGCCTGGGTCGACAACATGCACGACTGGTGCATCTCCCGCCAGCTGTGGTGGGGGCACCGCATCCCGGTCTGGTACGGCCCGGCGGGTGAAATCGTCTGCGTCGGCCCCGACGAGGCGCCGCCGACCGGCGAGGGCTGGCACCAGGACGAGGATGTCCTGGACACCTGGTTCTCCAGCGGTCTGTGGCCGTTCTCCACCCTGGGCTGGCCCGAGCAGACCCCGGACCTGGCGAAGTTCTACCCGACCAGTGTGCTGGTCACCGGGTACGACATCCTGTTCTTCTGGGTCGCCCGGATGATGATGTTCGGCCTCTACGCGATGGACGGCCGGCCGCCCTTCGACGTGGTCGCGCTGCACGGCATGGTCCGCGACCAGTTCGGCAAGAAGATGTCGAAGTCGTTCGGCAACGTGGTCGACCCGCTGGACTGGATCGACCGGTACGGCGCCGACGCCACCCGGTTCACCCTGGCGCGGGGCGCGAACCCCGGCCAGGACGTCCCCGTCAGTGAGGAGTGGTGCCAGGGCTCCCGCAACTTCTGCAACAAGCTCTGGAACGCCACCCGGTTCGCCCTGATGAACGGCGCGCACACCACGGGCGACCTGCCCCCCACCGAGCAGCTCTCCACCGTCGACCGGTGGATCCTGTCCCGGTTGGCGCACGTCACCGCAGAGGTCGACGAGCAGTTCGAGGCGTACGAGTTCGCCAAGGTGTGCGACCTGCTGTACCACTTCGCCTGGGACGACGTCTGTGACTGGTACGTCGAGCTGAGCAAGCCGGTACTCGCCGAGGGCGGTGAGCGCGCGGAGGCCAGCCGCCGGGTGCTCGGGCACGTGCTCGACCAGCTGCTGCGGCTGCTGCACCCGGTCATCCCGTTCGTCACCGAGGAGCTGTGGCTCGCGCTGACCGGCGGCGAGACGGTGCAGGCCGCCGCCTGGCCGGTGGCCGACCGGTCGCTGGTCGACGACGCCGCCGAGGCCGAGCTGGTCGGCGTGCAGCGGGTGGTCACCGAGATCCGCCGGTTCCGTTCCGACCAGGGGCTGCGCCCCACGCAGCGGGTGGCTGCCCGCCTGGACGGGCTGTCCGGCGCGGGTATCGCTGCCCACGAGCCGCTGATCCGTTCGCTGGTCCGGTTGGATCCGGCCGGTGACGACTTCCAGGCCAGCGCCACGTTGGCCATGCCCGGCGCGGTCGGTGTCGCGTTGGACACCCGGGGGTCGATCGACGTGGCCGCCGAGCGGGCCCGGCTGACGAAGGACCGCGCGGCAGCCGAGAAGGAGGTCGCGCAGGCCCGGGCGAAGCTCGACAACCCTGCCTTCATCGGCAAGGCCCCCGAGCCGGTGGTCGCGAAGATCCGCGACAGGCTCGCCACCGCCGAGGCCGACCTGGTCCGGATCGACGCTGCTCTGGAGACACTGCCCTCGTGACCGACCGTACCGATTTCGCCGCCGTCGAAGCCGAGCTGAACGCCCGTGGCTTCACCCGCATGGTCTTCGAGCTGGACCGGATCGAGTCGCTGCTCGATCTGCTCGGCAGCCCGCAGCGGGCGTACCCGGCGATCCACCTGACCGGCACCAACGGCAAGACCTCCACCGCGCGGATGATCGACTCGCTGTTGCGGGCGCACGGGCTGCACACCGGGCGGTACACCAGTCCGCACCTGGAGACCGTCCGGGAGCGGATCAGCCTGGACGGGGAACCGGTCAGCGAGGAACGGTTCGCGTCGGTGTACCGGGAGATCAAGCCGCTGGCCGAGCTGGTCGACGCGCGGTCGGACGAGCCGCTGACGTACTTCGACATGACCACCGCGCTGGCTTTCGCCACCTTCGCCGACGCGCCGGTCGACATCGCGGTGGTGGAGGTGGGCCTCGGTGGGGCCGAGGACGCCACAAACGTTCTCCAGGCCGGGGTCTGTGTGATCACCCCCATCGGGTTGGACCACACCGAGTGGCTCGGTGACACGATCCAGGACATCGCGTTGGCCAAGGCCGGCATCATCCACCCGGGGGCCACCGTGATCTCGGCGGCCCAGGAGGAGGAGGCCGCTGGTCCCCTCCTCGAGCGCTGCGCCGAGGTCGGGGCCACCATCGCCCGGGAGGGCGGCGAGTTCGGCGTACTGGGTCGGGCGGTCGCCGTCGGCGGTCAGGTGCTCACCCTCCAGGGGCTGGGTGGCGTGTACGACGACGTGTTCATTCCGCTGCACGGTGCCCACCAGGCGCAGAACGCGGCCATGGCGCTCGCTGCCGTGGAGGCGTTCCTGGGTGCGGGGGCTCGACGTCAGCTGGACATCGAGGCGGTCCGGGAGGGCTTCGCCTCGACCAGTTCCCCGGGTCGGCTGGAGCGGGTTCGTAACGCCCCGACCATCCTGTTGGACGGTGCGCACAATCCGCACGGCATGAAGGCCACCGTCACCGCGCTCCAGGAGGAGTTCGCGTTCAGCAAGCTGGTGGCCGTGATCGGCGTACTGGCCGACAAGGACGCCGAAGCGCTGCTGGAGCTGCTGGAGCCGGTGGTCGACCAGGTGGTGGTCACCCGCAACAGCTCGCCACGGGCGATGCCGACGGAGGAACTCGCCGCGCTGGCCGCCGAGATCTTCGGCGATGAGCGGGTGGACTCGGCCGAGGAGATGCCGGACGCCATCGAGTTGGCGGTGGCGTTGGCCGAGGAGGACGTCCCCGGTGAGCTGAGCGGGGTCGGGGTGCTGGTCACGGGGTCCGTGGTGACGGTCGCCGACGCGCGCCGGCTGCTGAAGCGATGACCAGCCCGGAGCGGGACCCGCACCCCACCGACGACCCGACCGGCCCGCCGGTCGAGCAACCGGTGGGGGAGGAGCCCACGGCCGGGCAGCCGCGACGCTCCGGGTTGCGTAACCCGGAGCGGGCGGTACGCGGGCTCGGCGCTGGCACGCTCAGCCTGGAGGCGCTGGTGCTGTTGCTGGCGATCCAACCGATCCGGGTGGTCGGCGGTGACCTCGGCGGCGCCGCGATCGGTGCGGTGGTGGCACTGGCGGTGGCCGCCGTGGTGCTCGCCGGCATGATGCGTCGCCAGTGGGCCTGGAACGCGGGCACCGTGCTCCAGGGCCTGCTGTTGCTGGGCGGCCTGCTGCACTGGTCGCTGCTCGGGCTGGGCATCATCTTCGCCCTGGTCTGGGCGTACGCGTTGCACGTTCGCCGCGTCATTCTCGGCTGACGCCGGACCCGGCCGGCGCCGGCCGAAGGCGGGCCGGGTCAGGCGTCGGCGCGTTCGCGCCACTGGGTGAGTGCGACGCCGTGGCCGTCCGGGTCGCGGAAGGCCGCGGCCCACACCTCCAGCTTGGTGCCCCGGTTGACCACCCGGGGCGCGTACGTGAAGCGGACGCCCGACTCGCGCAACCGCTCGTACGCCGCCTCGATGTCGCTCACCTCAAGGTTGACGTGCACGAGTCGGCGGCTGATGGGCGCCGCCCCGGTCACCTCGCGCAGCACGATCCGGGTCGTCCCGGAGGCCAGGACGGCGTTGTGGGCTCCCTGGTCGACCTCGCTGAAGCCGAGCACGTCGCGGTAGAAGCCGAGCGACCGGGGCAGGTCGGTGACCAGCAGGGTGAGGCCCACTCCGCTGATCGGCGCGGCCGGGTCCGTGGCCGAGCCGGCGTCGAACCCGAAGATCGCCTGGTCCAGTTCCTCGTCGGTCACGGTCGCGCGTGCGGCCCCGGCCGGGGAGGGATCGTCCAGCGGAAGATCGAGTGGGTCCAGCGGGTCGGCCGCGCCCGGGCCGGACCGCTGCGCCGGCGGCGGGTCGAAGCGCTGCGCGCTGGGCTGCTCGACGGGGTCCTCGGCGGGCGGGGCGGTCGTGCCGCCCTCCTCCGAAGCGTCGAACCGGTCGGCGGCGGGCTCGTCGAAGCGCTCCTCGGCGGGCGGGCGCGGTGCCGGAGTGGTCGCCCGCCGGGGCAGCCCACCGGACTGCGGCTCGACGACGACGCCCTCCAACACCACCGGACCACCCGGGCTCTGGTGCATCACCACGGGCTCGCGCTCCTCCGGCATGACGCCCGGGTCGTCGCGCCGGAGGTCGTCGCGGGAGGGTTCGGTGCGCAGTGGGTCACCGAGCGGGTCGCGGAACGGATCACCGGCCGGGTCCCGGAACGGGTCACCGACCGGGTCCCGGAACGGGTCACCGGCCGGGTCGCGGAAGTCGTCGTCCGGTGCGCGGTCGGCCCACGGCGGCGCGTCCTGCTGGATCAACAGATCGTCCATCGCCTCCGCGTCGGCGAACTCCGGCGGAAGATCGGCGACGGCAGCGGCGGTCTCGGCATGGGTCGGCACCTCGTCCCAGAGGACCTTGACGTGCCGCTGGTCGTCCAACGCGACCCGGATCGGCAGGGTCTGGCCCAGCGACGGCCACTTGGAGACCGGCACCCTCGGCTCAATGATCTTCTTGGACCGCGGCGGCAGACCGGGGGCGTCAATCACCAGTTGCAGTTCGCAGCGGCCGAACGCGTACTGGGTGGGTGGTTCGGAGGCGCTGTGCACGTGCCCGACGCCGACGACCCACGTGCGACCGCCGCCGCGTACGGTCGCCAGCGCGATCGCCAGCACCAGCAGGGCGACCCCGAGAGCCACGATGGCCCAACTCGTCATGCCGAGCCCGAACAGGACGACGAACGTGGCCACGGTGCCCAGCACCGCGCCGATCAGCTTGCGTACCGGCGCGATGGGTCGGTTCCCGCCATTCGCCACAGTGGACCTCCCGGGGTCAGGACCAGGCTAGGCCGGATCGGCCACCGGGGGAAAGACCGGCCGCCGCGCCGGCGCCGGGACCGGGTCGCTAGGCTGACCGTACCGATCCCGAGCGTTCAGCGCGTACAGGAGGAACCCAGCGTGTCCAGCAACAGCCCGGATGAGCGCAGCCTCGTTCTGATCAAGCCCGACGCGGTTCGCCGCGGCCTGGTCGGCGAGGTCCTCTCCCGCTTCGAGCGCAAGGGGCTGCGGATCGACGCGATGGCGCACCGGACGATGGATGCCGCGCTCGCGGACGAGCACTACGCCGAGCACGTCGACAAGGCGTTCTACCCGCCGCTGAAGGACTTCATGACCGGCGGCCCGCTGGTCGCCCTGGTGCTCTCCGGCGACCAGGTCATCGACGTGGTCCGCGGGCTGGTCGGCGCCACCGACGGACGCAAGGCCGCCGCCGGCACCATCCGGGGTGACCTGTCGCTGTCCAACCGGGAGAACCTGGTGCACGCCTCCGACTCGACGGACAGCGCCAAGCGCGAGATCGCGCTCTGGTTCCCCGAGCTGGGCTGACGCCCACCGGCCCGGGGGTCGACCGACGACGTCCGGGTTCAGCCGACCGCCGGCACCTTCGCCGGGTTGCCGACCACGTAGATCCCGGTGATCCGTCCGTCGGCCGCGGCGATGGTCAGCGTGTACCGACTGCCGTCCGCGCGGCTGATCAGCATCGCCGGTTCCCCGTTGAGCTCGACCGGATCCATCGCCACTCGGTGACGCGGGCCGTAGACCCCGGCGTAGAACCGGGCGATCCGGTCCGCGCCGGTGACCGGGTTGAGGGCGGCCCGCGCCCGACCGCCGCCGTCGTTCCACGCGGTGGCGTCGGCGGCCACCAGGTCGGTGAGCCTCGCCAGGTCACCGTCGCGGGCGGCGGCGAGGAACGCGTCCAGCAGCCGCTCCCGCTCCGGGCGGCTGGCGGTGAACCGACGCTGCTCCTGCCGTACCCGCGCGGTCGCCCGGTGGTACAGCTGCCGGCAGTCGGGGACGGACCGGTCCAGGATCTCGGCGATCTCCGCGTACGGCAGGTCGAAGGCCGTGTGCAGGACGTACACCGCCCGCTCCGGCGGGGTGAGCCGCTCCAGGACGTGTAGCAACGCGGTGGAGAGCGAGTCGCGTAGCTCCACCCGGTCCAACGGCCCGAACGGCGAGGGCGCGGTCGGCACCGGCTCGGGCAGCCACGTCCCGACGTACGTCTCACGGGCCGCCTGCCGGGCGCGCAGCCGGTCCAGGGCCAACCGGGTGACCACCCTGGACAGGTACCGGCGCGGCTCCTCGACCTGGGCCCGGTCCACACCCAGCCAGCGCAGGTACGCCTCCTGGAGCACGTCCTCCGCGTCGTGCCGGCTGCCGAGCAGGCGGTACGCGAGCCCAAGCAGCATCGGCCGGTGCGCCTCGAGCGCACCGGCCGCCTCCGCTGCCGCCTCGGTGGTCACGCCTGGGCCGGAGGCTCCAGCCGCATCGTCACCCCGATCCGATTCCACACGTTGATTGTGGCAATCGCGATGACGAGGTCGGCCAGTTCCTTCTCCGACCAGACCTTCGCGGCGTCATTCCACACGTCGTCCGGCACCCCGTGCTCGCCGAGCCGGGTGACCGCGTCGGTGAGGGCCAGCGCGGCCCGCTCCCGCTCGTCGAAGAAGGGCGCCTCCCGCCAGGTGGAGACCGCGAACAGCCGCTGGCTCGACTCGCCGCCGGCGAGCGCGTCCCGGCTGTGCATGTCCACGCAGTACGCGCACCCGTTGATCATCGACGCCCGCAGCTTCACCAGTTCCAGCACGGTGCGGTCGACGTTCGTCTGGACGTACTTCTCCAACCCCATGACGGCCTTGTACGCCTGCGGTGCGACCTCGGCCGGGTTCATCCGTTGCATGACTACCTCCTGAATCGGTCCGACGCCGATACGACGGGTGGGCCGGGCCGGTCGTGACAACACCGGCTGTGATCCCGCTCATGCCGCCGAGGTGGCCGGGGTGGGCCCTGGTCGGGTTCGCCGTCACTCGAAGACGTGGCGGTGGGCGCGTCGAGTATCGTTTAACTCCGTAAGGCGATGACCCGGCCATCACCGGTGAGCCTCCGGAAGAACAGTCGGGCAACCGGCCCAGTAGAACCGGACGGGTGCGGCCCGTCACAGCCGACACAATGAGCGGGCGGTCGATCCTGACCGCCAAGCGGGGTGGTACCGCGGGCCACCCGGGAGCGCCGTTTGAGGCGTACCCCGGAAGGTTCGTCCTCGCAGTCCCACGTTGAGTGACTGCACGAGGAGAGCGACCCCCGATGGCCTATCCGTTGCACGACCCGACCGCCGCCGGTGTGCCGGCGAGCCCGGACCTGCCCGCGGTCGAGCGCCGGGTGCTGGAGCACTGGACGGCCGACAAGACCTTCGAGGCCAGCATCGAGGCCCGGCCCGCCGGCACGGACGGCAAGAACGAGTACGTCTTCTACGACGGCCCGCCGTTCGCCAACGGCCTGCCCCACTACGGTCACCTCTTCACCGGCTACGTCAAGGACGTGGTGCCGCGCTACCAGACCATGCGTGGCCGGCACGTCGAGCGGCGCTTCGGCTGGGACTGCCACGGCCTGCCCGCCGAGGTGGTGGCCGAGAAGCAGCTCGGCATCACCAGCAAGGCGGAGATCATCGACCTGGGCGTGGACCGGTTCAACGAGGCCTGCCGTACCTCGGTGCTGGAGTTCACCCAGGACTGGGAGCGGTACATCAACCGGCAGGCCCGCTGGGTCGACTTCACCAACGACTACAAGACCCTCGACCTGGACTACATGGAAAGCGTCATGTGGGCCTTCAAGACCCTGCACGACAAGGGTCTGATCTACGAGGGCTTCCGGGTGCTGGCGTACTGCTGGCGCTGTGAGACGCCGCTGTCGAACACCGAGACCCGGATGGACGACGTCTACCGGGACCGGCACGACCCCACCCTGTCGGTGTGGTTCGAGCTGACCGCCGACGAGTCCGCGCCGGAGCTGGTGCGCGGGCCGGTCAAGCTGGGCGTCTGGACCACCACGCCGTGGACCCTGCCGTCGAACCTGGCGCTCGCCGTCGGGCCCGACATCGAGTACGCGGTGCTCGAACGTGACGGCGACCGCTACCTGGTGGGGGCGGCGCGGCTGGCCGCGTACGCCAAGGAGCTGGAGGGCTACGAGCAGGTCGGCACGGTGTACGGCCGGGACCTGGCCGGACGCCGCTACACGCCGCTGTTCGACTTCCTCGTCGAGCAGGCCGGGGAGAACGCCTACCAGGTGCTCGGCGCGGAGTTCGTCACCACCGAGGACGGCACCGGGATCGTGCACCTGGCCCCGGCCTTCGGTGAGGACGACCAGAACGTCTGCAACGCCGCCGGCATCCCCACCATCGTCACGGTGGACGACCACACCCGGTTCACCGCGCTGGTCCCGCCGTACCAGGGTGAGCAGGTCTTCGACGTCAACAAGCCGGTGATCCGGGAGCTGAAGGACCGGGGGGTGGTGCTCAAGCAGGACACCTACACCCACTCGTACCCGCACTGCTGGCGTTGCGACACCCCGCTGGTCTACAAGGCGGTGTCGTCGTGGTTCGTCGCGGTGACGCAGTTCCGGGACCGGATGGTCGAGCTGAACCAGGAGATCAACTGGACGCCCGGCCACATCAAGGACGGTTCGTTCGGCAAGTGGCTGGCAAACGCCCGGGACTGGTCGATCAGCCGGAACCGGTTCTGGGGCTCGCCGATCCCGGCGTGGAAGTCCGACGACCCGAACTACCCGCGCCTGGACGTCTACGGTTCGCTGGCCGACATCGAGCGGGACTTCGGCGTACGCCTGACCGACCTGCACCGGCCGGCGGTGGACGACCTGGTCCGCCCCAACCCGGACGACCCGACCGGGCAGTCGATGATGCGCCGGGTGCCGGAGGTGCTGGACTGCTGGTTCGAGTCCGGGTCGATGCCGTTCGCCCAGGTGCACTACCCGTTCGAGAACGCCGACTGGTTCGAGCACCACTACCCGGGTGACTTCATCGTCGAGTACATCGGGCAGACCCGCGGCTGGTTCTACACGATGCACGTGCTGGCCACCGCGCTGTTCGACCGGCCGGCGTTCCGCAACTGCCTGAGCCACGGCATCCTGCTCGGCTCGGACGGGCGCAAGATGTCCAAGAGCCTGCGCAACTACCCGGACGTCTACCACGTCTTCGACGCGTACGGCTCGGACGCGATGCGCTGGATGCTGATGTCCTCGCCGGTGCTGCGCGGTGGGGACATGGCGGTCACCGAGGCGGGCATCCGCGACGCTGTCCGGCAGGTGCTGCTGCCGCTGTGGAACGTGTGGTATTTCTTCACGCTCTACGCCAACGCCGACGGGTATCAGGCGCGGCGTCGCACCGACTCCACCCACCTGCTCGACCGGTACGTACTGGCGAAGACGAACGAGCTGGTGTCCACGGTCGGCGCGCAGATGGACGCGTACGACATCTCCGGTGCCTGCGCCACCGTCCGGTCCTACCTGGACGCGTTGACCAACTGGTACGTGCGCCGGTCCCGGGACCGGTTCTGGTCCGGTGACGCCAACGCCTTCGACACCCTGTCGACGGTGCTGGAGACCCTCTGCCGGGTGGTGGCGCCGCTCGCGCCGCTGACGGCTGAGGAGATCTGGCGTGGCCTGACCGGGGAGCGTTCGGTGCACCTGACCGACTGGCCGGAGGCGAGCGAGTTCCCGGCCGACCACGACCTGGTCGCCGCGATGGACAACGTGCGGGCGGTCGCCTCGGCGGCGCTGTCGCTGCGCAAGGCCAAGGGGCTGCGGGTGCGGCTGCCGCTGTCGAAGCTGACCGTGGCCTCGCCGGCCGCGGAGCAGCTGCGGCCGTTCGCCGACCTGGTCGCCGACGAGGTCAACGTGAAGGCTGTGGAGTTCAGCGCGGAGCTGTCCGAGTACTGCCAGCAGGTGCTGACCGTGGTGCCCCGCGCGCTGGGCCCGCGGGTCGGCAAGCAGGTGCAGCAGGTGATCAAGGCGGTCAAGGCGGGCGAGTGGGAGCTGGTCGACGGCGCCCCGGTCGCCGCCGGGGTCACCCTGGCCGAGGGCGAGTACGAGCTGCGGCTCATCGCCGCCGACGCGGAGCACTCCGCGCCGCTGCCCGGCGGTGAGGGCGTCGTCGTGCTGGACACCGAGGTCACGCAGGAGTTGGCCGCCGAAGGGCTGGCCCGCGACGTGGTGCGGGTGGTGCAGCAGGCCCGCCGGGACGCCGACCTGGACGTCTCGGACCGGATCGTGGTGTCGGTGTCGGCGTCCGACGAGGTACGCGCGGCGGTGTCCGCGTACGTCGACTTCGTCTCCGCGGAGGTGCTGGCCGACTCGGTGGACTTCGTCGAGGGCCCGGGCGGCTCCGCCGTCGAGGGTCAGAACGGCTCCGCCGTCGAGAGCCTGGAGGGCTTCACTGGCGAGGTCGGCGATGGTGAGCGGGTAACGGTGGTCGTCCGCCGGGTATAACGGACCATCGTCAGGGTGCGGGCGCCTCACCACCTCCGTCCGCGAGGTGTGGAGGCGTCCGCTACCGTGACACCGCCTGTTCGCACCTGATCTGCCGGAGGACCAGTGCCCCTGCTCTACACCATCGGCAAGCTCACCGTGGCGCCCACGCTGCGGTTGGCGTTCCGCCCGACCGTGGAGGGGCTGGAACACGTGCCGGAGATCGGTGGCGCGGTCTTCGCCGGTAACCACCTCTCGGTGGCCGACGAGTTGTTCCTCGGCACGGTCGTGCCCCGGCACCTGGCGTTCTGGGCCAAGTCGGAATATTTCAAGGGCACCGGCGTGAAGGGTGCGATCTCCAAGTTCGTCCTCACCGGCCTGGGTGCGATCCCGGTCGAGCGGGCGGGTGGCCGGGCGGCGCTGTCCGCGTTCGACGCGGCGATCCCGGCGCTCAAGGGCGGTGACCTGGTGGTGGTCTACCCGGAGGGCACCCGCTCGCCGGACGGCAAGCTCTACCGGGGGCGGACCGGCGCGGCCCGGCTGGCGATCTCGGCCGGCGTGCCGATCATTCCGGTCGGCATGATCGGCACCGACAAGGCGCAGCCGATCGGTGCCCGGGTGCCCCGGCCGGGCACTGCCAAGATCACGGTTCGATTCGGCAAGCCGCTGGACTTCACCGGCCGACCGGACGACCGCACCTCGCTGCGGCAGATGACCGACGAGCTGATGAGTGAGATCCAGAAGCTCACCGGCCAGGAGTACGTGCCCCGCTACGCCCCGCCGCGCGCCCACCCGGACCCGACCCGCGAGGCCTGACCCCGCCGGCCTGCACCCTGCCCGGGCGGCCGGGGTGCGGATCACCGCAGCCCGGCCGCCCGGGGTGCGGCTCAGCCCCGCTCGGGTTGGACGATCTGGGCGCGCAGGGTGCCCAGCAGTTCGGCACTGTCGGCGACGGAGAGTCGGGTGAACACGCCGGTGGCGATGCTGCCGTGGTCGACCGACGTGCAGACCACCACGGCACTGCCGTCGGCGCTACCCACCGCGCACCGTTCGTGCCTGCCCCGCACACCGGTGTCCACGCTCTCCGGGGCATCCAACGCGTACCGCTCGGTGAGCCGGCTGATCTCGGCCTCCGCGTCCGACTCCGGGCTCAGCCGGAAGCCGGTGCCGCCGAAGACCGTCACCCGCTTGCCGCTCGTCGTGGCGTAGACGCCAGCGAACGTGTCCTCGGCCAGCCAGTGCTCCTTGCGTACCTCGCCCTCCAACTTCTTGGCGGTCTCCGTGCTGCGGCTGTCCTGTCGCAGGCTGAGGTCTTCCACCTGGACGGGCAGCGCCACGCGCGCCGGGTACTGGGCCGAGATCGGGAACCCGTAGTAGGCGGGGCAGCCACAGCAGCAGGCCAGGGTGAGCAGCAGCAGCCACGGCCAGCGGCGTCGTCGGCGGACCGGTACCGGCACGTAGCCCTTGGGGGCCTGCCAACCGGGCGGCGGTGATGGCGGCGGCGCGGTGGACCGTCGACCCCGGCGCTGCTTCGGCACGTTCGGCGGCGCGGGTGGTGCGGGTGGCGACATCGGCCGGGCCGGAACCATGGGTCCGATGGCCCGCGGTGCGCTCGCGGCAGCCGGCGGCGGCACCGGGTACGGCCCGGCCGGGGAAGCTGGCGGCCCGGACCACTGCCGGGTGTCCGGCGGCGTCGGATACGAAATCGTGGGCGGCAGCGGGGGCAGTTCGGCGGAGGGCAGGTCCCAGCCGCCGGTGTCCACGCTGGCCCAGGGGTCGACCGGGGTCTGGTGCTCCGGCGGCCCGACGGCCACCGGCGGGGGAGGGGTCGGCTCGGCCGACTCGCCCCAGACGGGTCGGCGGGGCAGCGGCGGTGGCACCGGGGCCGAACCGCTCCACCTGGGCGCCGGGACCTCCGCGGTCGCGGCAGGCTCCGGCTGGTCCGGGGGTTCCGGCTGGTCCGAGGTGTCCGAGGGTTCCGGCTGGTCCGAGGGTTCCGGCTGGTCCGGGGGTACGGGTGGGGAGGTCGGCTCGTCGGCGACCGCCCGGTCCCGCTCCGGCTCCGCGCCCGGCGTGCTCCCGTCGGCCGGCCGTGCTCCCGGCTGGGGCTCCGGCATCGCGGCAATCTCCTCTCGCGCCGACCCGAGGTTAGTACCGCGCCGCCACCACCGCCGATCGGGCGTGCGCGCGATCGCCGCCGGACGAACGCGTACCCTTGGGCATCATGAGTGCCCCGTCCACGACGCCGCGCGCGGCCGCGACCAACTCTCGCGACGACTCCAGCTCGGCCCGTCTGACGCCGCGCCGCGACCTGGAGCCGTCGGTCTGGCCCCAGCTCGAGCCGCTGCTACCCCAGGTCTCCAAGCCCATCCAGTACGTCGGGGGCGAGTTGGGTGCGGTGACGAAGGACTGGGACGCGGCGACCGTGCGTTGGGCGCTGATGTATCCCGACGCCTACGAGGTGGGCCTGCCCAACCAGGGCGTGCAGATCCTCTACGAGGTGCTCAACGAGCTGCCCGACACCCTCGCCGAGCGGACGTACGCGGTCTGGCCGGACCTGGAGACGCTGATGCGCAAGCACGGCGTGCCGCAGTTCACAGTCGACGCGCACCGGGCGGTGCGCGGGTTCGACGTGTTCGGCATCTCCTTCTCCACCGAGCTGGGTTACACCAACATGCTCACCGCGATCGACCTGGCCGGCATCCCGATGCTGGCCGCCGACCGCACCGACGCCGACCCGGTGATCGTGGCTGGCGGGCACGCCGCGTTCAACCCGGAGCCGATCGCCGACTTCATCGACGCCGCGGTGCTCGGCGACGGCGAGGAGGCGGTCCTGGAGATCACCGCGATCGTCCGGGAGTGGAAGGCCGAGGGCTCGCCGGGCGGCCGCGACGAGCTGCTGCTGCGGCTGGCCCGCACCGAGAGCGTCTACGTGCCGCGCTTCTACGACGTCGACTACCTGCCGGACGGCCGGATCCAGCGGGTCGTACCGAACCGGGCGGACGTGCCGTTCCGGGTGCACAAGCGCACGACGATGGACCTGGACGCCTGGCCGTACCCGAAGAAGCCCCTTGTTCCGCTGGCCGAGACGGTGCACGAGCGGTACGCGGTGGAGATCTTCCGGGGCTGCACCCGGGGTTGCCGGTTCTGCCAGGCCGGGATGATCACCCGCCCGGTGCGCGAACGGTCCATCACCACTGTCGCGCAGATGGTCCGCGAGGGCCTTGAGTTCTCCGGCTTCTCCGAGGTCGGCCTGCTGTCGCTCTCCTCGGCGGACCACTCCGAGATCGGCGACATGTGCTCGGGCCTCGCCCAGCAGTACGAGGGCACGAACGTCTCACTGTCGCTGCCCTCGACCCGGGTGGACGCCTTCAACATCGACCTCGCGCAGGAGCTTTCCCGCAACGGGCGGCGTACCGGCCTGACCTTTGCCCCGGAGGGCGGGTCGGAGCGGATCCGCAAGGTCATCAACAAGATGGTGTCGAAGGAAGACCTGATCCGTACGGTCGTCACCGCGTACACCAACGGGTGGCGGCAGGTGAAGCTCTACTTCATGTGCGGCCTGCCCACCGAGACCGACGAGGACGTCCTCGAGATCGCCGAGATGGCCCACGAGGTGATCAGGGCTGGCCGGGCCGCGACCGGCTCCAAGGACATCCGCTGCACCGTTTCCATCGGCGGGTTCGTGCCGAAGCCGCACACCCCGTTCCAGTGGGCCGCGATGGACCGTCCGGAGGTCATCGACCACCGGCTCAAGATCCTCAAGCAGGCCATCAACGCGGACCGCTCGCTGGGTCGGGCCATCGGCTACCGCTACCACGACGGTGAGCCGTCCCTCATCGAAGGGCTGCTCTCCAGGGGTGACCGCCGGGTCGGTTCGGTCATCCGCAAGGTCTGGGAGAACGGCGGCCGGTTCGACGGGTGGAGCGAGCACTTCTCGTACCAGCGCTGGGTGGACGCGGCGGCCGAGACGCTGCCCGCGTTCGGGGTGGACCTCGACTGGTACACCACCCGTCAGCGCGAGGAGCTCGAGGTCCTGCCCTGGGACCACCTCGACTCGGGCCTGGACAAGGACTGGCTCTGGCAGGACTGGCAGGACTCGTTCAGCGAGTTCGAGCAGGACGACTGCCGGTGGACGCCCTGCTTCGACTGCGGCGTCTGCCCATCGATGGACACCGAGATCCAGATCGGCCCCACCGGCAAGAAGCTGCTGCCGCTCACTCCGCTGGGTGGCAACGGCATGAAGGTCCCGTCGGGCCACTCGCACTCGCACCCCTGACCGCTCTGCCTTCGGGCAGCGCCGGCTGGCGGTGACCCACTACCCTCCACATCCGACATGTCGCCCAACGGGTCCGCGTCTCGCGGGCCCGTTGGCGTTTGTTCGGGGTCGGCCGCACGGTGGCCCGGCACCGAACCTTCCGCGAGATCGGCCGCCATCTGTACCACGTGCTGGTGGCTGGGGCTGCCCCGACTAGGCCAGACTCGATACGCTGCGTCTGACATGGACCGACCCGGCGGGTCGGGGACGGGGGAGGAATCGCATGGGTAGCATCCCGCCGCCGAGCATCGGCGATCTGCAAGTCAGCGTCGAGGACCTGGACGCCGCCGCCACGTACGTCGAGCGGCTCAGGCAGTACATCGACGACACCATCAAGTACGAGATGGAACGCATCAAGACGCGGATGAAGGGCGACAGCAACAACGCCCAGACCGTCCCGAACGGCACCCCGTTCGGCGCCTACGAGGACGCCGTCATGCAGTGGCGGGCCCTGGAGACGTCCACGGCGAACATGGAAGCGCACCTCACGACGCTCTCCCAGAAGCTCACCGCGCTCAAGGAGGGCACCGAGGAGATCGCCAAGGCGTTCCGCGACACCGAGGCGCGCAACGGCGCCAACGGCAAGGAGATCGAGCGTCTGCTGGAGTCGGCGGCGCCGCCGCCCACTGCCAGTGGTGCACCCACCTACCCGTACACGGCCTGAGGGGGACGTCATGGCTGGAGGAACCTGGGAGCGGTGCGTCCGCGAGGTGACGCTCTCCGCGGACCCGGAGACGGTCGGATCGGTCGGAGCGGGCTGGAGCAATCTCTCCAGCGGCCTGCAACAACTGCGGGACGCGCTCGTCGGTCGATCGTTCGTCGGCCCGATCGCAACCGGCCAGGAACGCCCGCACGTCGGCGGTCTGCCGGGGATGCTCGCCGGTTGGAAGGGCAGCGGTGGTGACGCTTACCGCGAGCACCTGGGCAAGATCGGCAAGCAGATCGAGGATCTGATCACCGACGCGACGAACGTCAGTGGCGCGTTGACGCGGATCGAGGGCGACATCCGCAAGTCGGTCTCCACGATCCCGATCCCGCTGATGGACGACTTCGGCTTCAACGAGTGGAGCCTGCCCAACGGCACCGAGCTCGACGATGCCCGCGACGGCGAGAGCTCGTCGGGGTTTCTCGCCGCGCTGCGCAAGGACTACCAGAGCAACCCCGGCTCGTATGCCGACGGCGCGTTCCGTGACAAGGCCGACGACCTGGAAGCGACGATGAAGGTCGACGGCCAGGCCGGCGACCAGAAGCGGGGCGGCTGGTGGGACACCGGAGCCCACCTGGACAACTGGTACCGGGACAACCAGAACGCGGCGAACAGCGCGATGGCGCCGCTGCCCCAGGCGGTCTACACGGAGCGCCCCAAGCTCACCGTCAACGGCCCGGATGCCGGAGCCGCGGTCAACGACATCACTCGTGACACCCGGGTTCCGCCAACGGGGCGACCCGACATCGGTGGTGGCGACTTCGGCGGGAAGCCCGACATCGGTGGTGGCGGCCCCACGATCGGCAGCAGGCCGCCGAGCATCGGCGAAACGGGCGGTCCGACGTCCACAGTGGACCCGTTTTCCCCGACCAAGCCCGGTGGGATCGGCGAGGGCTCGCCCACCGGCGGCACCGGTCAGCTCACACCCCCGTCAACGAGCTCCAGCTACCCGGGCTACGACTCTGGCTACAGCAGCGGTCTGGCCGGTGCCAGCCCGAGCGGCGTCGGTGGCCTGGGCGGTGGCATCGGTGGTGGCGGTCTCGGTGGCGCCGGCGGTGGGTTCGGAGGCGGTGCCGGCGTCGGCTCGGCCGGCGGAATCGGCGGCGGTGCCGGCGGTGGCCTGGGCGGTGGTGCCGGGATCGGCGTGGGCGGCATCCCCGGCATGGTGGGTGGCGGCAACGGAAAGCTGCCGCCGATGACGAGCGCGGCGAACGCGTTGCGCACCGCCCAGGCCGCCGGTGGCGCCGGGATGGCGGGCGGCGCGCGTGGTGCGGGCGTCGGCGGCGCCGGAATGATGGGCGGCGGCATGATGGGCGGCGCGGGTGGCGCCGGGCACGGTGGCAGCACCGGCTCCGAGCACTCGTCGTGGTTGACTGAGGATGACGATCCGTGGGGCCCTGGTGACGGGGCGTCCCCGGGTGTCCTTCGATGAGGATGGACGGATGAGGGTGAACGTCGGAAGCCTCCGGTCGGTAGTCGCCTGTCTGCTGGCGGGTTTCCTGGTGGTGGGGGCCGCTCAACCGGCGGCCGCCGCGCCCCGACGGGCCGAGCAGTGGTATCTGGACGAGCTCCGGATCGACCAGGTGCACAAGATCTCGACCGGGCGGGGCGTGGTCGTGGCCGTGATCGACAGTGGCGTCGAGGCCAGCCACCCGGATTTGCGCGGTCAGGTGCTTCCCGGTGGTCGCAGCTACGGCGCCTCCGGAGACGGCCGGTCCGACGACGACGGACACGGCACGCACATGGCCGGCATCATCGCGGCGAAACCCAGCCGCGACGGGGTGGACGGCATTGCCCCCGGCGCGAAGATCCTGCCCATCAAGATGCGCAAGGACGACGGGGTCTACAGGGGCGCGGGGATCGCCCGGGGCATCCGGATGGCCGTCGACGGCGGCGCCAAGGTGATCAACATTTCCATTAGTGGCCCGGGCCTCGCCAACCCGGTGGAGCGGGACGCGATCAAGTACGCGTTGGACCGTGACGTCGTGGTGGTCGCCTCCGCCGGAAACACCGCCAAGGGCCACGTCGCGGTCGGAACCCCGGCCAACACCCCCGGTGTGGTCGCGGTGACCGGGACGACCAAGGGCGGAGCGTTCTGGTCCGGCTCCGTCCAGGGGCCGGAGGCGGTGGTCGCTGCTCCCGGCGACAGCGTTTACAACGTCACCAATGAGGGGGGCTACGGGTGGGGTGACGGCACCTCCGACTCCGGTGCGATCGTCTCCGCTCTGGCCGCGTTGATCCGGGCCAAGTACCCCGACCTCAACGCTCCGAGCGTGATCAACCGGATCATTCGGACCGCGCGGGACGCGGGTCCGTCCGGGCGAGATCCGCAGTACGGCTTCGGGGTGATCGACCCGATGAAGGCGCTGACCGCGAACGTGCCGGCGGTCACCGCCAACCCGCTGCTCGACCCGGCCGCGGCGCCGGTCGACCCGGGCTCGACTGCCCGTGCCGCGGGTCCGGACGAGGAGTTCGACGTCACCCAGCACGGCGACCGCGGTGGCCCCACCGACCAGCAGGTCATGGTGGTCGGCATCGGCATCGCCGTGGTGCTGGTGTTGCTGCTGGGTCTGGTGGTCTTCCTCATCTGGAACCGCCGTCGGTACCGGCGGGAGGCGGCCCGGGCCGCCGACATCCCGGACGAGGTGCTCGACCGGGCGGCCCAGGTCGCGTACCCGTCGCCTGACGCGGGTTACGCCCCACCGCCGGGCTACCCGGCCCCACCCGGCCACGCCCCTCCTGCCGGG
>NZ_QGSY01000155.1 GCF_003857035.1 Micromonospora arida
GGCCACAGGCGGGGGTGGGGACGGGGTTGGTTACTGGCGAGTAGCATTCGAGGGAAACGTGCCCGTGTCGGCGACCCTTGTTCGGTCCGGCGTGCCGCCCGGCGCGAAGGCCGAATCACGGTCGATTAGGAGGCTCAAGTGCCCCGTGAAGTTCGCGACGTCGTCTTCGTCGACGGCGTCCGTACCCCGTTCGGCAAGGCGGGTGGCATGTACGCCAACACCCGCGCCGACGACCTGGTGATCCGCTGCATCCGGGAACTGCTGCGCCGCAACCCGCAGCTGCCCCCGGAGCGGGTCGAGGAGGTCGCCATCGCGGCCACCACCCAGATCGGCGACCAGGGCCTCACCATCGGCCGCACCGCCGCCCTGCTGGCCGGGCTGCCCAAGACCGTTCCCGGCTTCGCCATCGACCGCATGTGCGCGGGGGCGATGACCGCGGTCACCACCGTGGCCAGCGGCATCGCCATGGGCGCGTACGACATCGCCATCGCCGGTGGTGTCGAGCACATGGGCCGCCACCCGATGGGTGAGGGCGTCGACCCCAACCCGCGCATCGTCGCGGAGAAGCTGGTCGACCCGTCCGCGCTGGTGATGGGCTCCACCGCGGAGAACCTGCACGACCTGGTTCCGCACATCACCAAGGCACGCACCGACGCATTCGCGCTCGCCTCGCAGCAGAAGACCGCCAAGGCGTACGCCAACGGCAAGCTCCAGGACGACCTGGTGCCAGTGGCCATCCGCGACGCGGAGGGTGGCTGGGGTCTGGCAGGAGTGGACGAGGCCCCGCGGGACACCTCGCTGGAGAAGCTCGCCACCCTGAAGACCCCGTTCCGCCCGCACGGCAAGGTCACCGCGGGCAACGCGGCCGGTCTGAACGACGGTGCCACCGCGAGCCTGCTGGCCGACGAGGCAACCGCCCGCGAGCTGGGCCTGCCGGTCGCCATGCGGCTGGTGTCGTTCGGCTTCGTCGGAGTCGAGCCGGAGGTGATGGGCATCGGCCCCATCCCGTCGACGGAGAAGGCGCTGCGCCTCGCCGGGCTCAGCATCGACGACATCGGCCTGTTCGAGCTGAACGAGGCGTTCGCCGTGCAGGTGCTCGCCTTCCTCGACCACTTCGGCATCGCCGACGACGACGCCCGGGTCAACCCGTGGGGCGGCGCGATCGCCATCGGCCACCCCCTCGCGTCCTCCGGCGTGCGGCTGATGACGCAGTTGGCCCGCCAGTTCGCCGAGCACCCCGAGGTCCGGTACGGCCTCACGGCGATGTGCATCGGCATCGGCATGGGCGGCACCGTGATCTGGGAGAACCCGCACTGGACGGAGGGCAACAAGTGAGCGCGCTCGCCGCACCGAACGAGGTCGTCACCCGGGCGCTGCTGCGCCAGGTGAACGTGCCGGGGCTGGACCGGCCCGCCGCCCTGATCACGCTGGACAACGGCTTCGACCACACCAAGCCGAACACCTTCGGCCCGGGTGGGCTGGCCAGCCTGGACGAGGCGATCACCGCCGCGCTCGCCGCCGACCCGGCGTTCATCGCGGTCACCGGCAAGCCGTACATCTTCTGCGTGGGCGCGGACATCGTCGGCCTGCCGCAGCTCGCCGACCGCGAGCAGGCGCTGGAGATCGGCCGGCTCGGCCACCGGGTCTTCGCCCGGCTCAAGGACAGCACCGTCCCCACCTTCGCGTTCGTCAACGGCGCGGCGATGGGCGGTGGCCTGGAGCTGGCGCTGCACTGCCACTACCGGACGCTCTCCGGCGGCGCGGCGGCCCTCGCGCTGCCCGAGGTCTCCCTCGGTCTGGTGCCCGGCTGGGGCGGCACCCAGTTGCTGCCGAACCTGATCGGCATCCCCGCCGCGACCCAGGTGATCATCCAGAACCCGCTGATGCAGAACAAGATGCTCAAGCCCAAGCAGGCGGCCGAGCTGGGCATCGCGGACATCCTGTTGGAGCCTGCGGACTTCCTGGAGCGATCCCTGGAGTGGGCTGCCGGCGTGGTCCGGGGTCAGGTCACCGTGACCCGGCCCGAGGTCGACAAGGACATGTGGGCGGGCGTGCTCTACTTCGCCCGGGAGACGCTCAACCAGCGGCTGCACGGCGCGGTCCCGGCCGCCTACAAGGCGCTCGACCTGCTGGAGACGGCGAAGGACGGCGACTTCGCCGCCGGCACCGCCGCCGAGGACGAGGCCCTCGCGGACCTGGTCTTCTCCGAGGAGCTACGCAGCGGCCTGTACGCGTTCGACCTGGTGCAGCGGCGGGCCAAGCGCCCGGCCGGCGCACCGGACAAGGGCCTGGCCCGCACGATCACCAAGGTCGGCATCGTCGGCGCGGGTCTGATGGCCAGCCAGCTGGCGCTGCTGTTCGCCCGCCGCCTCCAGGTGCCGGTGGTGATGTCCGACCTCGACCAGTCCCGGGTGGACAAGGGCGTCGGCTACGTGCACACCCAGATCGAGAAGGCCGTCACCAAGGGCCGGATGGACAAGGGCACCGCCGCCAAGCTGTACGGCCTGGTCAGCGGCACGGTCGACAAGAGCGCCTTCGCCGACGCGGACTTCGTCATCGAGGCGGTCTTCGAGGACCTGGGCGTCAAGAAGCAGGTCTGGGCCGAGTTGGAGAAGATCGTCTCCCCGGAGGCGGTGCTCGCGACCAACACCAGCTCGCTGTCGATCACCGAGATGGCCGCCGAGTTGGAGCACCCGGAGCGGGTGGTCGGCTTCCACTTCTTCAACCCGGTGGCGGTGCTGCCGCTGCTGGAGATCGTCCGGGGCGAGCGCACCGACGACGTCACCCTGGCCACCGCGTTCGCGGTGGGCAAGCAGCTCAAGAAGTCGAGTGTGCTGGTCAAGGACGCTCCGGCGTTCGTGGTGAACCGGCTGCTCACCCGCTTCCTGGGCACCGTCTTCGCCGCCGTCGACCAGGGCACCCCGCTGGACGTGGCCAACAGCGCACTGGACCCGCTGGGCCTGCCGATGCGCCCGTTGGCCCTGCTCCAGCTGGTCGGGCCGGCCGTCGCGTACCACGTGGGCGGCACCCTGCACGCCGCGTACCCGGACCGGTTCGGGGTCAGCGAGAACCTCAAGCGGATCGCCGACTCGGGCCAACCGATCGTGGTCGACGACCAGGTCAACGAGGAGGTGGCCAAGCTGCTCGTCGTTGGTGACCAGCCGCTGACCGCCGAGCAGGTACGCCAGAACGCGCTCGACGCGCTCGCGCAGGAGATCCGGCTGATGCTGGACGAGGGTGTGGTCGCCGAGGCGCAGGACATCGACCTGTGCATGATCCTGGGCGCCGGCTGGCCGTTCCACCTGGGCGGCGTCACGCCGTACCTGGATCGGACCGGCACCTCCGAGCGGGTGACCGGCCAGCGGTTCCTGCCGCGCGGTGCGGCGAGCCTGCCGGCCTGACCGATCGCAGCACCACCGTCGCGGTGGTCGGACCGTCCCTGTTGGACGGACCGGCCACCGCGACCGTTTGTGATCAGGCGGCCGCAGGATGGGGTTTCCGCGGGGACGACGGCGGGCGCCGCGCCGGGTTAGGATCACGCGTTTTGCACCCCCATCTTGGAGCTGACTGATGTCCCAGCCGCCGGCCAATCCCTACGGCCCGCCGCACGATTCCCCCGACCCGTCGCAGCAGTCGGGCGGCTGGCCGCCGCCGCAGCAGCAGGGACACCCACAGCAGCCCGGTGGTTTCCCACCCGCGCAATCGGGCTTCCCGCCCGCGCAGCCCGGTTTCCCGCCGGCCCAGCCTGGTTTCCCGTCCGCGCAGCCGGGTCAGCCGTACGGTGACCCGAACCTGGCCGGCGGCCCTCCCCCGGCGAAGAAGTCGAACGTCGGCAAGATCGTGCTGATCGTGTTGGCCGTGGTGCTGGTGCTCTGCGTCGGCGGCGTGGCGATCACCTGGTTCGTCGTCAAGGACGACGTGGGCGCCGTGGTGGATGCCAGCAAGACCCGGGTGGTCGCGCCGGCCACCCTCGCCGGCCGGCCGAAGCTCACCAACCCGGAGCTCCAGACGGCCGCCGAGCAGGCGGTCAGCGGGATGAAGACGGCGGCGGGGAACGAGACGAGCACGGTCGCCGCCTTCTACGGCGACCCGACCAAGCAGGACCTCGTCATGATCACGGGCGTGTCCGGGTTGCTGTCGGACCCGAAGAAGGAGCTCGACGCCTATGTGGACGGCCTGTCCAAGCAGCTGACGGTGAACAAGATGACGGCCGTCGACGCCGGCCCGCTGGGCGGTGAGGCGCGCTGCGGCGACGGCAAGGCCGACACCGTGCCACTGGGCATCTGCGTCTGGGCCGACCGGGGCAGCCTGGGCATGGTGGTGATGTACTTCAAGTCCGCCGACCAGGCGAAGACCGAGTTCACCGCGATCCGGGGCCAGGTCGAGCAGCAGTCCTGATCCGTACGAGACCGGGGCCCCGGCCACCCTCGGGTGGCCGGGGCCCCTGCTGCTCTCCTGAAGCTCGCCGACCGGCTGCGGTCGGCACGGCAGCCACTCCCCGGGCCGGGGATACTTTGCTCTTGCGCTAAGTGTCAACTCCAGCAACACTTAGCCGCATGGCACAGTATTCGGCGCAGCTCGACGGCGTGTTCGTCGCCCTCGCTGACCCGACCCGGCGCTGGGTCATCCGACGCCTCGGCCACGGTCCGACAAGCGTCGGCGACCTCGCCCGCGAACTTCCGATGACCCTCCCCTCGTTCATGAAGCACGTGCGGACGCTGGAGTCGAACGGACTGATCCACACGACCAAGTCCGGCCGGGTGCGCACCTGCGTGCTCAACCGCGAGCGCCTCGCCGTCGTCGACGACTGGCTTGCGGAGCAGCGGCGGATATGGGAAGAGCGCACGGATCGCCTGGAACGCCTCGTCACCGATGAGCAGGAGAACCAGCAATGAATCCCGACCTCGACCTGACCATGGCGCGGGTCATCCGCGCCCCTCGCGCCGCCGTGTGGGGCGCCTGGACCGACCCGTCCCGCTTCGAGAAGTGGTGGATACCGGCGCCGGCCCTGTGCCGCGTCGATCGCTTGGACGCCCGGCCCGGTGGCGCGCTCGTGACCCGACTGAGCGAGGACGGGGTGGAGTTCGTCCCGCACCTCGACGCGTGCTTCCTCGTCGTCGACGACCTCGAACGGATCGTGTTCACCAACGTGATCGACAGCGCCTGGCGGCCCGCGAACCCCACCCCGGTTCCGATGACGGCGGAGATCACCATGAAGGACCATCCGGACGGCACGGACTACCGGATCATCGTCCGCCACGGTGATCCCGCCGCTCGTGACCTTCACGAGAAGATCGGCTTCGCGGACGGCTGGGGCTCGGTCACCGAACAACTCGCCGGGCTCGCCGAGAGCCAGGGGGCGCTGTGAAGATCGTCCTCACCCAGTTCGTCACTCTCGACGGCGTCAGCCAGGGTCCCGGCTCGCCGACCGAGGACACGAGCGACGACTTCACCCGGGGCGGCTGGCTCGTGCCCTACCTGGATGAGGTCTTCGTCCGCCGGACTTCTGACTGGTTGGGTCTTGCCGACGGTCTGCTGCTCGGACGGCGGACCTACGAGGCGTTCGCTCGCGACTGGCCGCAGATCACCGATCCGGACGATCCGTTCACCGAACGGATGAACTCACTACCGAAGTACGTCGTGACCAACACCCTCACGGAAGGTAGCTGGCACCCGACGACCGTGCTCCACGGCGACCCGATCCACACCGTCGGGGAGCTCAAGACTCAGCCAGGACGGGAGCTCCAGATCCACGGGAGCGCACGACTTGGCAAGGCTCTGTTGTCGGCCGGCCTCGTCGACACACTCCGACTCGTCGTGGCCCCCACCGTGGCCGGCTCCGGGCGGCGGCTGCTCGATCACCCGAACGCGCCCGTCGGCCTCCGACTGGTGCACCACGAGGCGACGGCGAAGGGTCTGCTCCTGCTCGAGTACGAGCATGTCGGCGCCGCCCCGGTGGCGGAATACGCGGGCATGACAGCCTTCGTCTAGTCACCGCGCTACGACACGGCCAACGCCGGAGTCTCGCGGGCAAGTCCCGCCCCAGCAGCGTGGCGCGGGCCCCGGCCACCCGAGGGTGGCCGGGGCCCCGTGCCGTACGTCGGCGGTCAGGCCGGTTCGGCAACCGCTGCCGCGGCTCGCGCCGCCGCCCGCTCGGCGGCGTTGCCGAGCACGCAGAACTCGTTGCCCTCCGGGTCGGCGAGCACCACCCAACCACCACCGGTCGGGCCGACGTGGTCGGCGACGAGCGTCGCACCGATGCCGACCAGTCGCTCGACCTCCTCGGCCCGGGTCCGGTCGGCGGGTTGCAGGTCCAGGTGCAGTCGGTTCTTCACCGTTTTGCCCTCGGGCACCGCGATGAACAGCACCTCCGGGCCACCCGGCGGCAGGAGCATCGCCTCCGGGTCGCCGGGGAAGTCGTCGGGCTGCCGTGGGCAGTCGAAGACCTGCGCCCAGAAGCCGGCGAGCGCGTACGTGTCGGAACAGTCGATGCTGATGTTGTGGATCGTCGAACTCATGCTTGGTCCTCCACAGTGGTGTTGACACGCTCCCCGGCGCTGCGGAGCACGCAGAACTCGTTCCCCTCCGGGTCGGCGAGAACCGCCCAGCCCGTCCCGTCGGCGCGCCGCCGGTCGGCGACCATGGTGGCCCCGAGACCGAGCACCCGCTCGACTTCCTCGTCGCGGGTCCGGTCGATTGGTTCCAGGCAGACGTGGAGCCGGTTCTTGGTCACCTTGTCCTCAGGGACCGCTTGGAAGAACATGTTCGGCGTGGCACCGTCCGGCGGCAGCAGGGCAGCTTCCGGGTCACCCGGAACGTCCTCCGGGAGCCGGGCGTAGCCGAGCACCGCCGACCAGAAGCCGGCCAGGGCGTACGTGTCGTGACAGTCGAAGCTGATGTTGCGGATCCGTGGATACACGGGTGGTCTCTCCATCTTCGGATGGGGACGCTCCGCCGCCGGGGGTCAGCCTGCGAAGACCCGGGGTGCGGAGCCTTGACTGATGGACATCGACGCACCCCCCTTCGCTCTCCGAGCTGACCCGGCGATCTTGCCACCGGGCGAGCGGGGCGCGCAACCCCGATCAGCCGGCGGCGGAAACCGTTCCGGGCACGGCCGGGGCGTCCGACGACGGCAGAGTGACAGTCACCTCCAGGCCACCGCCGGGCTGCGCGACCACCCGTACGGTGCCGCCGTGCGCGGCGCAGACCGCCCGGACGATGGACAGCCCCAGGCCGGAGCCACGGGCTCCGGTGCGTTCGCGGCCACCACGGCGGAACGGCTCGAACAACCCCGGCACGTCGGCCTGGTCCACCTCGAACCCGGTGTTCCCCACCACCAGCCAGGACCGGTCACCGTCGGTGCCGGTACGCACCCAGAGCCGACCGTGCAGGTGGTTGTAGCGGACCGCGTTCTCGATCAGGTTTCCGGCCAGCCGGTCGAGCAGCCCCGGGTCACCGACGACAGGCGCGGACTCCAGCGACGTCTGCACCCGCAGGCCGATCCGTTCCACCTCGCGGCGCATCGCCGACAGCGCGTTGGCGGTGCCCGCGGCGAGGTCACACTCGGTACGCCGGCCCAACTGCCGCCCGGCCTGCGCCTCGCTGCGGGCCAGCACCAGCAGCGCGTCCACCAGGCCGTTGGCCCGC
Source organism: Micromonospora arida (assembly GCF_003857035.1). Classification (GTDB taxonomy): domain Bacteria; phylum Actinomycetota; class Actinomycetes; order Mycobacteriales; family Micromonosporaceae; genus Micromonospora; species Micromonospora arida. The sequence continues at coordinate 7,648 of NZ_QGSY01000155.1, forward strand.
TCGGAAGCGTCGCGGACAACTGTCGCCATCCGGCGGTACTCGGCGGTGTCCGCGTCGTCGTCGCTGAGCGTAACGTCGATCTCCGTCCGCATCACGGCGAGCGGGGTACGCAGCTCGTGCGAGGCGTTCGCCACGAAACGCTTCTGGGCCTCGAAGGCGGACGCGATCCGGTCCAGCATGGCGTCGAACGTCTTGGCCAACTCGGCCACCTCGTCGTCGGCGCCCGAGTAGCCGATCCGCTGGTCCAGGGTCGCCTCACCGAGCCGCTGGGCGGTCGCCGTGACCTGGTGCAGTGGGCGCAGGGCCCGACCGGCCACCGCGTACGCGCCGGCCACCCCGACCACGCTGATCGCCAGCAGCGCGACCAGGCCCTTGGCCAGCAGCTCCCCGGAGGCGGCGTCGACCAACTGCCGCTGCCACTCGGCGGCGTCCATCTGCCGGCCGTCGGAGAGCAGCACGATCGTGCCGGGCACCAACTCGTCGGTGGGACGCAACGCGTCGCGGACCAGCAGCCAGGCCAGCAACACCAGGATCGCTCCCGCCCCGATCAGCAGCACCCCGTTGAGCAGGGTCAGCCGCAGCCGCAGGGTGGGTCGCAGCCGGCGGCTCATGCGCCCACCTCGGCGGTGCGATAGCCCGCCCCGACCACCGTCTCGATCAACGGCGGGTCACCGAGCTTCTTGCGCAACGTCATCACGGTGACCCGGACGATGGTGGTGAACGGGTCGGTGTTCGCGTCCCAGACCCGTTCCAGCAGCTCCTCACTGGAGACCACCGCGCCACGCGCCTTGAGCAGCTCGGAGAGCACCCCGAACTCCTTGTTGGTGAGGTCCACCGGCAGCCCGGCGCGGGTGGCCACCCGGCGGGCCGGGTCGAGCACCAGGTCGGCCAGTTCGAGCACCGGAGGCGCGGCCGGGGTGGCCCGCCGGCCCAGCGCCTGCACCCGGGCGACCAACTCGTCGAAGGCGAACGGTTTGGGCAGGTAGTCGTCCGCGCCGAGCTGCAACCCCTCCACCCGGTCGGCGACAGTGCCGCTGGCGGTGAGCATCAGCACCCGGGTCAACGCGCCGGAGGCCGCCAGGTCGGCGCAGATCTGGTCACCGTGCACACCCGGCAGGTCGCGGTCGAGCACCACCACGTCGTACCGGGTGACGAACGCCGCCTCATGGCCGGCGTCGCCGTCGTACGCCACGTCGACCGCCATCCCCCGCTTGCGCAACCCGCGTGCGATCGCGTCGGCGAGGTTGCGCTCGTCCTCGACCACCAGTACCCGCATCCCGGCCTCCTCGCTGCTGACCACCGACAACCTAGTGCCGGCCGGCAACCATCGTCCCTCGCCGTCCGCGCCGGCCGGCGTTGCGGGCGACCGCGGCGTACGCGATGCTGGCCGGCGGCACCGAACGACGGACGGACTGGCATGACCACTGCGGCACCACCCACCCGACGGGACATCGCCTACCAGGGTTTCCACCCGCCGGCCGACACGAGCAGCGGCAGCGGCGACGGCCTGCTCGCCGGCGGTCGAGGGCTCGTCCTCGACGGCGTCGCCGAACGGGGCACCTGGACGTCGCCGCCGGTACGGGTCGGCTTCGCCGTCGCCGAGGTGGTGCCGTCCTGGACGGCCGACACCCCGGACGGCTGCTGGATCGAGGTCGACCTGCGCGGTTGGCACGACGACGCGCCCAGCACCGACTGGTACCGGCTGGCCCGCTGGGCCGCCGGCGACGACACCGTACGGCGCACCTCGCTGCCCGGACAGCGTGACAGTGCCGCCCGGGTCGACACCGACACCCTGATCGTGACCGGAGCGACGGTCACCGGTTGGCAGGCGCGGGTGACCTTGTGCCGGCCCGCCGGCAGCCCGACCGGCCCGGTGCTGCGCAGCATCGGCGCGGTCGCCACCGGCCCCACGATCGCCAACCAGGGGTACGCGGGGGAGCCCGTCCCGTCCGCTGCCTGGGGCCGGGTGCTGGACGTGCCCCGCTACTCGCAGCGGCTGCACGCCGGCCAGTACCCGCAGTGGGGTGGTGGCGGGGACTCCTGGTGCAGCCCCACCTGCACCTCGATGGTGCTCGCCTACTGGGGCGCCGAGCCGACGCCGGACCGCTACGCCTGGGTGGAGCCGTCCGGCCCGCGTCCGGTGGTGGTACACGCCGCCCGGCACTGCTACGACCACGCGTACGCCGGGGCCGGCAACTGGCCGTTCAACACCGCGTACGCCGGTCTACACGGGGTGGACGCGTTCGTCACCCGGCTGCGGTCGCTGGTCGAGGCGGAGGAGTTCGTCGCCGCCGGCATCCCCCTGATCGTATCCGCCGCGTTCCGGGCCGACGAGGTGCCGGGGCTCGGGTACGACACCGGTGGGCACCTGATGGTCCTGGTCGGCTTCAGCGCCGACGGCGACCCGGTGCTCAACGACCCGTACGCCCCGGACGACGACGCGGTCCGTCGCACAGTGCCCCGGCAGGCGTTCGAGGCGGTCTGGCAACGGGGAAGCGGTGGGGTGGCGTACGTGCTGCGACCCGCGTCGGTGCCGCTGCCCCCGCCACCCGCCCAGGCCAACTGGTGATCAGTCGGTCAGTTTCCAGAGCTGGTACCCGCCGGCCGCACTGCACACCAGGTAGCCGGTGATCGCCTGACACTCCCCGGTGGCGTCGGGCAGCACGTCCACGATGCGCACCTCTCCGGCGCCGACGTCCAACTCGCCGACGATCACCCCTGCGTCGGGGTGCCGCCGTATGCCGACCAACCGACCGCCGGGACCGAGTTGGTACAGCTCCCACCGGCCCAGGTCGGCCACCTGCTGGCCGGTCAGCGCATCGAGCACGATGTACTGCTCCAGCGGACCGATCCCGCTGATGTTGGCCATCAGCCGGCCGCCGGTCGGCCAGGCCCACCCCCACTGGGTGCTGCTCCAGCGCACCTCGCCGGTTGCCGGGTCGAGCGCCTGCAGTTCGTTGTTGCCGGTGCGCACACACAGGACGGGGCCGCAGTCCAGCGCGAAGTCGACGTGGAGCCTGGCGCGGGTCCAGCGGGCGTCAAGCTGATCCAGCCCGTACGCGGTGACAGTGCCCGAGCCTCTGTCGATGGCCAGCAGCAGGTCCTTTGTCAGGTCCAGGCCGATCGGGCCGCCGTCGGGCGGGCGCAGGTCGGCGCGGGCCAGCACCGCGCCGGTGATCGCGTCGCGTACCTCGACCGGCCCGTCCAGTTGGTTGAGCACCACCCGGTCCACCCCGCGCTCGGTGCCCCGCACAGTCGTCTCGGCGCTGAAGTCGGAGAGCTGCCAGCGCACGGTGCCGCAGCACGGATCGATCGCGCGCAGAGTGGACGGTAAGGTCTCGCCGCCGGTGCGCAGCAGCACATTGCCGTCGGTCAGCTTGGAGACGGTGCCCGGCTGCTGCCACCGGTACGCCCCGGTCGCCCGGTCCAGCGCGATGGTGATTGTGTCCCGACCCTCCGGGCCGATCTCGTAGCCGGTGGCCAGCAGCATCCCGGCCAGTGGCGTCATCCCCCAGTACCTGGCCTCCGCCGACAGCGGCGCCTGCCAGACCGGCTCGCCGCCGGGTAACCGATAGGCGGCCACCCGCGCCCGTCGGGTCGCGGTGTTGGTCGGCTCCAGGACCAGGAGGAGGTCACCGTCGACCATGACGTCGGACCCGGACCGGACCGGCAGCGTCACCGGGGCCGGCCGGGCTGGTGTGACGACGGAGCCGGCGAGCGTGACGAGCGCGAGCACCACGACCAGCGCCAAGCGCAGCGGACGACCATGAGCGCGGGGCGGGCGGGGCACCGGGTCCGGGTCCGGGTCGTGCCGCAGCTCACCGAGGTCGATCACCGGCCCGGTCATCGCGTCAACCGCCACAGCGCGGTGGTGCCGTCGAGGCGCTGGCAGAGCAGGACCGGCAGGGACGCCTGGCAGCTGCCGGCGATGCCCGGCAGCACGTCGACGATCCGCGTCCGACCGGCCACCAGGTCCAGTTCGGCGACGACCATCCGACCGTCGTCACCCCGCCGCACACCGACCAGCGGATCGTCCGGCCCCAGCACCGGCATCAGACTCCACACGCCCAGTTCGATTCGTACCTGCCCGGTGGCCGCGTCCCGCACCGCGTACCCCTGGCCGGGCCGGGCCATCAGCAGCCGACCGTACCGGACGTCGGCCAGGACGTCCTGGCCCGGTTCCGACCACCGCACCGAGCCGGTCGTCGGGTCGAGCACCTGGAGGCCGCCGGTCTGCGGTACCGCGCAGAGCAGACCACCGCATTCGAGCACATGCGACACCAACGTCACCTCCGCCGTCCACCGTGGCTCCAACTCGGCCAGCCCGAAGCTCACCAGCCGGGTGCTGCCCGGCGGAACGAGCAGCAGCAGGTCGTCGACGATCTGCACCCGCTGGTACGCCGACCGGTCCCCGGGCAGCGTGTCGATGCTGCGCAGCAGCTGGCCGGTGCCGGCGTCGTGCACCTGCACCTCGCCGGTCGGTTGCAGGAGCACGAACCGGTCGACCTGCCCCTCGGAAGTGAGGTGGTAGGTGGGGCTGGCGGCCGGCGGGATCGGCACCGACCAGAGCACCAGGCCGGTGTCGGGGTCCACCCCGCTCATCGCGGCCGACCCGCCCTCCCGGCCATTTGTCACCAGCAGGACACCGCCGGGCGTCGGCTGGGCAGCACCGGGATGCTGCCAGCGTTGCCGGCCCGTCGCGGTGTCGAAGGCGATGGTCTGGAACAGCCGGTTGGCGTTGACCGCCCACGCCAGCACCAGACCCCGTTCGACCCGGACGTCGAGGTAGTTGCCCGTGCGGGCCAGCGGCGCCTGCCACCGCCGCCGCACCCCGACGCCGGTCGGTGCCGGCTGGGCGTACGCGGTCAGGTACCGCTCCCCGTCGGGTGTCGGCGGATCGACCACGTAGACGGCGTCGCCGGCCAGATACGCGGTGGCCATCCGCGACGCCGGCACCACGCTCACCGTGCGCTGCGGTTGCGGCGCGGCACCGGCCAGCATCACCAGGCTGAGCACCAGCACAGTCGCGCTGTGCAGCGGGCGACCGACGGCGCGCGGGCGGCGAACCGGAGGCGCCGACACGGGCTCGTCCCGGATCTCGCCCAGCTCGATGATCGACAACGACCGTCCTTCCGTCACCAGGTAAGGCTGGCCGACGAGTCACCGTCCGGCAAACCGACCGTCAGCGCACCGGCCCGGCAAAAGTGACGGAACCCCGCCTGTACGATGGCGCGTCGTGGCTGTGCCGGTGGTAGACCCTTCGCTGAATCCCGTGACCGACGCCGACCCGGTCGAGGCCGAGTCGACACGGCGGCCTCGGCGCCGTCCGGCCCGAGCCGACCTGTTGGCCCTCGGAGCCTATGTGCTGCTGGGCGTCTTCGTCTGCCTCAACTACTGGGGTGACGTCAACGGCCGGGTCTCCTCGCACCTGCCCACCGACCACAGTTGGTTCGAGTGGCTGTTCGCGCACGGCGAGTACTCGGTGCGGCACCTGGAGAACCCGCTGTTCACGGCCCGCCAGAACGCCCCGGACGGGGTGAACATGATGGCCAACACCTCGCTGCTCGGGGTGACCCTGCCGCTGGCCCCGCTGACCATGCTGCTCGGCCCCCAGGTGATGTACTCGCTCTACCTGGGCGCGGCGCTGGCGGCCACCGCCGGCACCGGGTACTGGATGCTCTCCCGCCACCTGGTGCGTTCCCGGGCGGCGGCGTTCGTGGGCGGCGCCTTCCTCGGCTTCGCGCCGGGCATCATCCACCACGCCAACGGCCAACCGAACTTCGTTTCCAACTTCCTGCTCCCGCTGATCGTGGTCCGGGTACTGACCCTGGCTGAGCCGGGCCGGTGGCGCCGCAACGGCCTCGTGCTCGGTGCGCTGGTGGCGTACCAGATCTTCATCAACGAGGAGATGCTGCTGCTCACCGCGCTGGCCTGCCTGGTCATCGTGCTGGCGTACGCCGTGCAGCGGCCGCGGGCAATCCGGGCCGCCGCCGGCACCTTCCTGGCCGGACTCGGCGTCGCCGGCGGGCTGGCGCTGGTGCTCACCGCGTACCCGATCTGGTTCCAGTTCAACGGCCCGCAGTCCTACCGGGGCCTGCAGGGCGGCGTGTTCCACAACTGGGGCGAGGACCTGGTCGCCTTCGTCACCTTCGCCCGGGACACCTGGGCCGGTGACCCGGCAGTGGAGAAGACGATCGGTCTGACCGAGCAGAACACCTGGTTCGGTTGGCCGCTGATGCTGCTCTCGGTGGTGGCTCTGGTGCTGCTCGTACGCCGCTCGCTGGCCGCCCGGATCGCCGCGGTGCTCATCGTGGTGTTCAGCGTGGCCGCGATCGGGCCGTGGGTGCGCTTCAACGGTGTGGAGACCGGTGTGCGCGGCCCGTGGTCGTACGTGTCGGACGACCTGCCGCTGGTCGAGATGATGATGCCGACCCGGTTGACGCTGGTGGTCGCCGCCGCGGTGGGCGTACTGCTCGCGTTGACCTGGGACGCCGCGCACCGCCAGGGGCGCCCGGTGGCCGACCGGCCGCGGGTGCCGGCCCAGCGCGCCGCCGAAGGGGCCCCGGCTGTGTCCCCCGAGCCCGCCGAGCCGGTCGGGTCGCGCCGTCGGTGGCTGCGCCCGGTGGGGTACGCGGCGGTCGCCCTCGCCGTGCTGCCGCTCTTCCCCCGCCCGCTGCCCGCCCAGCAGATCGACCCACCGCCGCACTTCATCACCGCGGGCGGTTGGCGGCCGTACGTGCCGGCGGGTCGAACCCTGGTGCCGGTGCCGATCCCGAGCAACGTGCACGGTCTGCCGACGCTGCGGTGGAGTGCGCTGACCGGGCAGGAGTTTCCCGTTCCGGGCGGCTACTTCATCGGCCCGAACGAGCTGGGTGAGGGGGTCTTCGGTGCGCCGAACCGACCGACCAGCTCCCTCATCTACTCCACCATGGACACCGGCACCGTTCCGGAGCTGACCGACGAGAACCGCCGCCAGGCCGTCGAGGACCTGCGGTTCTGGCGGGCGTCGGTGGTGGTGCTCGGGGCGCACCCCCGCGAGGCGGTGCTCCGTGAGCTGGTCACCGCCCTGCTGGGGTCACCGCAGCGGGTCGACGACGTCTGGGTGTGGGACGTACGCGCCCTGGTGGGTTAGTCGAAGACCCGCCATCGGTCGGCTCAGCCGACGTGGTCCCGGACGTCCCACAACCATCCGCCGTCGACCGGTCGGCCCGGGCCGAGCAGGTCGTCGACGGTTCGGCGGACCGGGTCACCGTGCTCCAGGTGCCCGAGTACGACCACCGCGGCACGCCAGTGCCGCAGGTCCTCGACGGCCTGGCGGCGGTCGGCGTCGCTGAGCACCGGCACCACGCCGGTCTCGGCCACCTGCCGCAGCAGAACCGACGTGGGCCGGTCCGGCGCACCCCAGCGGGCCGCCGGGTCGTCCGGGCCGCTGGGGCCGATGAAGTAACCGCCCGGCGCGGCGAACGCCAGACCGGTACGGGCGGACCAGAGCATCACCGGGCTGCGCCCGGCACCGGTGACCGGTGGCACCGCGACCACCGTCCGACCGGGCGGCACCAGCGGACGCCAGCCACCGGCGGCGAGAAACGCCGGCACCGGCGCGACCGGCACCACGCGGATCGGCGTCGGAATCAGGGGCAGCAACGCGGCGGCGACCGCGCCGGCCCACAGCAGCCGCACCGGTAGGCCCGGCGCCACGTTCGGCCCGCGCGCGGCCCGGACCCGGTCCAGGGACAGGGCCACCAGCACACCCAGCACCGGTACGCAGACCAGCGCGAACCGGGCCGGCACCGCGAGATCGAGCAACGGCAGCCCGCCGACCAGCCGGTACGGCCCCGGAATGCCGGTGGCCTCACCGTCCACCCGCAGCTCGCCGCCGAGCGAGAGTAGGGCGAAGACCACGCCGCAGGCGGCCAGTGCCCGGACCAGCGGTCGTCGCCACTGCCAGATCACGATCACCACAGCGAGCACCAGCAGGCCCGGGCCGAAGAACGAGTTCTCCTCGGTCGGATTCGGCGAGAGCAACCCCGGCAGCCAGTCGTCACCCAGCACGGTCTGCCGGGCCGACGCGGTGAACGAGGCGACGTCCAGTTGGAAACCCTGCGTGGCGAACGCCATCCCGGAGTAGTGCTGCGGGCCGTGGAACTGGAACCACAGCGGGTACGCCAACGGCACCGCCGCCACGCCGGCCGCCACCGCGAGTCGACCGAAGAGGGCCGGCGCCAGCCGCCGTGCGGCCGCCCGGTCGGCGAGCGCGTAACCCAATGCGAAGACGCCGGCCGCGAGCACAAGGAAGACCAGCACCTCCTCGCCGATGAAGACCTGCCAGACGAGCAGCAGCCCCAGGCCGACGCCGGGCCGCCACACGCCGTGTCGCCTCGTCTCCGAGGCCGGCCGGAACACCAGGGCGAGGATCGCTGGCACCAGGAACTGGGCGGCGATGTGCAGGTGGGCGCCGGCCTGAGCGATCATGCCCGGGGCGAAGCCACAGATCAGCCCACCCACCGCGGCCGGGGCCCGGGTGCCGACCAGCCGGCGGCGCAGCAGCACGTACCAGGCGACAGCGGTCCCGGCGAGGCAGCAGACGACCGCCACGCAGAACGCCACCTGCGAGCCGAAGAGCACTGTGACCGGGGTGAGCGGGACACCCAGGCCGAGCACCGAGGTGTTCGCCATCAGGTTGACCCCGTCGGGCGCGTTCAACCCGGTGCTGAAGAGCGGGTTCTCCCCCTCGACCACGGCATGCGCCGCGTGGGCCAGCATCCACTCGAAGAGAATCTGGTCACCCGCCTGGTGGAACAGCCGCCACGGGTGACCCCACTGCCCGCTGGTCACCAGCACGGCGAGGCCCAGATAGCCGGCCACCACCAGCGCGTCCCGCAGCCAGGCCGAGCGGTCCGCGCCGACCGTCGCCGGGGGCGAGATGTTCGGGGACGTCGTCCCGGTTGTCATCAGACCGAACGGTCGGTGAGCGTCCGGACGTCCCAGACCCAGACATCCAACTCCTGGCGGCCCGGGCCGACCAGCTCCTCGACCGTACGTCGCAGCGGCTCGGCGTTCTGCTGCCGCACCGGCAACACCAGGATCGCCGCCCGCCAGTGCCGCAGCTCGTCGGCGAAGCGCCGACGCTGCCGGTCGTCCAGCTTGGGCGTTCGGCCGGTGGTCGCCACCTCCTCCAGCATCTGCCCCACCCCACTGGGACGACCGCCGAACCGGCCCGCGTCACCGGTGTTGCCGTTGCGGGGCGCGAGGAAGTAACCGCCGGGGATCTTGAAGTCGAGGTTGGTGGCCGCCGCCCAGCGCATGCCGTGCGTGTTGCCCATGCTGGGCACCGGGATCGGCACCAGCGTCTGGTCCGGCCCGACGTACGCCCGCCACCGGTCCGCCGTGATGAAGTCCGGCACCGGCGGCCGGGAGACCATCCGCAGCGGCATCGGTGCGATCGGCAGCAGCGCGAAGGCCAGGCCCGCTGCGGTCAGCACCCGGACGGTACGGCGGTCGGCCGGGCGTAGCGCCCAGGCCCGCTCGACGGCGAGCGCCAGCAGCAGACCGATCACCACGCTGGTGATGAGCCCGAACCGGGTCGGCACCACCGCGTCCAGCAGCGGCAGGTGGACCAACCACTGCCACGGCCCGGTGATCAGCTCGCGGTCCCACCAGGAGACCCGCTCGCCGAGGGAGAGCACGGCGAAGAACACGCCGGTCACCGCGAGCGCCCTAACGATCAACTCCCGGCGCAGCCAGACCACGATGCCGATGGCCAGCATCGACAGGCTCCAGCCGAAGAAGGCGTTCTCCTCGGAGTAGTTCGGCGCCAGGTTGATGTTGGCTCGCTGGTTGCCGCCGAGGGTGGGCGAGCCGGGGGCGAAGAAGGCGGCGATGTCGTTGCCGTAGTCCTTCACCGCGTCGCTGAGCCCGTGGTAGGCCATCGGCCCGGCGAACTGCACGTAGAGCGGGTACGCCAGCAGCGCCCCGGCCAGCAGCGCGCAGGTCACCACGCCGACGCCCAGGGGTCGCCACGCCGCCCGGCAGCGGGCCGGCTCCTGGGCCAGCACCGCCAGCAGGAAGACTCCGCAGGCCAGCGCCGTGAAGAGCAGGATCTCCTCGTTGATGAACGCCTGAGCGGTGACCAGCAGGGCCAGCAGGGCCCCGTCCCGAACCGGTTTTGCGGAGCGGGTGAGCACCAGCACCCGCCACACGATGAACGGCAGCAGGAACTGGCTGATGATGTTCGGGTGCCAACTGGCGTGCGAGAGCATCGCGGGCGAGAACCCGCAGAACCAGCCACCGACCGCCGCCGCGAGCGGAGTACGCACCAGGTGGCGGGAGAGCATCAGGTACCAGGCCATGGCGGTGCCGGCGAGACCGAGCGTGACCAGCACCACGAAGGAGACCGCCGGCCCGAAGAGCAGCGTCACCGGGACCATCGGGATGCCCAGCGCCAACACGGCCGTGTTGGCCATCAGGTTGACGCCGTCGGGGTAGTTGAACTGCTCGGTGTAGAACGGGTACTCGCCGTGCAGCACCACGCGTACCGAATGGGCGAGGAAGAACTGCACCTGCGCCGGATCACCGGTGTAGAGCGAGGCCACCCGACCTGACGGGTCCAGCCAGATCCGGCTGGTCACCCAGAGTGCGGCGAGCAGGAACAACCCGCCCACCGCCAGGTGCTGCCGACGCCGAGTCCACCGACGCCACCGCGCCCGCGTCGGCACCGCGCTCTCGGCCGGTGCTCCGGGCTCGGCCGGCGCTATGGGCTCGGCCGGCGCTTCGGGGTTGGCCGGCGCTGTGGTGGGGGCGGCCAACGCGGGCGGGCCGGCGAAGAGGCCGGCCGGTGTGCGGTAGTTCACCAGCTCGGCGGAGTCGGCTGCCGCCTCCGGGTGCGGCGCGGGCAGGGCGCGGGACTCGGCAGGCGTCACAGTCGGCGGAGTCTACCGGAGCAACCAAAACGCCCTGAACCGCCGGTGGTGTCCATTGTGGTGGTTCGGATGCCGGCCAACTGAGGCGCCGCATCGGACATCTCGTACTATGGCGCTTTCCGACAGCGACGGCGAGGCGATCGGGGGCGGGCCAGGTGACTCCAGGCCGTCGGTACGGCAGGGCGCTTCCCGTCCTGCTGAGCGCGCTGCTGGCCGGCACGGCCTGCGGTCCGGTAGCCGAACGGAAGCCGCAGGACCTCCGGGTCGGGTACGACAGCCTGGACGGCACCCTCGCCGTCTGGCCGCCCCGCGGCGACCTCGCCGGGGACGCCACCGCGACGGCAGCGGTCACCGCGGCGGTCCGGGGCTGGCGGTCGCCGGCCGACGACCGCGCGCACCTGCCCTCGTCAGGCATCCTCTTCTCCGGTCGGGTCGACGGCGCCCCGGTGGCGCTGGTGGCCGCCGACGTGCCCGGCGAAAGCGCGTCCTGGCTGCTGCAACTGACTCGCGAGGGCGACCGGTACGCGGTGACCCGCGCCACCGAGTACACCGATCCGGGTTATCTCGTCTACTCCGACGTGCTGCCGGTGCAGACGGCCGGTGGCCGGCGTTACCTGGTCTCGGCCCGGGTGCAGCGTCTCCTCGGGCCACAGGACCGGACGTTGACCATCGCGGACGGTCTCAGCGCACCGGTCGACGTACCGTCCTGCACGGCAGTCGGCGTGACCGCGACCCTGCGAACCACGGAGTCGCTCCCCCGTGGGCGGGCCGCCGACCGGCTGCTCGACCTCGGCACCGGCACCGTCGACCCGCGCTACCCGTTGGTCCGCGACGAGTCCGGCACGGGCCGGCGGGCGCTCACCGGCCTGGACACATGCGTGCTGGCCGGCGATCGGGGCCCCTTCGGCAGCATCCCGCGCCGGATCGGGGACCGGGACGCCCCACGGTCGGTGCCGACGTCCTGGCCGATGGCGAAGCTCACCGTGCGCTCGCTCGGCGAAGTGGCCCTCGGCGGCGGCGAGCCGGCCGAGTTGCAGCAGCTCAGCTGGGACACCGACGCCGGCGCGATGACGGCGGTGATCTATCGACCGGCCGACGGGAGCGCGCCGGTCGTCTCACCCGCCGACAGGGCCACCCCGTTGCAGGCGTACCAACTGCCGGTGCCCGGTCAGCCGCTGGTGGTGCTGAGCTGGCGGCCCACCCGGGACGGCTCGCTGTCCGTCCCGCCGGGCACTCCGGTGCTGGTGGAGCGCCCCGGCCTGGCGGTCATCCCCACCCCGTCCCGCTCCCAGACCTACAGCCTCGCCAACACCGACAAAACCCACTACCGCTCAATCTCCCCC
>NZ_QGSY01000244.1 GCF_003857035.1 Micromonospora arida
CCCCCGACCCCGCTGACCCTGCCCGTCCTGCGGGTTTGCCCCCGCGCCAGCGGGAAAGCAGCCCGCGTGCCCAGGGGAGGGTTCCGGCGGTCGTCGCCGGTTGGGGGGAAATCATGCAGGCAATCCGCACGATCAACCGCGCGCTCTCGTCCGTACTGACACTGGTGGGGCTGGTCGGGGCGTTCGTCCTGTTGTCGATCGCGCCGGCGCGAGCCGGCGAGAACGTCTTCGTCGAGGTGACACCGAACAGCGCCCAGGCCGGCAGCCGAGTCAACATCAAGGCGAGCTGCGACAACGACAACAACAACCGACAGTCCAACGTGCACTCCGACGCGTTCGGGCACGTGATGCTCAAACCGGACAAGGGGTTCCTGACCGGGCAGGCCACCATTCCGAGCGACAAGGCTGCCGGTGACTACCCGGTCGACCTGCGCTGCGAGAACGGCCAGACGTCGTCGACCACGTTGACCGTGTTGAACATGGCCTCACCCAGCAAGGGCCCGGCGACCGGTGGCGGTGGGATGGCCGGTGGGCGCGGCACCGGCTCGCTGCTGGTGCTCGGTGGCGTGGCGCTGGTGGCCACCGCGATCGTGCTCGGGATGGCCGGCGGCCGACGTCGATCGGGAGCCGGCTCCTGAGCCGGATCACCCATGACCCGCAGATCCGCGCGTGCGCGGCGGGATCGCCGCGCCCGCCTCCGGGCCGGGCCGGCGCTGCGCGCGTCCGGCCGGCTGGTGGCCCGCGTCTCCGGACGGCTGCGCCGGGTCGCCGGGCAGGCCGTGTCGGCCAGCGTCACCACCACCGATCCGGCCGCCCGCCCACTGCCGCCACGGCGGCCGGCCGGGCCGCCGTCGGCCCGACACCGGTTCGGTACGAGCCCCGGGTTGCCGGTGCTGGCCATCGCCGCGCTGATGGTGCTGATCGTGGCGATGCTCGGCGTCGAGCAGGTGACCGGGATGAGCCTGTTGCCGGACCGGCTCAGCGCCGGCCTGCGACCGCCGCCGAAGAAGTTCCCGGTACTGCCGGCCAGCCATCCGACCAGCCTCGCCATCGAGAAGATCGACCTGCGGGCGCCCGTACACGACGTGGGCATCGCCCCGGACGGCACGATCGCCGTGCCGGACGCGGCCCGCGCCCAGGAGGCCGGCTGGTACGACCAGGGGCCCACCCCGGGCCAGTACGGCCCAGCCGTGATCGTCGGGCACGTCGATACCACCAGCGGACCGGCGGTCTTCCACAAACTCCGCGAGCTGCGCTCCGGTGACGAGATCGAGGTCACCCGCACCGACCAGCGCGTGGCGGTCTTCGAGGTCAACTCGGTGGAGAAGTTCGACAAGGGCCGACTGCCGGTGGACGAGGTGTACGGCGACTTCAGCCGCCCGAGTCTCCGACTGATCACCTGCGGCGGCCAGTGGGTCGGCGGCGAGACCGGCTACGCGGACAACGTGGTGGTCTTCGCCTCGCTGGTCAAGGCGCGTTCAGGCGGCTGACCGCTGTCGACGTACTCGGCGAGCCGGGCGGCCCCGGTGAGCATGGCCCGGCCTCGCTCGGTGAGCCGTTGCCGCCACTGGCGCAACGACGCGGCGAGCGGTTCGGCGCCGCCAGCGTCGCGCACTCGACGCAGCACGCCGGCGATGTGGTCGAGCCGGTACCCGCCGCGGCGCAACAGGTGGGCCAGTTCGGCGTCCCGGACGTCGTCGGGAAGGTAGAGCCGGTAGTGGGTCATCGGATCACGCACCGGTCGCAGCACCCCGGCCCGCTCCCATTTGCGCAGCGTGGCCGCCTGTAGACCGAGCCGGTGAGCCAGCACGCTGATCGGCACGGCTCTCTGGCTCTGCGGTTGCGGTCTCGTTCCGGTGAGCGTCGCCACCGCCGCCTCGACAGCGTCCAGGGTTTCCCGATCGCGCTGAAGCAGGGCATGACCCTGGTCGATGGTGCGCAACGCCGTGTCGATCTCACCTCGGTTGACGGCCCGCATGATCTCGCCACTGGCCGCATAGCCGTGGCCCGGGATCAACGCGAGGTAGGCACGAAGCGCCTTGGCGTGCAGTTCGGTGAAGCGACGGTAGCCGTTCGGCGTGCGCTGGGCCGGCGGCAGGACGCCGTCTCGTTCGTAGTTGCGCACGGCCTGCGCGGAGAGACCGTGGGCGCGCGCGAGGTCGATCGGTCGCCGCACCCCGGGGTTTGAAGGTTTTGTGCCTGTCACCGCGCTCCACCGCTCGTGAGTCTCAACCGCTGGTTCAACGATACGGTTCATGGAATGCCACCTTTTCTCGACCTGCTGGCGGTATCCCCGGAGCTGCTCGCGCTCGGCGAACCGACGCACGGTGAGTCCGCCTTCCTCCAACTCCGCAACGAGGCCTTTCTGTCGCTGGCGGAGCACGGTTACCGCTCGATCGCCGTGGAGAGCGACCGGACGGCCGGGCTGATCGCCGACGAGTTCGTGCAGGGCGTCGGCGCCGTGACGCTCGACCGGGCGCTCGCCGAAGGGTTCAGCCACGGATTCGGAGCGGCCCCGGCCAACCGCGACCTCCTGCTGCGGATGCGGGAGTGGAACGCCGGACGGCCGGTCGCCGAGCGACTGACGTTCCACGGCTTCGACGCCCCGGTGGAGTTGGAGAGTGCCCCGAGCCCGCGCCGCCACCTCGCCCAGGTCTGCCAGTTCCTGGACCTGGACCGGGCTGCCGAGATCGACGACCTGATCGGCGACGAGGTGCGGTGGAGTGACACGGCCGCGATCTGGGAACCCGGCCGATCGGTCGGGCGCTCGACCGAAGCCCAGCGACTGCGGGTGCTCGCCGACGACCTGCTGACCGAGCTGTACCTGCGGGCACCGTGGAAGTCAGCGGGCTGGCCGGCGGCGTTCGTGCACGCCACGGCCGCGGTCGCGTTGCTGCGTTACCACGCCGCGGCCGCCGCACCACTGGCCCAGGAGGAACGCTTCGCCCGCCTGGCCGCGGTCCGGGACGCGCTGATGGCCGAGAACCTGCTCGCGATCCGATCGGCCGAGGCACACCGCGGGCCCACACTGGTCTTCGCGCACAACACGCACCTCCAGCGTCACCTGAGCACGATGACGCTGGCCGACACGAAGGTGACATGGGCCGGCGCCGGCGCCATCATCGCGTCGCTGCTGGGCGACCGGTACGCGGTGATCGCCGGCAGCCTCGGCGCGAGCCCGGCGCTCGGCATGGGGCCCCCCGCCGCCTCGACCTACGAGGGCCGACTCCAGCAGGAGAGCAGCCTTCCCCGGTACCTGCCGGCGTCCGACATCGCAGCGGCCGAGCAGCGAACGCACGACTACCGCTACTTCCCGCTGGACCAGGCCACCATCGAGCACGCCGACGCGGTCCTGCACGTCCCGACCGGTGTCGACACGGCCGTGCTCGCCGATCGGATCGCCGCACTGCCCGGCGTCGAGCAGGTCGTGGCGAGCGAGGAGAACGGATCACCCGAGGCGGCCTGGGGCGACCGGTTCTTCTTTGTCGGCCCGGACCGCCGCCAGCCGTTCGCCACCATCGTCGAGCACGACGTGCCCGGCTTCGACGAGGCCGCACAGCTTGACCGGCCCGGCGTCTTCCGCCTCAACCTGGACCTGGGCCGGGCGGAGTTCGAGCGGCTGTTCGGCTTTCCGCCCAAGGCGTTCGAGGAGCACCGGCACGAGTTCGACTTCGCCCGACTGGACACCCTCGTGCCGCACCCGGGCTACGCACAGTACGGCTTCGCCAGCATCGTCATGCCCGGTCCGCAACTGCTGCCCGAGATCGACCGGCTACTCGCGATCGCGTACGGCCGAGCGGTCGACCGCCACGAACGCGCAGCGCGCCGGGCGATGCGCCCGCAACCCGGAGCCTGACCACGCCCTACGTGGTCAGGCGGCTGCCTCGGGCTCCCGCAGGTCCAGCCAGTCGGCCCAGCGGGGGTCGGGGGCGCGGTGGCCCAGCACCCGCCAGGCGGTGCCCTTCGGCGGGGCCGGCAACGCGTGCAACCGCCATCCCATCTCGGCCGGGGTCTTGTCGCCCTTGGTGTGGTTGCACCGGGCACATGCGGCGACCACATTCTCCCAGGCGTGCCGGCCACCGCGGCTGCGCGGAAAGACGTGGTCGATGGTCTCGGCCGGGCCCCGGCAGTAGGCGCACCGCCACCCGTCCCGGGCGAAGATCGCCCGGCGGGACAGCCCGACATGCGTTCGGTACGGCACCCGGACGAAGCGCGTCAGCCGGACCACGGATGGCACCGGGAGCGCGTCCCGGGCGCTGTGCAGGATGCCGTCACCGTCGGCGACGCAGACCGCCTTGGCGGAGAGGACGAGGATCGCGGCGCGACGCACCGACACGACACACAGCGGCTCGTAGGTGGCGTTGAGGACCAACGCGCCGGAGCCCACCGTGGGTCGTATGTCAGGCATCGCGCTCACCCTCCCGGTTCAGCGGCTGCTGGGGACCGCCGCCGACCGGGGCCGGGCACAAGGGCCCACACGGTCGACGCCGGGCCGATCACCGACGTCCGTTGCGCCAATAGTCCCTGATCGGACCCCGGATTGCACGTACTAATCTCTCTTCTGGTAAGCGGATCACCCACGCCGGGACGGGCAACTGCTCCGGCCTGGGCGGACGCTGGCCGGTGACACCCCCACCGCCGGTCTCACCGGTACCGGACCTGCGCCGGGCGCCGGATCGACCCCGGTCTCACCAGCCACCTCGGTTACGACGCTTCGGTGCTCAGCCTCGACCGATCGGCCAGCAGGCCCAGCAGCCATCGGCTCCTATGGTCAGGGCATGATCGACAAGCTTGCCGCAGCCACCGTGCGCCACCGGCACGTCGTCCTGACACTTGGGCTCCTCCTGGTCGGCGTGAACGCCGCAGCGCCGGAGCCCGCGTCCGTCGTGGGGCAGCGCCTGTTGATCCTCAGCTCCCTGGCGGCCCTGGTCCTGGCGATCGTCGTCATGGGGGTCCGCCCGGCCTGCTTCGTGGTGCAGCTACAGGTCCCGGCGTTCGCCACGCCAGGGCCCGCCTGGACGGTGTTCTTCGCAGTGGGCTACCTCGGGCCCGTGTCCACTCGCATCAACGCACTGGTGCGCTCGACCAGAGAGGGCACGCTGTCG
Organism: Micromonospora arida; assembly: GCF_003857035.1. Classification (GTDB taxonomy): domain Bacteria; phylum Actinomycetota; class Actinomycetes; order Mycobacteriales; family Micromonosporaceae; genus Micromonospora; species Micromonospora arida. The sequence continues at coordinate 5,106 of NZ_QGSY01000244.1, forward strand.
ACGTTCGACCTGGTCTTCGATGTCCTCTGGATGGTCCTGGCCGCGCTGCTGGTGGCGTGGGCGTGGCGGGGTCATGGTGTGCGACTGCACCCGTCCGGGGTACGGCAGACCTGGGCGCTGGGCTCGCTCACCGTGCCGTGGGAGGCCCTGCTGACCCCGCAGATTCCCCCGGCTGGCAACCGCCGCCCGTGGCTCCCGATGAGGATCACGGAACCCCGGCTGGTTCGGCGGTACGGCATTCCGCCGAGCCGGGGGGCGTTGCGGACGGACATCGTCGACGCGGGCTTCCTCGCTGCGGCCATCGGGCACTACGTCGCCCACCCCGAACACCGGGCGGCGATCGGTAGTCAGGCCGAGTACGAACGGCTACGCGCCGCGTTGCCCCGGAGCGGGTGAGCGTCCTGCCCTCGGCAGCGGGTCACCGGCCGGTGGGTCGGCGGCGGGCGCTCGGGCCCCTTGCGGTACGAAGACAGGGTGAGTGCCGCCAGTGTGACGCCCCTAGCCCTGTCCGACGCCGTCTTGGTGAGCTGCCAGGGCAGCACCTCCTGCGAGTGGATCTACCGGATCACCGGGTCGGCCTGGTTCGCCGAGGGAAGCTACTGGATCCTGCTCAAACCGCTTCGGGTGCTGCTGATCCTGGCACTGGCGATGGTGGCCCGCTGGGCGCTGCACCGGACGATCAACCGGTTGGTTCGGACGACCACCGATGGTGCGGTGCCGACGATGCTGCGGCCGCTGCGCGAGCGGGTGCCCACCGCCGCGGTCGACCCGGCCGAGTTCGTGCCCGAGCGACGGAGGCAGCGGGCCGAGGCGATCGGGTCGGTGCTGCGCAGCCTGACCACCGCGTTCGTCTTCGGCATCGCGCTGCTGATGATCCTGCGGGAGTTCAGCTTCGACCTGGCTCCGCTGCTGGCCAGCGCGGGGATCGCCGGCGTCGCGCTGGGCTTCGGCGCGCAGAGCCTGGTGAAGGACCTGATCGCCGGCCTCTTCATGCTGATCGAGGACCAGTACGGCGTGGGTGACAACGTCGACCTGGGCGAGGCGATGGGCGTGGTCGAGTCGGTCGGCCTGCGGGTCACCACGGTGCGCGACGGCCGCGGTGTGCTCTGGTACATCCGCAACGGCGAGATCATCCGGGTGGGCAACAAGAGCCAGGGTTGGGCCCTCGTGGTGGTGGACCTGCCCATCGGTTTCAACAGCACCGAGGAGGCAACGGCGGTGCTACGGACCGCTGCCGCCTCGATCGCCATGGACCCGGAACTGTCACCCGAGATCGTGGAGGCGCCCGAGGTGCTGGGTGTCGAGCAGGTGACGGTGGACGGCGCGGTCATCCGCACCGTGGTGAAGACCACCGCGGACGGGCAGTTCGCGGTGGGCCGGGAACTGCGTCGACGTCTCGCCGAGGCGCTGGAGAATTCGGGGATCACCGCGCAGATCGCTGCGGCCCGCATCTATCCCGGTCTGTCGACCCGGCCGTTGCCCGAGGGTGAGACCGGCCAGGGCGGCGCCACCTGAAACCGCCGACATTGTCCGGCAATTCAGGGGTCGCGAGCCGGGCGGCCCCTCGGGTATCGTCCGTTCGTTCAGTCGGAGAGGCGACGAACGACCCGTTCGACCTAGCTAGTTGTCAGACGATCGGGCAGAATCCGGAGCACGCGTTCACACCAAAGCGTGATCACATCCTCGCTGATCCGTAGATCTGACGAGCGCTTCCGGCCGGGCTGCCACGAGCGGCCGAGCCGGGGCCGATGGAGGCGACGGTGCCTGACGAGCGACCTTCCGCGGAAGGCCCCGCCACATTTCGCGAAGTCTTCGGCCAGCACGAGTTCCGGGCCGTGTTCGTGGCCGGCGCTCTTTCCTGGGTCGGCGACTACGTCGCGAAGGCCGCCGTCACCCTGCTCGTCTATCAGCAGACCCGGTCCGTCGCGCTCTCGGCGACCGCCTTCGCGGTCAGCTTCCTGCCCTGGTTGCTCGGCGGTCCCGTGCTCGCCGCACTCGCGGAGCGGTACCCGTTCCGACGGGTGATGGTGGCGTGCGACATCATCCGGATGGCGCTGATGCTGCTCATCGCCATTCCTGCCCTGCCGTACCAGGCGGTGCTGGTGCTCATCTTCGCCGCCACGCTGGCCAACCCGCCGAGCCAGGCGGCGAAGTCCGCGCTGATCCCGCAGTTGCTCACCGGGGACCGACTGGTGCTGGGGCTGTCGCTGAACAGCAGCGTCGGGCAGGCCGCCCAGGTCGTGGGGTACGTCTTCGGCGCCGCTGTCGCCGCCATCGACCCGGAGGCGGCGCTGCTGTTCAACGCGGCCACGTTCGGTCTCTCGGCGCTGCTGGTTCGCCTCGGTGTGCGCCACCGCCCGGCGGTCATCAACCCGGAGCACCGCAGCCACCTGCTGCAGGAGACTCGCCAGGGGTTCGGCATCGTGTTCCGCACACCGGTGCTGCGGGCCATCGCGGTGCTGGTGTTCAGTTCGATGCTCTTCTCGATCGTTCCCGAGGGTCTGGCCGCAGCCTGGGCCCACGACGAGAGCCGTGGCGCGGTGAGCGCAGGCACCGCACAAGCGGCGATCATGGTGGCCAACCCGATCGGCTTCATCCTCGGTGGGTTGCTGGTGAGTCGCCTGTTCGGGCCGGCTCGCCGACTGAGGCTGATGCGGCCGCTCGCGGTGCTCGCCCCGTTGGTGCTCGTACCGGTGCTACTCGACCCCCCGCCGCTGGTGGTCGCGCTGCTCGCCGCTCTCTGCGGGTTCGCAGTGGCCGGCATGATGCCGATGGCCAACGGGTTGTTCATCCAGGCGCTGCCCAACGGCTTCCGGGCCCGCGCCTTCGGGGTGATGGCCACCGGCATACAGGTCATCCAGGGCCTCGCGGTGCTGGTCACCGGGATGCTCGCCGAACGGTTCCCCATTCCGATCGTGGTGGGGGTCTGGAGCGCGGCCGGGGTGGTGCTGATGGCGGTGGCCACGCTGCGGTGGCCGGACCGGCAGACGGTGGACGACGCGATCACCGCCGCCGCGTTGGCCAACGCCGCTCCGCCGCCCTCCGGGCCCGGCGGCCCGGCCAGCGACCGCCCGGTGGAAGGCACGTCCGACCCACATACCGGTGACGGTCACCGCCGGCACGCGGTCACCTGACCGTCGAACCGACCTCCACCCGTGCGGGCCGGGTGCCCCATATTCGGGGTTGTCGACCCGGCGTGATCCGACGCACGCCGTGCGGGTCGGGTCGGCACCGGACGCACCTGGCAGGATGGAACGGTGACTTCCGCAGGTGAATCCGACCGTCCCGGTGCGTCGATGACCCTCTTCGAAGCGGTCGGCGGCGAACCCACCTTCCGCAAGCTGGTCGACGAGTTCTACGCCGGCGTCGCCACCGACCCCCTGCTGCGACCCATGTACCCGGAGGAGGACCTGGGCCCGGCCGCGGACCGGATGACCCTGTTCCTGATGCAGTACTGGGGTGGGCCGAACACGTACTCCGCTCAGCGCGGGCACCCACGGCTGCGGATGCGCCACGCGCCGTTCCGGATCGGCGCGGCCGAACGGGACGCCTGGCTGCGGAACATGCGCCGTGCCGTGGACCGGCTCGACCTTGAGCCGGAGATCGCCGGCACCCTCTGGGACTACCTGGAGCGGGCCGCGTACTTCATGGTCAACGTCGAGGACGACCCGGCCAACGGCGGCTGACCCACCCCACCCGGAGCGGCGTCAGAGCAGCGCGCCCTCGTCGTGCAGCCAGTCCACGAAGCTGGTGGCAACCGCCGCGCCGCAGTCGAGCATCTCGACCAGGAGCGCGTCGTGGGTGCCGGCACCCAGGGGCACCTGAAGCTCGGCGTAGATCGGTAGCTGACCGCGCTCGGTCGGGTCACCGATGTACGCCTTGCAGAACCGGCGGGTGTGGTTCCACTCGTTGACCACCCGGTATGCCCGGTCGGCCCAGTCCGGCGGGACCGTGGCGTGCGGACGTGCCCGCATGACCAGGATCTCGTCCTCCGGCCCTTCGAGGGTGACCAGCACCGCGTGCCGCTCCCACATCGCCAGCAGGTTGCCGTCGCCGTCGGCCAGGTAACGCACGTCGAGCAGATCGAGCGCGTCACAGACCCGGCGCAGACTCACCGGCTCGACGGTGGCGGGCATCTCGGTCAGCACGGGCCGCTCGTTGGACGGGCAGTCGTCCCCCGGCTGGCGAGGGCTGGGCGGCCCGATCCGGACCGCGCTATCGACTGTGATCCCGCTTCGGGCTTCCGGATCGCCGCCGCCGTCGGCGGGACCGGGGCGCCATGACCACCACGGCATCGCTCGCGCACCTCACTCCCCAGCGGATCCAGTCGCCTACGGTGCGTTGGATCCGAGGATGGACGGTACCCGGACAGCCGAGTTGAAGCACCCCCCCAACGGCCGCCCCTGACCAGAAGAATGATCCGGGATCATCCGTTCGGACGAGTGCTCAGGGGTGTCACGGCAAGATCCGTGGCCTTCTGCAACCAAGCCGCTCCGTGCGGTCCCACCAGGCCGACCCAACGACCGGCCACCCGCACCTGAACGGCGTCCCCGCCCTCGCCGGCCGCCGAGCCGTGGGCGGCGCCGAGGAAGCCCATCCGGACCACCCCCTGCACCAGCCGCTGCGGCACCTCGACCGGCGCGGCGGGCGTCCCGTCCGGGGTGATCAGCACCGCCACGTGGTCGAGCAACGCGTCACGCAGGGCCCGCTGGCCCACGGCACGGCCGGCCACACCCTGCTCGCTCGCCGTCCGCAGGGTGCCCGCCGCCGCGTCGGCGATCCGTCGCAACTCGGCAACGGGCAGCGCCTCCACCTGGTCGCTCCGCGTCGGCGGCAGCGGCCACCGCCACTGGGCGTCCCGGCGGGTCGGCAGGGTCGCGCCGCCCCGCTCCAGCTCGGCGAGCAGCTCCGCGGCTGCCACAGTGACGTCCTCCGCGACGCCGTCGGCCGGCCCACCGGCAACCGTGCGGACCACCAGGACCTGCCACGGCAGCCGGGCCCACAGGGCGACCCGGCCCGGTGCGCCGGCCGGCCGCAGCCGGACCGGCGCGACCGGATCCAACCGGACCAGCCGGGCCAGGAAGGCGCCCGCGTCCGCCACCCCGGCGACACCGTGGGTGGACGCGGCCGTCCGGCCCGGCTCGGCGGTGCCCGGCCGGGTCACGCCGCGCCGCCCTGCGGCGCGTACGTGAGCAGGAAGTCCCGTTCCTCGGTGGTGATCCGCCGGGGCACCTGGCGGGTCAGGTCGAACGGCACCAGCACCGAACGGGCCCGGCTGGCCAGCACCTCGCCGTCGTACAGCTCGTAGGCGACTGTGAACCGGGAGGCCCGGATCTCCTCCACCCACAGCTCGATCCGCACTGTGGGTGCCGCCTCCGCGGTGGCCCGGCCGAGCGCGTAGTCGACCGGTCGCAGGTAGTCGACCTCGTGCCGGCGGATCACCACCCCGTCGGCGAACGAGCCGACGCCCCAGGCCCGGCCGCCGGCGAACATCAACGCCACCCGCGCCTCCTCGTACAGGGTGAGGAAGCGCGAGTTGTTGACGTGGCCGTACGCGTCCAGGTCGGACCAGCGCAGGGTGCAGTGGTAGACGAAGCGGTCAGACACCTTCTCGGCCGGTCAGTCGCGGGTCAGCTTGCGGTAGGTCACCCGGTGCGGCCGGGCAGCCTCCGCGCCGAGGCGGTCGATCTTGTTCTTCTCGTACGCCTCGAAGTTGCCCTCGAACCAGAACCACTTGGACGGGTCCTGGTCGTCGCCCTCCCAGGCCAGGATGTGCGTGGCGACGCGGTCCAGGAACATCCGGTCGTGCGAGATGACCACGGCGCAGCCGGGGAACTCCAGCAGCGCGTTCTCCAGGCTGGACAGCGTCTCCACGTCCAGGTCGTTCGTCGGCTCGTCGAGCAGGATGACGTTGCCGCCGATCTTCAGGGTCAGCGCCAGGTTGAGCCGGTTGCGCTCGCCGCCGGAGAGCACCTTCGTCGGCTTCTGCTGGTCCGGGCCCTTGAAGCCGAACGCGGCGATGTACGCCCGCGACGGCATCTCGACCTTGCCCACCATCAGGTAGTCCAGCCCGTCGGAGACGACCTCCCAGACGGTCTTGTCGCCGTTGAGGCCCTCACGGTTCTGGTCGACGTACGACAGCGAGACGGTGGGGCCGACCCGGACCTCGCCGCCGGTCGGCTCCTCCAGTCCGACGATGGTCTTGAACAGCGTGGTCTTGCCGACACCGTTGGGGCCGATGATGCCGACGATGCCGTTGCGCGGCAGCGAGAACGACAGGTTGTCGATCAGCAGCCGGTCGCCGAAGCCCTTGCTGAGGTTGTTCGCCTCGATCACCGTGCTGCCCAGGCGCGGGCCCGGCGGGATCTGGATTTCCTCGAAGTCCAGCTTGCGGGTCTTCTCCGCCTCGGTGGCCATCTCGTCGTACCGGTCGAGGCGTGCCTTCGACTTGGTCTGCCGGGCCTTGGCGTTGGAGCGGACCCACTCCAGCTCCTCGGTGAGGCGCTTCTTCATCTTGGCGTCGCGGCGACCCTCGACGGCCAGCCGGGCGGCCTTCTTCTCCAGGTAGGTGGAGTAGTTGCCCTCGTACGGGTAGGTCCGGCCACGGTCCAGCTCAAGGATCCAGTTGGCCACGTTGTCGAGGAAGTACCGGTCGTGGGTGATCGCCATGACGGTGCCGGCGTACTTCGCCAGGTGCTGCTCCAGCCAGGAGACGCTCTCCGCGTCCAGGTGGTTGGTGGGCTCGTCGAGCAGCAGCAGGTCGGGTGCCTCCAGCAGCAGCTTGCAGAGCGCTACCCGACGGCGCTCACCACCGGAGAGCTGGGTCACGTCGGCGTCCGGCGGCGGGCAGCGCAGCGCGTCCATGGCCAGTTCGAGCTTGGAGTCGACGTCCCAGGCGTCGAGGTGGTCAAGCTCCTCCTGGAGCTTGCCCATCTCCTCCATCAGCTCGTCGGAGTAGTCGGTGGCCATCTGCTCGGCGATCTTGTTGAACCGCTCCAGCTTGGCCTTGGTCTCGGCGACCGCCTCCTCGACGTTGCCGAGCACTGTCTTGGCCTCGTTGAGCGGGGGCTCCTGGGCGAGCATGCCGACGGTGTAGCCGGGCATGAGTCGGGCCTCGCCGTTGCTCGGCTTGTCCAGCCCTGCCATGATCTTGAGGAGGCTGGACTTACCGGCGCCGTTCGGACCGAGCACACCGATCTTGGCTCCCGGCAGGAAGCTCAACGTGACGTTGTCGAGCACGACCTTGTCGCCGTGCGCCTTGCGCGCCTTTTCCAGGACGTAGATGTACTGGGCCACGGTGCGGGCTACCTCCGTCGGTTGCTGTCGCTGATCGGCGGCGCGGCGCGGGCTGCGAGGACCGCCCGCCGCCGCCGGCCGGGAGCCGGCCGCGCGCACGCCATCGTCAATCCTGACAGGTACGGCGCGCTTCGCCCACATCACCCCGCCCCAGGAGTACGCGGGCGCGCCGCGTTGCCGCTCGGCAGTCCGCTTTTTATCGTGACTGGATGTCTACCGAGCTCGTCATCGAGCTGCCGGACGAGCTGGCCGACCGGCTGGCCGAAGAACCCGACATCTCGGCCTTTCTGACGGATTGCATACGAAAGGACATGACCGACGAGCGCATCCTGCGCAAACTCCGGCAGGCGGGCTTCGCGCTCTCTCCGGCTCACCTGAAGCGGGCCGGTCGGGTGGTGAACGCGGCGCTGGAGCAGATCACACCGAAACTGGGTGCTCTCGTCGCAGGACCCGAGGCGGGCATGCCGGATGAACCGGCGTTCACTCCTGGCAGATCGGCATTCGTGTTGGACACTCCGGCGCTGCTGGCCTTCGCCGGTGGCGATGAGGATGTCGCCGCCAGGATCGTGGTGGCCTCTGATCGCCGACTGACGGTGGTCATCCCGGCGGGATGCCTGGCCAGCGCCTACCGACAAATTCCCCAAGAGGGGTGGTGGGTGCTGGACCTCCTTGCCGCTCTACGCCCGACGCAGGTCACTGCCCTGACTGCGGACTGCTCGGCTGCGCTGGGCCTGTGGTTGCGGAGTGTGCCGGCCGTGGATCTGGCCCAGGCTGCGATGGAGGCCGCTCGGGCGATCACACCGATCATGACGGATCGGCGGGAGTTGCTCGGCGAGGTGTTGCCGAAGGATTGGCCGATCATCGACCTCTGACCTGCGGGCTGTCGACAAGATCACCTCTAGGATTCGGTCGCACCGAGGCGGGTAGGAGACTCCGGCACGGGGCACAAGACGCCGCAGCTACGCTCAGTACGCTCATCGCGGTGGACCCGTCAGCACCCGGAGGTGGCCGATCGTGACCGTCCGTAGCTCCTTTGTCGTAGTGGCGAACCGTCTGCCGGTCGACGAGGTGAGCACACCCGAGGGCCGGCAGTGGCGACGTAGCCCTGGCGGGCTGGTCACCGCGCTGCATCCCGTACTCGCCGAACACAAGGGCACCTGGGTCGGCTGGGCCGGTGGCACCGGCGCGGCCCCCGAGCCGTTCGACCTGGAGGGGATCCGGCTGCACCCGGTCCCGCTCAGCGCCGAGGAGTTGGAGCGCTACTACGAGGGCCAGTCCAACGCGACGATCTGGCCGCTCTACCACGACGCGGTGGAGACGCCGGCCTACAAGCGCCGGTGGCGGGAGGCGTACCGCCTGGTCAACGCCCGGTTCGCGGAGGCCGCAGCCGACGTGGCGGCCGAGGGCGCGACGGTCTGGGTGCAGGACTACCAGCTCCAGTTGGTACCGGCGATGCTCCGTGAGCTCCGCCCGGACCTGCGGATCGGGTTCTTCCTGCACATCCCGTTCCCGCCGATCGAGCTGTTCATGCAGATGCCGTTCCGTACCGAGATCCTGCGCGGTCTGCTCGGCGCCGACCTGGTCGGTTTCCAGCAGCGGCTGGCCGCGCAGAACTTCGTCCGGCTGGCCCGGCACCTGCTCGGGCTGCGCTACGAGGGGCAGATGATCCAGGTTGACGGTCGGCAGGTGAAGGCGGGCGCCTTCCCCATCTCGATCGACACCCAGGAGATGGAGCGGATGGCCGCCGATCCGGCGATCCAGGCCCGGGCCAAGCAGATTCGCGCCGAGTTGGGCGACCCGAAGACGATAATTCTGGGCGTGGACCGGCTGGATTACACCAAGGGCATCGAGTTGCGGCTCAAGGCCTTCCGGGAGCTGCTGGCTGACGGAAAGTTGACAGTTCCCGACGCGGTCATGGTTCAGGTCGCCACACCCAGCCGCGAGCGCGTGGAGCACTACCAGGCACTACGGGTGAAGGTGGAGCGCGAGGTCGGTCGGATCAACGGCGAGTTCGGCAGGGTCGGCGTGCCGGCGGTCCATTACCTCCATCAGTCGTACAGTCGCAGTGAGCTGGCGGCGATGTACGTTGCTGCCGACGTGATGATGGTGACCCCGCTGCGAGACGGAATGAACCTCGTGGCGAAGGAATACGTAGCATCACGTGCCGACCAAGGTGGCGCGCTCGTGCTCAGCGAGTTCGCCGGCGCCGCCACCGAGCTTCGCCAGGCATTTTTGTGTAACCCGCACGACCCGGACGCGGTCAAGGACGCCCTCCTCCGGGCAGTGCACGTGGAGAAAACCGAGGCACGCCGCCGGATGCGGACAATGCAACGTCACCTGCGTACCCACGACGTGGGCCACTGGGCCAAGTCTTTCCTCTCTGAGCTCGGAGTTCCCGAGGCGGAGGCCGAGTGAACACGTCCGTCAACGATGGGGCGGCAACCGCCACCGGGGTCATGGACCCTGAGTTGCGTTCCGCCATCGGCCGGATCGCCCGGGTCCCCCAACTCCTGGTCGCCTGCGACTACGACGGCACGCTGGCGCCGATCGTGGAGGACCCGAGCACGGCCGTCCCGCTGCCCGAGTCGGTGGCTGCCGTCCGCGCGCTCGCCGCCCTGCCGCAGACCACCGTGGCGGTGGTTTCCGGTCGGGCGCTGCGCGACCTGGCCGCGCTCTCGCGGCTGCCCAGCGAGGTGCACCTCGTCGGCAGCCACGGCTCCGAGTTCGACATCGGCTTCGTCGAGCGGCTCTCCCCCGAGCTGGTCGCCGTGCGGACCCAGGTCCGCAACGCGCTGCGTGAGATCGCCGCCCAGCACCCGGGCATCCGGATGGAACGCAAGCCGGCGAGCGTCGCGATGCACACCCGTGGGGTCGACCCGCAGATCGCCGCCGCCGCCATCGAGGCGGTCCTCAACGGTCCGGCCACCTTCGACGGCGTCACGGTGACCCAGGGCAAGGAGGTCATCGAACTCTCCGTGGTGGCCACCCACAAGGGCACCGCACTCGACCAGTTGCGGACCCAGCTCGCCTCCAGCGCGGTGCTGTTCATCGGCGACGACGTCACCGACGAGAACGGGTTCGCCCACCTGCACGGTCCCGACCTCGGCATCAAGATCGGCCCCGGCGACACCGAGGCCAGCTACCGGGTGGCCGACCCGCTGGAGGCCGCCCGCGCGCTGGCGCTGCTGTTGGAGACCCGGCGGCACTGGCTGTTCGGTGAGCGGGCGGTGCCGATCGAACGGCACTCCATGCTGGCCAACGGTCGTACCGTCGCTCTGCTCACCCCCGAGGCCAAGGTGAGCTGGCTCTGCCACCCCAAGCCCGATTCGGCGGCGATCTTCGCCGACCTGGTCGGTGGCAGCCCGGCCGGCCACTTCAGCATCACCCCGGAACGTGGCGGCATTCCGCTGGGCCAGCGCTACCGCTCCGGCACGATGACCGTGGAGACCCGCTGGTCCGGGCTCACCGTCACCGACTGGCTGGACAAGCCGGCCCGGGAGACCACCCCGGACGACAGCCCGGCGGTCATCACCGGCGACTCCACACTGGTCCGGGTGCTGACCGGCAGTGGCAAGGCCAAGGTGGAGTTCGCGCCGAGGCCCGAGTTCGGCCAGGTCGCCGTGCAGTTGCAGCCGCTCGGCGACGGCCTGCTGGTGCTCGGCTCCAACGAACCGGTCGCGCTCTACGCCCCCGGCGTGGAGTGGGAGGTCGGCAACGACGGCGGTTACGAGACCGCCAAGGCGATCGTCGACCTCTCCGCCGCCGGTGGCCAGGTCGTGCTGGAGCTGCGCTTCGGCACGCACAGCCTGGAGCACCACCGGGTGCCGATCCACGAGCGGCAGGCCGCCGCCGAGCAGCCGTGGAAGGACTGGGTGGCCTCGCTGCGGCTGCCGTCCACCGCCCGGGACCTGGTCGCGCGCAGCGCCCTCACCCTGCGCGGGCTCTGCCACGAGGCCACCGGCTCGATCCTGGCCGCGGCGACCACCTCGCTCCCCGAGGAGCTGGGCGGCGTCCGGAACTGGGACTACCGCTACTGCTGGCTGCGCGACGCCGCGCTGACCGCCCGCGCACTCGTCGACCTGGGCTCCGTCGAGGAGGCCGAGGCGCTGCTGCGCTGGGTGGACGGCTGCATCGAGCGCACCGGCGGGCACCCGGAGCGACTGCACCCGCTCTACACCATCGACGGCTACGAGCTGGGCGCCGAGGCGGTCATCGACACGCTGCCCGGGTACGCCGGCTCCCGGCCGGTCCGGGTCGGCAACCTCGCCAACCACCAGTTGCAGCTGGACGTCTTCGGCCCGATCGCCGACCTGATCGCGGCCGTCGCCGACGCTCGCGGTTCGGTCCGCGACGACGAGTGGCGGGTCCTGGAGAACATGGTCGAGGCGGTCCGCCGCCGCTGGCACGAGCCCGACCACGGCATCTGGGAAGCCCGGCTGCCACCCCGGCACCACGTCTTCTCCAAGGTGATGTGCTGGATGACAGTCGACCGCGCGCTGCACGTGATGCGCGAGCACGGCGGCGAGGACCGGCCCGAGTGGAAGGACCTGCGCGACCGGATCGGCGCCAACGTGCTGGAGCACGGCTGGCACTCCGACGTCGAGGCGTACAGCGTCGCGTACGGGGACGAGGACATGGACGCCTCATCGCTCTGGATCGGCCTCTCCGGCCTGCTCCCGGGCGACGACCCGCGCTTCCTGTCCACCGTCCTGCGGATCGAGGCGGACCTGCGCAGCGGCCCGGTCGTCTACCGCTACCACTGGGACGACGGCCTGCCCGGCCGTGAGGGCGGGTTCCACATCTGCACGGCGTGGCTGATCGAGGCGTACCTGCGCACCGGCCGCCGCACCGACGCCGAGGAACTGTTCGCGCAGATGGTGCTGACCGCCGGCCCGACCGGTCTGCTCCCCGAGCAGTACGACCCGCTCGCCGAGCGCGGCCTGGGCAACCACCCGCAGGCGTACAGCCACCTCGGTCTGATCCGCTGTGCCCTGCTGCTGGACAACATGCTCAAGCAATAATCGACAGTTGGTACGACGACGGGGCCGGAGCGCACATGCTCCGGCCCCGTCGGCTGTCCGGCCCTGTGAGTCTGTGTCCACAGCGACTCCGCCGATCTGTCCGCACGCCTCAACCTGCGCTCGCCCGCGCGTCGGGCCTCCTGCCGGGCTGATCCACTGAGTGTTCGGAACAGTCCCGAACAGGCCGAATCCTTCACTGTGGAATTCCGAAAGCTGACGATGAGTGGGTGCCGGCTACTGAGCCTGGCGACTTGGTGCGAAGACAAGTTCGAGTTTTCAATTCGCCTGCCAGGCCCAAATGCTCGGCACGCAGTGACGGAAACCCCCCAATGAAAGGATCTCACGTGCGCAGGACCCAAGCATGGTTGGCAGCGCTGTTGCTGGCCGCAACCACCGCAGGAGCAGGCGTTGGTGCGCCCGCCGCGGCCGCCCCCGAACCTACTGTCGAGAAGGACAAGGGCGCCCTCCTCGGAGAGCTCACTTTCGACAGCAACCGCATCAGGACAACCATTCGAGACTCGCGCCAGAAGGATCTGAAGGCCCGCAGTCGCGGCCTGGCCCAGGCCGAAGTGGACGACCGTCAGCAGAAGCGCAGCAAGTTTGTTCGCGACACCGCAGCCGCAACAGGCAAAGCCTACGCGCCGTCGGAGGTCGATCTGCTCGAGCTGGGTCCGGACATCCGAATGTACGCTCCCCGCGACATCGAGATCAAGAAAGTCAGCCTCAAGGTCTACGAGAATGGCTACGACGCGTACGTTGAGGACTCCCCGTACGTTCCCGCCAATGAGCAGGCGCTGCTCGCGGAGGGTAGCGCTGCTGTGGCCGCAGAGCCGTACCCGTTGCGGACCGCCTCGGGGAATTACCGGATCGAGGTCGCCGACAAGGCTCTCATGAACGCCACCTGGGAGCGGTGGGTAACCAAAAACGACGGCAATGGCAGCTACAACTACTATGCGACCAAGCGGCGCGGCTACATCGACGCGCTCGACCCGTGGACGTCTGAGATCCAGGAAATGTATATGTCCAGCTACCCGGGCTCGGGCTATTCGGGCGTCTTTCTCTGGAACGATGAGAACGTTCCCGGTGGCAGCTACGAGAACTGCGGCGCGGGATACAACCTTGGAGTGTCGGCTGGTCCGGTCGCGGTGTTCAGTGTCTCCATCCCTGGCGACTGCACCTACGTCAACGTCTCACATCCCAACCCGGGCCGCTACGCCCTGAGTTACCAGGGCACTGGCTTCGACTCCGGATCTGCCGAATATGGGCAGTCCGTCGTTGTCCCGCAGGGCGCGGAGGTCCGCTGGGGATACACCCAGCAGTTGCAGTCGTACACGCCCGGCGCCGGCGTGACGATCTGCAAGATCACCGGTCAACCCGCTGACGGCGGTGGCGGGAGCAAGACCTGCCCGTGGCAGTAACGGAAGCTGAGGTGCTTCAAAAGGTAGGCAGTTCCGCTCGGTAGTAACCACAGATTCCGGCTCAGGTTTGGTTGCCTGGGCCGGTTTCGTGGTGCCTGGCACCGGCCGGTCCGGCGCCAGGCCCGCATTCGCCTCGACGATGTGTCAGCCGTCGAGGGCGTCCACCACGTCGCCCACCACCACCACGGCGGGCGGGCGCAGTTCGGCCGCCAACAGATCGGCGGCGACCTCGCCCAACGTGGACCGCAGCACCCGCTGGGTGCCCGTCGTGGCCTCCTGGACCACCGCGGCCGGCGTCTGCGGCGACCGACCGTGGGCGATCAGGGTGGCCGTGATGGCGGCGAGGTTCTTCAACCCCATCAGGATCACCAGGGTGCCGTGCAGACCCGCGAGGGCGTCCCAGCGCACCAGCGAAGCCGGCGCGTCGGGTGCCAGGTGCCCGGAGACCACAGTGAACTCGTGCGCCACCCCCCGGTGGGTGACCGGGATGCCCGCCGCGGCCGGCGCGGCGATCGAGCTGGTCACCCCGGGCACGACGGTCACCGGCACGCCGGCGGCCGCGCAGGCCAGCAACTCCTCACCGCCACGGCCGAAGACGTACGGGTCACCGCCCTTGAGCCGCACCACGAAGGCGCCCGCCAGCGCCCGGTCGACCAGGATCTGGTTGATCTCCTCCTGGGCCCGGGACGGGCCGTAGGGGATCTTCGAGGCGTCCACCAGCTCCACGTCGGGACGCAACTCGTCGAGGAGCAACCCGGGCACCAACCGGTCGGCGACCACCACGTCGGCCTCGGTGAGCAGCCGCCAACCCTTCACGGTGATCAGCTCCGGGTCCCCCGGCCCCGCCCCGACCGGCG
>NZ_QGSY01000180.1 GCF_003857035.1 Micromonospora arida
GTGATCAAGAGGTTTGCGTCAGAAGTTCGCACGATGCTGACGCAAACCTCTTGATCACCGGGAAGCGACGCGCGGCAACGCGCGGCAACGCGCGGCGGACGGTGCCTAGTCGGCCGGGCGGCGCAGGACGGTGACCGCGAACGGGGCGTCGTCGCGCCACGGGCGCAGGTCCCAGGTGGCGAAGCGTTGCTCCACGCGCAGCCCGGCGGCCACCGCGTCGGCGTCGAACGCGGTCAGCGGGTAGCCGCGCTCCGTGCCGAACCCCACGGTCAGCACGCCGTCGGGTCGCAGGTGCGCGGCCACCCGGCGCAGCACCTCCGGTTCGGTGCCGACGGCGACGAAGGCGAGCACGTTGCCGGCCAGCACCGCCGCGTCGAACGGCTCCGCCTCACCCAGCGCCGGTAGATCCAGCTCGGCGAGGTCGGCGACCAGCCACGTCGGGCCGGGATAGTCGGCGCGGGCGGCATCCACCAGCGCGGGGTCGGCGTCCACCCCGACCACCGTGTGCCCCCGCTCCGCCAGCGCGGCACCGACGCGGCCGGTGCCGCTGCCGGCGTCGAGAATGCGCGAGCCGGGCGCGACGAGGGCGTCCACCAGTCGGGCCTCGCCGGCCAGGTCCGCGCCCTCGGCCGCGAGCTTGCGGAACCGGTCGATATACCACTGTGAGTGCTCAGGACCGGTGTCGGTCGCCCAGCGGGTCGGGTTGGCCATGAGGCCACCGTATCCGGGCCGGTGGGGGCCTGGCGGGTGACCCGGACGAGACGATCATCCCTTCTCCGCGCCGCTGGTCAGCCCCTCGGTGAGCAGCCGTTCGCTGGCGAAGAAGAGGATCACGATGGGCAGGGTGAGCACGACCGACCCGGCCATCAGCACGGTCTTGGGGACCTCCACCCCGTCGGCGAGCAGCGACAACCCGAGTGACACCGTCCACCGGTTGGGTTTGTCGACCAGGAACAGCAGGGCGAAGAGGAACTCGTTCCAGGCGATCATGAAGTCGTAGAGCGCGACCGCCATGATCGACGGCATCGCCAGGGGCAGGCTGACACGGCGGATGATGCCGAGCCGGCCGGCGCCGTCGATGGCCGCGGACTCCTCCAGACTGACCGGGATGGTCTCGAAGTAGTTCTTCAGCATGTAGACCGACACCGGCAACGTCTGCGAGATGTAGACCAGCACCAGACCGAACAGCGAGCCGCGCAGCCCGGCCCGGGTGAAGACCACGAACAGTGGGATCGCGATGACGATCGACGGGAACAGGTAGACCGCCAGGAACAGGAAGTCCACCTGTCGCCGGCCGAAGAACCGCAGCCGGGCCACCGCGTACGCACCGGGGATCGCGACCAGGAGAGTGAGCACGGTCGCCGCGACGGCGACCAGTCCGCTGTTGCGGATGAAGGTGAGGAAACCCTGGCCGCCGTCGTCGGTGGCCTTGAGCACTTCGGCGTACGTGGCCACGGTCAGCTCACCGAAACCGACCACCAGCGCTCCGGGGTCGAGCAGCAGCCGCTCGATGGGGCGCACCGAGAGCACCAGCATGTAGTAGAAGGGGAAGACCGTGATCGCCAGGAACCCGGCGATCACCAGGCGGCGCAGCCAACGCAGGCTCACCGTCTCGACCACGTCCCGGTCCATCAGCTCACCCTCCGTCCGAAGAAGCGCAGATAGATCAACACGAACACGATGAGCACCACCGCCAGCACGACCGCCTGCGCGGCCGCGGCCCCGATGTCGGTACGGGCGGTGAGGAACTCGTACACCCGCACGCTGACCACCTCGGTGCCGGCCGCACCACCGGTGAGCAGGTAGACGTCGTCGAACTTGTTGAACGTCATGATGAAGCGCAGCACACCCAGCAGGGCGATCACCGGCAGCAGTTGCGGTAGCAGGATGTGCCGGAACCGCTGGGTGGGGGTGGCGCCGTCGACCCGGGCGGCCTCCTCCAACTCTCCGGGCACCGCCTGGAGCCGGGCCAGCAGGAACAGGAACGCGAACGGGAAGTACCGCCACGCCTCGAAGACGATCACCGTGGCCAGCGCTGTCGACTCCTGGGTGAGGAACGGCACCGGGGCGTCCCAGCCGAGCAGGCGTTGGCCCCACGCGTTGACGATGCCGAGTTGCGGGTCGAGCATCACCTGCCAGACGAACGTCACGGCGACCACCGGCGCCACGTACGGCAGCAGCATGGACGCCCGGACCAGGGTGCGACCCCGGAACGGCCGGCGGACGACCAGTGCGGCCACCAGGCCGAGCAGGATCGACCCGACGGTGCCGCCGATGCTGTAGATCAGCGTGACCCACAGCGTCTCGGCGAAGCCGGGGGTGTGCAGCACCCGGTCGATGTTGTCCATGGTGAACTCGCCGAACAGGCCGGTCTTGCGCAGCGTGGCCAGCCGGACCCGCTGGAAGGCGAGCACCAGGGTCCACACGATCGGGATGCCGATGACCGCGATGGTGACGAGCAGGGTCGGTGCGACCAGCGCGAGCCCGGCCCGGGACTCGCGGCGGCGCAGGGTCAACGGTCGGCGCCGGGGTGGCGCCGGCCGCTCCCTGGTGGGGGAGCGGCCGGGGCCCGGCGCGGTGGTGGTCAATTGACGCCCGCCTTGATGGCGTCCACGTCCTTCGTGGCGCGGTTGGCGGTGGCTGCCGCGTCGGATTTGCCGGAGACGAGGTCGCCCAGCGCCTTGGGCACCGGCAACTCGCCGAGCATGGCGCCGACGAGTTTGCCCTGCCCCTGGCTGAGGCCCCAGCGCCCGAAGGTGTCCGGGCTGCGGCGCAGCGTGGCCAGCACCTCGTCGCCGTACACGTCGGTGAGGGGCTTCTTCGCGTCCACGCCCGCCTGGCTGGTGTTCCAGGCGGTCAGGTACGCCTCCGGCTCGGCGGGGGTGCCCTTGCGCACCGGGAAGCGGCCCTCGGGGGACATGCCGAACCAGCGCGGGTAGCCGTCACCGAGCATGTACTCCACGAAGGACTTCGCCGGGTCGGCCGCCGCGCCGTCGAGAACCGCCCACGAGCTGATCTCGCCGTACTGGGCCGGTTCGGTGCCGTTCGGGCCCTTGATCGCGGTGACGAACCCGCTGTTCTTCGCGAGGAACGCCGGGTCCGCCTGGCACTGGGGGCAGGTCGGCTTGGCGTCGTTGCGCAGCCCCGCCAGCTCGTCGAGGATGAACGGTGACCAGATCACCATCGCCGCCTTGCCCGCGAAGTAGGTGGCCCGGGTGGTGTCCACGTCCTGCGCGCCCTTCACCGAGCTGGTGCGGATCAGGTCACCGTAGAAGCGGAACGCCTCGACGCACTGGGGCGAATCCAGTGTCACCTTCCCCGAGTCGTCGGTGAGCTGGCAGCCGTTGGCCAACGCCAGGTGCTCGAAGGTCTGCTGGGTGAACACGTCGCTGGGGGCGGTCGCCGCGGTGATGCCGGCGACGCCGCCGGTGTTCAGTCGGGCCGCGGCGGCGGTGATCCGCTCGTACGTGTCGGGGGCGGGCAGACCGGCCGCGGCGAACAGGTCCTTGCGGTAGACGAGCAGCTGCCCCCAGCCGTCGCTGGGCACGGAGAGCTGTTTGCCGTCGTCTGAGGTGAGCTCGAGTGCTCGGGGGGAGAACGTCTGCTTGCCCAGCTTGTCGACGACCTCCGCGTTCGCCGAGGTGTGCAGCAGCTCGTTGCCGGCGAGCGTACGGATGCCGGCGAGGGAGACCGACCCGACCACGTCGGGCAGGTCGCCGGCGGCGGCGTTGGCGGCGATCAGGGAGGGGAACTGGTCCTCGTTGACGGTCACGAGATCGACCTGGATCCCGGTCTTGGCGGTGAAGTCGGCGATGATCGCCTTGGTGGCGGTGACCCGGTCGGCCACGTCTTCCAGGCTCCAGACGGTGATCTTTTTGCTGTTGCTGTCTGGTTCGTCGTCGCCGCAGGCCAGCAGGGTGGACGCTGCTAGTGCCATGATCAGGGTGGTGGCGAGTATCCGCCTCGGAGGTGCTGACATCGGTGACACTCCTCTCGAAGGGTACATGCCGGATTCAACACCTTCGATTGATCAATAACAAGACATATTGCGATTTTGTGTCTATCCTGGAGCCCAGTGCTACCGGGATGTGACACATGGGCAACTGGGTGGTCTCTCTCGCCGGGCCTCGACGCATCAGCCTCGAGCCCTGCCCGCCGGATCCGCTCGGCTCCGGCCAGGTCCGAGTCCGCACCTGCTACTCGGGCATCTCCGCAGGCACCGAGCTGACCCTCTACCGGGGCAGCAATCCCCGGCTCAGCAAGGACTGGGACGATGCCGCCCGAATGTTCGTCCCCCGACAGACCCCGGTGCCCTACCCGTTGATCGGCTTCGGCTACGAAGAGGTCGGTGAGGTCATCGAGGTCGCGCCGGACGTCACCGACCGGCACCCGGGCCAGCTCGTCTGGGGCATCTGGGGGCACCGGGCCGAGGCCGTGCTCGCCGCCGACGCGGTCCGCGCGCTCCCCGCCGGGCTGGATCCGCTCGCCGCGGTCTTCGCCCGCCCCGGCGCCATCGCGCTGACCGCCGTGCTCGCTGGTGACCTGCACCTCGGCGACTGGGTAGGCGTCTTCGGTCAGGGCGTCATCGGGCTGCTCGCCACCCGGCTCGCCGTGCTCTCCGGGGCCCGGGTGGTGGCCGTCGACCCGGTACCCGACCGGCTGGAGCACGCCGCCCGGTACGGCGCACACTCGACTGTGGATGCCACTGTCACCTCCGCCGCCGCCGTGCTGCGCCAGGCCACCGACGGCCGGGGGGCCGACGTCTGCCTGGAGCTGTCCGGCGCGTACCCGGCGCTGCACGAGGCGATCCGCTCCACCACCCACGCCGGACGGGTCGTGGCCGCCGGCTTCTACCAGGGCCAGGCCGACGCGCTCGGCCTCGGCGAGGAGTTCCACCACAACCGCATCCAGTTGGTGGCCGCCCAGGTCTCCGGGCCCACCCCCGCGCCGAGCATGGCCGGCCGGTGGACCGGAGACCGGGTCGCGCAGACCTTCATGGACCTGGTGGCCGACCGCAGCGTCGACCCGCTGCCACTGGTCAGCCACATCGTCGACGCCAGCGCGGTCGCCGACGCCCTCGCGCTGCTCGACCGCGGCGCCGGTGACGTCCTCCAAGTCGTGCTGAGGTTCTCATGACCACCATCGCGCTGGCCTGTCAGGAACAACTCCTGCCGGGCACCAACCTCATCCAGAAGTACGCCCTCGCGGCCGCCCTCGGCTACCAGGGCATCGAGCTACGCGGCCGCGGCGACCTGGCCTTCGCCCGCCGGCTGCCGGAGCTGCGCCGGGCCCGCGCCGCCGGGGTGGTGATGCCCACCGTCTGCGTCGAGATGGACCACTTCATCGGTGACTTCGACCCCGCCCGGTCCGCCGACGCCGTCCGTAACCTGCGCTCCCAACTCTCGGTGATCGCCGAGCTGGGCGGCGTCGGGGTGATGACCCCGGCCGCCTGGGGGATGTTCTCCCGACGACTGCCGCCGTTCGAGCCGCCCCGGGCCCCGGACGGCGACCGGCAGGTGCTCCTCGACGCCCTCGGTGAGCTGGGCGAACACGCCCGGGCCGAGGGGGTCGCCCTCTTCCTGGAACCCCTCAACCGGTACGAGGACCACATGGTCAACCGTCTCGACGAGGCGGTGGCGCTCTGCGCCGCGCTCGGGTTGCCGTCGGTCCGGGTGGTCGCCGACACGTTCCACATGAACATCGAGGAGGACGACGTGCACCGCGCGCTGCGCGCCGCCGCGCCGTACCTCGGGCACGTACAGGTCAGCGATTCCAACCGGTACCAGCCCGGCGCCGGGCACCTGGACTGGCCGGCGCTGGTGCGTACCCTGCTGGAGCTGGACTACCGGGGATGGCTGGCTCTGGAGTGTCGGCTCCGCGGCGACCCGGTCCGCGCCCTGCAACAGGCCGCCACGGTGCTGCGACACGCGCTGCCCCGGCGGGCCGCCGCGTGACCGCCGACGCCGGGCCGACAAGCGTCGACGCGACCGCCGGTGTCGACGGGGTCGGGGACGTCGGAGCGACGCGCGCCGACGCCGCCGGCACGGGTGGCCCGGCCGACGCGGCCGGGCTGGGTCGACTCGCGGTCGACACGCTCGACGCCAACTGGGAGCACGACCACACGGTGCCCTCGCGCACGCTCTACCCGCACCAGTGGAGCTGGGACTCCGCGTTCATCGCGATCGGGTTGGCCCAGGTCCGTCCCGACCGCGCCTGGCGGGAGCTGACCACCCTGTTCCGGGCGCAGTGGGCCGACGGACGGGTGCCGCACATCGTGTTCAACCCGGCGCTGCGGGTCGGCGCGTACTTCCCGGGGCCGGAGATGTGGCGTTCGGCCGACGTGCCGGGCGCGCCGACGGTGGCCACCTCCGGCCTGGTCCAGCCGCCGGTGCACGCGCTCGCCGCGTTGCTGGCGTACCGGCGGGCGCCCGACCCCACCGCCCTGGCCGCGCTGCGCGGGCTCTACCCCGCGCTGGTCGCCCAACAGCGCTACCTGGCCGACCGGCGGGACGTGGCCGGTGACGGGCTGGTCTGCATCGTGCACCCGTGGGAGTCCGGGTTGGACAACAGCCCGGCGTGGGACGAGCCGATGGCGGCGGTGCCGGCCGAGGCGGCCGTGATGCGGGCGTACCGTCGGCACGACACCACGCACGCCGACGCCGCGCACCGCCCCACGGACCTGGACTACGCGCGTTATCTGGCGATCGTCGCCGCCTACCGCGACCACGGCTACTCCGACCGCGACCTGGCTGCCGGGCACCCGTTCCTGGTGGAGTGCCCGCTGTTCAACGCGGCGTTCGGGGCCGCCGAACACGCCCTCGCCGAGATCGCCGCGCTCGTCGGCGACGACCCCGGGCCGCACCGGGCCCGCGCGGCCCGCATCACCGAAGCTCTCCTGCGCCGGTTGTACGACCCGGACACGGGCACGTTCCAGCCCCGTGACCTGCGCACCGACCGCCTGGTGAGCGCCCGTACCGTGCTCGGGCTGACCCCCCTGATCCTGCCCGACCTGCCGACCCGGCACGCCGACGCGCTGGTCGTCGAGGCTCGGTCGGCGCGCTTCGGGGTGGCCCGTCTCATGGATCGGCCGCTGCCCACCTACGACCGCACCGCACCCGACTTCGAGGCGCTGCGTTACTGGCGCGGGCCGAGCTGGCTCAACATCGGCTGGCTGGTCCGGCGTGGGCTGCTCGGGCACGGGCACCCGGAGCTGGCCGCCGGGCTGCGCCGCTCGATGATCGGTCTGGTCGCCGGGGCCGGCTGCCACGAGTACTTCCACCCGGACACCGGCGCCGGGCTGGGCTCACCGGCGTTCAGCTGGACCGCCGCGCTGCTGCTCGACCTGCTCGCCGACTGAGCCGGGCCGCCGGGTGGTAGCGTGCCCGGTCCCGGCGGCCGTAAGGAGCATCGTGCGCGAGATCGACAAGGTGGCCTGGATCCTCGTCGAGGACGGTCGGGTGCTGAGCACCCGGTCGGTGGGCAAGGACGTCTGGTACCTGCCGGGCGGAAAGCGCGAGCCGGGCGAAACCGACCTGGAGACCCTGCGTCGGGAGATCGACGAGGAGTTGAGCGTCGAGGTCGACGTGCCCGGTGCCGTGCACCTGGGCACCTTCACCGCTCAGGCGCACGGCCACACGACCGGCATCACCGTGCGGATGACCTGCTACCGGGCCGGCTATCGAGGACAGCTGCGGCCGGCCAGCGAGATCGCCGAGATGGCCTGGCTCGGGTACGCGGACCGACAGCGCACCTCACCGGTCGACCAGATCATCTTCGACCACCTGCTGGCCGAGGGTCTGCTGGCCTAGCGGCCGTTTGTCGCGGCCGGCCAGGGGTAACCGGCCGAGCGTGACCGACGGCGACGGGTTCCCGTACTTCATCGACGCGGTGTCCCAACGGTCCGGCCTGCCGGCCGAGGAGGCCGGCGTGCTCGCCCGCGCCGTGCTCCAGACGTTGGCCGAACGGGTGACCGGCGGCGCGCCCGGCGACCTCGTCGCGCACCTTCCGAACGAGGTCGACGGCTACCTGACCGGCCCGGCCCCGGATGCGGCCGGGACGGCCCTCCCAGCCCCCGATGCGGCCGCGGCCCTCGGGCCGCATGCCGGCGCCGATGGCTTGACCAGCGGGGTGGGCCTGGAGGTCGGCGGTGCCGGCGCGACCCCGATGGAGGCCGGCCCGACGGAGTTCCTTCGTCGGGTGGAACAGCGTGCCGGGGTCGACCCGGCCACCGCCCGGGCCGGAACCGGCGCCGTCTTTGCCACGTTGCGGACGGCGATGACCGTACGGGAATTCCAGGAGATGGTGGCGCGACTGCCGCACGATGGCGGAGGTGGGGCCGCGCCCACACCGCCGGCCGACAGAGCGGGTTGAGGGATTGACGCTCTGTCCGATACTTTCGTCTCCTCATGCGAGCGATACCGGGCTGGGCGACGTTGCGGATGGTCCGATCGCAGTTGCGGAACACACCAGGCCGGAGCCTCGCAGTGTTCTCCGCTGATGGTCGGCTGGCGATGCTGGCGCTGGCCGTGACCGGGGCGGCGCTGCTGCTCACCGTGCTCGCCGCGTTGGTCCCGGCGATCCTGATCCGGCGGTTGCCGACTGCCGCCCTGCTCGCCGACCAATGAGGCCACAGGGTTGATCGGGCTACGACTCCTCGGCCTGAATCGCCCGTCGGCGTCGGCCACCGGCAGCTCCCTGGGCTCGGCTGACGGCACGGGAATTCCGGGAGATGGTGGCGCGACTGCCGCGCGACGGCGGGTTCTGATCCGGCCCGGCGGGGTCAGCCCAGGAGTGCCTTGGTGACGTCGGCCCGGTTGAGGGCTGCCACGCACCAGGCGCAGTGGCCGTCCTGACCCGTCGGGTCATAGGCGTTTGCCGTGATCAACGAGTAGGCGGCCCGGTAGACGAGCAGCGCCACGCGGTCGTAGCCCAACCGTGCCTCGATCCGGTCGAGGAGGTCGCGTTCGGCCTGCGCCGCCTCCGGCCCGTACATGTCGAAGATCGCGGCGCCCGGCGGGACGACTCGACCGAACCGGCGAACCAGATCTTCGCCACCCGCGAGTCGTCTACCTCGTAGACCGCGCCCTCCATGCCCTCGCCCAGCAGCTTCGGGGTGTCCGTGCCGATCCACCGCTGGAGCACCCCGGCGACCTGCTCCTCCGCGAGGTGACTCATGCCTCGGGCACCTCCTCGGGCTCGGCGACCCAGGCGGAGAAGACCGGCACCCCGTGCCAGGGGCCGGTGACGCCGTCGGCCCCGGTGTCGGTGGCGACGGCCACCACCGCGTACGGGTGGCCGAAGCGCAGCTCGGCGGTGCGGGCCACACCCTCCGGCGGCATGCTGGTAATTCCGGCCATGCCGGTCACGGCCGCCGCCTCGAAGCCGTACCTGTCGAAGCGGGCCACCGCCGTCTGCCGTGCCTTGAAGTCCTCCACCGGCAGCGCCAGCGCCGTCGCGAGCGTGGTCACCGCGGCGAGGAAACCGAGTGCCGGGGCGGTCAGGTCGTGGTCGTTCCGAGCGGACCAGCAGGGGAGGACAGCGTTGTGCCGCTCTTCGCGGCCGTCGCGGGCCCAGGTGTGCACCCGCTCCTCGGTCAGCGTCCAGAGCGGAGTCTCGCCGAGCGGCAGGTCGAACAGCGAGCGGCCGCCCGCCGGTGGGGCGCCGTCGGCCGCCCCGGCGCTCAGGTCGTACGCAACGGCCAGCACCTCGGCCGGTGGCACCTGCGGCGCGGCGGCCACCGAGAGGACGACCAGCCCCGCGCCGTCGGTCGTCTGGGCGGGCGCGGCGTGCACGATCACGTCACCGGCTTGCGCGGTGGACACGATGGCGCAGCGGTGGCCCTCGCTCGGGCTGCGCAGTGCTTGCCGCAGTCGACCGGCCCAGGGGCTGCCAGCGCCGAGCGCGCGTGCGTCGGCGACGTCGAACGGGGTCGCCCAGGACACCCGGGTGGCCAACGCGCTGGCCAGGGCCAGCACCACGTCCGGCCCGACCCGCAGGGGAAACGTCTCGATCAGGCCGAGGGTGTGCTCGCGCGCCCACGCGTCCAACCCGGCCTGATCGGGCAGTGCGCCGACCTCGGTCGTGCGGGGCAGCGCGGCCCGCCACGCCGCCGACCCGCCGTCGCCCTGCCCCGCTGTGTGCCAGAGCGCGGTGGCGGACCCGACCAGCGGGTGCGGCGCGTCCAACAGTGTTCGGGCCACCTCGGCCGCGCTCGGCAGGTCGGTGCCCAGCGCCTGCGCCAGCTTCGCGGCGGCTTCGTCCGCTTCGGCCGGATCAGGGTCGGCCGTCGTGGCGGTGACCGCGAGCAGCAGCCAGGCACCGAGCGGGGAGGCGACGTGGTGCCTGTCGCCGACCGTCGCGTGCAGTCGCGCGGCGTACGCGGACAACGGGCCGTGCAGATTGCTCCTCATTCCCACACTCTGCCCGCCGACCCGGCTCACGACCACAGTTCGAACGGCTCGTCGATCTCCGTGCCAGCGAGAAAGGGGGTGATCAGCCGGGGGAGCTGACCGGGGTAGAACCGTTCCCGACTGGCCACCACCTCGGGCAACGGCCACCAGCGGAAGCCGAAGTAGTCCTCCCGCTCGTAGTCGAGCCGGTGCGCCTCGTCCACGTCCGGGCCGGGGCCGGCCAGCCGTACGGCGACGACGACCTCGTCCTGGACGTGCCGCACCTGGCGGTGCAGGAAGCTCGCCCGCCGCCGCCACACCGGCGCGCCCACCTGGTCGGCGGTGATCACGATGCCGGTCTCTTCCCGCAGCTCCCGCACCGCCGTGTCGCGATAGGTCTCACCGGGATCCATGCCACCGCCCGGCAGCTCCCACCAGGTGCCCAGCCGGGCATGGTCCGGGTCGTGGGTGTGGAACAGCAGCACCCGGTCGGTGCCGTCGGTGACCACCACCCGCACCGCGCGTCGCTCCAGGATCGGCAGGTCGCGGGGCAGCTCGTTCATCGGGCCAGTCTGTCGTACCGCCCGCTTCTGCGGCGGGTAGGCTGCCCGCCGTGGCTGGTCTGTTGAGGAATGTCGCGGCACGTATCTCTCGGGTCGGTGCGGTGATCCCGTCGCCCCGGCGCACCGGGCCGGCGCCCGCGCAGGTGGCCCGCCGCCGTCAGGTGAGCGCCTTGCAGCGTCGGGAGTTGACCTACGCTCCGGAGCGCGACGGTCAGGCCGACCCGGGCGAGATCGTCTGGACGTGGGTGCCGTACGAGGACGACCCCCGCCAGGGCAAGGACCGGCCGGTGCTGGTCGTCGGGCGGCACAGCCGGACCCTGTTCGGGTTGATGCTGTCCAGCCAGAGCGAGCGGGACGGGCAGCGGCACTGGTTCGCGCTCGGGCCGGGGGAGTGGGACCGGGACAACCGGCCGAGCTGGGTCCGGCTGGACCGGGTGCTCACCATGCGCGAGGACAGCATCCGCCGGGAGGGTGCCGTGTTGGATCGGCCCCGGTTCGACCGGGTCGGGCAGGCGTTGCGCGCCGGCTACGGCTGGCGCTGACCGACGCCGGGCGGCATCAGCAGTGGGCCAGCCTGAACGTGACGGGCCCGGCGGTCAGGTTCACTCGCGGCTCGGGCCGACCGCGGCACCCTTCGCGTCCGGCGGCGGGTACGGCTGGTCGGCGAGGAGCCGGGCCAGGTGTGCGGTGTTGAGCGCCAGGGCCTTCGTGGTGCGGCCGGTGGTGTCGAGCTTGGGGCCGGCGTCGCGGTAGTCCACTGTGTGCAGTGCTTCGCCGACCCAGTAGGTCGCGGCGGCGGCGGCGATGGTGAACCCGACCTCGTTGAGGGCCTGCTGCACCTCGCCGATGGTGTGGTGGGCGCCGTCCTCGTTGCCGACCACGGCAACACCGGCGACCTTGCCGTAGGTGCGGAGCCGACCCTCGGCGTCGGTCTCGGAGAGCTCGGCGTCGAGGCGTTCGAGGACCATCTTGCAGACGCTGGAGGGCTGGCCGAGCCAGATCGGCGTGGCGATGATCAGCACCTGGGCTGCCATCAGCTTGGCGCGGATCGCCGGCCAGCCGTCGCCGTCGCCCTCGTCGGTGGACACCCCGAAACGCACGTCGTGATCGACGACCCGGATCAGTTCGCCCTCCACCCCCTGCCCGGCCAACTCGGCGAGCACTTCCCGACCGAGCTGCTCGGCGCTCGACGGCGCAGGTGACGGCTTGAGGGTGCAGTTGAGTACGAGGGCGCGGATGGTCGCCACGTCGGGTCCTCTCGGCGGTCGTGATTCGAGTACTGGCTTGCCATACCCGGATAAGACGTCTCAGAACACCCCGGAGGCCGGCAAAACCGCTGGGTCGGTGGACGGAGCGCTGGCAGGGTGTCCGCATGGTGCAGGACGACGCACGGCAGGTGGCCGGACAGGTGCGGACGGGCTTCGGCCTGCAACTGTCCACGATGGAGCTCGTCACCTCCGGCGCGGACCAGCGCGCCCGACTGTGGCTCGCGCAGACCGCCGACGGCGGTCGGTACGCGGTCAAGCTGAGCGGTGGTGGCACCCCGGCCGGCCTGGTGGTGACGGCGTACCTGGCCGGGCAGGGTGTGCCGGGCATCGTCGCGCCGCTGCGGGCCGACGACGGGCGGCTGTCGATCGACCACGACGGCCGCCGCCTCTCGGTGGTGCCGTGGGTCTCCGACCAACGGGCGCTCGACGGTCCGATGACCGACGCGCACTGGCGCGCGTACGGCGAGGTGCTGGCCGCCGTGCACGCGGTGCCGGTGACCGACGAGCTGAGCCGGCTGCTACCGGCGGGCGGTGCCGCGTACCCCTCGATCGTGGCCAGGACCCGCGCGGTGGCCGAGCGGCTGCGCGACCCGGGCCCGGCGGACGACCCCGCCGGGCCGCTGGCCGTGGAGATGGCGTACGTGTGGTCCGCGGTGGCCGACCCGGTGGCCACACTGACCCGCGACGTCGAACGCCTCGCCGTCGACCAGCGCGACCGACCCGGCGCGAACGTCGTTTGTCACGGCGACCCGCACCTGGGCAATCTGCTGCTCGGCGCGGACGGGCAGGTCTGGTTGATCGACTGGGACGACGCGGTGCTCGCGCCGCCCGAGTGTGACCTGATGTTCGTCCTGGGCGGGGTGCTCGCGTTCGCGCCGATCAGCGCCCGTCAGCAGAAGGCCGTTCTCGCCGGCTACGGCCCGGCCGACATCGACCCGGCCCGCCTGGCCTGGTTCCTCGCGGTCCGGGCGCTCGACGACCTCAGCGACTGGACCTGCCAGGCGCTGGACCCGGACGCCGCCGTGGCCGAGCGGGATCGGGCGGCGCGGATCGTGCGGGGGCTGGTGTCGCCGGTGGGTCTGATCACCCTCGCCGACGCTGCCCTGCGCGACCTTGACCGGCGACGTTGACCGGAAACCAGGGCCGTCCGCACTGGGACACAACAAAGGCAAGGAGCACATGCGCTCCTTGCCACCTCCAACATATATCGCACCCCGGGCCTTGCGGCAAGACCCGGGGTGTGCCGCAGAATCACCACCCTGAGCCCATAACTGGGAAAATCGGGGGATTTCATGATCGACGTGATCATTGCTGGCGGCGGGCCGACCGGCCTGATGCTGGCCAGCGAGTTGCGGCTGCACGGGGCGCACGTGCTCGTGGTGGAAAGGGAAACCAAGCCGACCCCGTACGTCCGTGCGCTCGGCCTGCACGCACGCAGCATCGAGGTGATGGACCAGCGAGGTCTGCTGGAGCGGTTCCTCGCCCTCGGACAGCAGCACCCGGTCGGGGGCTTCTTCGCCGCCATTCCCAAGCCGTCGCCGAGCGGGCTGGACACCGCCCATCCGTACGTCCTCGGCATTCCGCAGACCACCACCGACCGTCTCCTGAGCGAGCACGCCAGCGAGGTCGGCGTCGAGATCCGGCGCGGCAGCGAACTCGTCGGGCTGAGCCAGGACGACCACGGGGTGACCGTGCGGTTGGCCGATGGCACGCAGGTGCGTACGCGCTACCTCGTCGGCTGCGACGGCGGTCGCAGCACCGTACGCGGGCTGCTCGGTGTCGGCTTTCCCGGCGAGCCCAGCAGCGTCGAGACGCTGCTGGGCGAGATGGAGGTGGGCGTGCCGCCGGAGACGGTGGCCGAGGTGGTGACCGAGGTCCGCAGGACGCACCTGCGGTTCGGTCTCGGGCCCCTCGGCGACGGGATCTACCGCGTCCTGGTTCCCGCCGAGGGGGTGGTCGAGGATCGCTCGGTCCCGCCGACCATCGAGGAGTTCAAGCGACAACTGCGGGCGTACGCCGGCACCGACTTCGGTGTCCACTCACCGCGCTGGCTCTCCCGCTTCGGTGACGCCACCCGGCTGGCCGAGCGTTACCGGGTCGGCCGGGTGCTGCTGGCCGGCGACGCGGCGCACATACACCCGCCGACCGGTGGGCAGGGGCTCAACCTCGGCATCCAGGACGCGTTCAACCTCGGCTGGAAACTGGCCGCCGAGCTCAACGGCTGGGCGCCGGACGGGCTGCTGGACAGCTACCACAGCGAACGGCATCCGGTGGCCGCGGACGTGCTGACCAACACCCGGGCGCAGATGTTGCTGCTCTCACCCGAGCCGGGGCCGCGGTCCGTGCGCCAACTGTTGTCGGAGCTGTTGGACTTCGAGGACGTCAACCGGTACCTGATCGAGAAGATCACCGCGATCGGGGTGCGCTACGACTTCGGCGCGGGCCACGACATGCTCGGGCGCCACATGCGTGACGTACGGCTGAAGCGGGGGCGCCTCTACGAGTTGATGCACGGCGGCCGCGGCCTCCTGCTCGACCAGACCGGCCGGCTCTCGGTCGCCGGGTGGGCGGAGCGGGTCGACCACGTCGTCGACGTCAGCGAGGAGTTGGAGGTGCCCGCCGTGCTGTTACGGCCGGACGGTCACGTGGCGTGGGTCGGCGACGATCAGAGCGACCTGCTCAGTCAGCTGCCCAGGTGGTTCGGCGCGCCGGTCACCTGAACGGTCAGCGCTCGCCGAGGAACGCGCTGTCGACCAGTTGGCGGGGCGATCGGGTGCCACCGAGGCTCTTCGCCTGGTACATGGCCGCGTCGGCGCGGCTGAGCGCGTCGGTGAGCTGGGCCGGGCCGGTCACCGGGGCGAGCCCGACGGAGGCGGTGACCCGGACGCTGCACCCGCTCAACCGGATCGGCGCGGCGACGGTCTCGCTGAGCCGGCGGGTCGAATGCTCGATCCAGCGCCGGTCGACGGTGGGGCTGGAGAGCAGCCCGGCGAACTCGTCACCGCCGAGGCGGGCCACGAGGTTGTCCCCGGCGAAGCCGGCGAGCCGTTCGGCCACACTGATCAGCACCTGGTCGCCGGCGGCGTGCCCGTACCGGTCGTTGATCTGCTTGAAGTCGTCGAGATCGAGCACCACGGCGATCAGCGGCTGGCCGGCGGCGTCGGTGAGCAGGGCGGCTGCCAGGCGGTAGAAGGCGCGCCGATTGGGCAGCCCGGTGAGCG
The DNA here is from genome assembly GCF_003857035.1 of Micromonospora arida. Lineage (GTDB taxonomy): Bacteria > Actinomycetota > Actinomycetes > Mycobacteriales > Micromonosporaceae > Micromonospora > Micromonospora arida. Next base: position 15,441 of record NZ_QGSY01000180.1, read on the forward strand.
GGTCGTGACTGGCGGCGTGCCGTTCGGCGGCCAGTTCGGCTTGGAGGTGACCGATCTCGGCCTCGGCGCGCACCGCCCGTCGGCGCAACTGCCAGGAGGAGAGCAGCGCGCCCGCCGCGCAGACGCCGGAGGCGACACTCATCGGATCCGGCACGAACCCTCCCATCGCCGCGACCGCCTCCAGCCTTCGGTTGACGCGGCGCGCCGCGTCGGGCCCAGTTTTGCCTGATCGTTGCCCGTGTGGGGGTAACTCAAAGTGAACGGATGGGCACCGATCATGTGCGTTATCATGCTCGCCGTCGGATGCAGATGCAATAGCAGATGCACGTGCAGAACCGTCCAATGTCGATACCGCACCCCCTCGCCGTCACCGCTCCTCCCACGGCCACCGGCGGGCTCGTAACAGAAAGACGCCCCCATGCAGCAGCCACCCAATGGCGTACCGATCCACCAGTTGCCTCCGCTGAGCTGGCAGAAGAGTCGTCGCAGCAACCCCAGCGGCAACTGCGTCGAACTGGCCGAACTGCCCGAGGGAGCGGGCATCGCGGTCCGCAACTCACGACACCCGGAAGGGCCGGCGCTGATCTACACGGTCGATGAGATCGCCGCCTTCGTTCTCGGTGCGCGGGACGGAGATTTCGACCACCTGATCAACTGACCGTCCGGGGGTGGGTCGTCCCGGTGACGGGACTGATTCACCGGCGCGGAGGAGTTCACCTCACTGTCGGTCCATGGCATGCTTACACGTCGGCCGGGCCGGGGCGCCCGGCCGTCGTGGGTCGGTGTCCGGAGGTCCGCACGTGACGATGGTTCCCGCCGAGGGTGGCCCGACAACCGGGCCGACCGTGCTGCGCATGCTGCTCGGTGCCCAACTGCGCCGCCTCCGGGAGTCCAGCGGGGTGACCCGGGAGGGCGCCGGCTGGGAGATCCGCTCCTCCGAATCCAAGATCAGTCGGATGGAGCTGGGTCGGGTCGGCTTCAAGGAGCGTGACGTCGCCGACCTGTTGACCCTCTACGGCGTCACCGAGGACCACGAACGCGACGCGCTGCTCAAGCTCGCGCGTGACGCGAACAGCCCCGGCTGGTGGCACCGCTACGGCGACGTGTTGCCGTCCTGGTTCCAGTCGTACCTGGGCCTGGAGGCCGCCGCCGCGCTGATCCGCACCTACGAGGTGCAGTTCGTGCCCGGCCTCCTGCAAACCCGGGAGTACGCCCGGGCGGTCGTGCTTCTCGGGCACGGCGCGGCCGGTCCGGCCGAGATCGACAGGCGTGTCGCGCTGCGGATGCAGCGTCAGCAGTTGCTCCAGCGGCAGAACCCGCCGCAGCTCTGGGCCGTGGTGGACGAGGCGGCGCTGCGCCGGCCCATCGGCGGCGCCGAGGTCATGCGGGGTCAGCTCACCGCGCTCATCCAGGCGACCAAGTCGCCCCACATCCGGTTGCAGGTCATCCCGTTCGCCGCCGGTGGCCATGCCGCCGCCGGGGGCGCCTTCACCATCCTGCGCTTCGGCGACCAGGAGCTTCCGGACATCGTCTACATCGAACAGCTCACCAGCGCCATCTACCTGGACAAGCGCGACGATCTGGATTACTACGCGGTGGCCATGGAGCGGCTCTGCGTCGAGGCCGAGCCGCCCGAGCGTACGGCGGAGATCCTCGGCGGCCTGCTGGACGACCTCTACCCGGCCTGACTCCCGACCGCGACGGCCCTGGCCTGGTCGACGACCGTGGACAGTGGACCGGCGTCAGCCCGCCTGCCCTGACCGCTGCGGCTCCGGCGGGAAACTCTCAGCCCACGTATTGACCAACGCCGACCGGCCGGGCTAGTCTCTGTATCGATACAGACTGGATCGATACAGAGGGGTGCCGGTGAAGCCAACACTGCAAGCCGTGGCCGACGCCGTCGGCGTCTCGCGCAGCACCGTTTCCAACGCCTACAGCCGCCCGGACCAGCTCTCCGCCATCCTGCGTGAGCGGATCCTGGACGCCGCCCGGCAACTCGGGTACCCCGGCCCCAACCCCACCGCGCGCTCCCTACGCCGAGGTTTCGTCGGGTCGATCGGGGTGCTGTTCACCTCGCAACTGTCGTACGCCTTCACCGACCCGTTCGCGGTCCGCTTCCTCGCCGGTGTCGGCGCGGCGGCCGAGCGGCACGGCACCAGCATGCTGCTGGTGCCACTGCCTCCGGCGGTGACCGACGCCCGACGGGCGGTGGAGAACGCCGCCGTCGACGGGTTCTGCGTCTACTGCGTCGCCGACGAGGAGTGGGCGTTGGACGTGATCCGCCAACGCGGGCTGCCGTTCGTCAGCACGGCCGCCCGCGACGACGCCGGCGCCGACGAACGGTTCGTCGGCATCGACGAGCGGGCCGCCGCACGCAGCGCCGCCGCGCACATCGCTGGGCTCGGGCACCGTCGGGTGGCGCTGATCGCCGACTCCGTGCTGCCCGACGCGCCGGCCGGCCCGCTCACCCTGGCCGGGGTCGACCAGGTGCCGCATCCGACCACCCGAGATCGGCTCCGCGGGTTCGCCGACGCCTTCGCCGAGGTCGGCGTCGGCTGGGCCGAGCTGACAGTGGTCAACGTCCCCGGCAACAGCCGCACGGCGGCAGCCGCAGCCAGCGCCGGGCTGTTCGACCAACCCGCGCCGCCGACCGCTGTACTGGCCGGCTCCGACGTCCTCGCGCTCGGTGTGCTGGACGCCCTGGCCGCACGGCCCGCCCATGATCGTCCCCCGATCTCGGTGACCGGCTTCGACGACGTCCCCGAGGCCGCCGCGGCCGGCCTCACCACCGTCCGGCAACCGGCCGAGGAAAAAGGCCGGATCGCCGCCGAACTGCTGCTCGACCCGCCCGCGGACGCCGCGGCCGGTCACGTGTTGCTGCCCACCGCACTCGTCGTCCGGAACTCCACCGGACCTGTCCCGAGGAGTTGACCATGGAACTGCCCACCGGATACATCACCGCGCTCGACGCCATGAACCGGCACGTCAACTCGGCCCGGCCGGACGCTCCGGTCCAGGTCGAGCGCCCCCGTCGGGCCCTGCTCGCCCCGACCCGGCAGGCCACCGCCCTCGCCCTGCGCCGGCTCGCCGACCGCATCCAGCCGCGACCGCTGCCCAGCACCCCGCGCTGCTCCTGAGCCGCACCAATCCCATTCCGGCACGCACGGGACGAACAGTGTGGGGCCGGGCACGCAGAGTGGTCGTGGGCGGCATTGCCAGGCAGACTGGTGAAGCCATGTCGCCGCTCACGCCCACTCTCCGCCTCCACGACCGCTACGTACTGCACGAGCGGATCGGTCTCGGTGGCATGTCCGAGGTGTGGCGAGGCGACGACGAGGTGCTCGGGCGGCCGGTCGCGATCAAGGTGCTCGCCGGGCAGTTCGCCACCGACCCGCAACTGCGGGCCACCATCCAACGCGAGGCCCGCGCGGCCGCCCGGCTGACCCACCCACACGTGACCCAGGTGTACGACTACGCCGAAGCGACCCTGGCCGGCGGCGTCGTGGTCCCGTACCTGGTGATGGAGCTCGTCGACGGTCACAACCTGGCCGACCGGCTGCGGACCGGGCCGCTGCCCTGGCCGGAGGCGGTCCGGGTGGCCGGGCAGATCGCCGCCGCGCTGGCCGCCGCGCACCGCATCGGCGTCGTGCACCGCGACGTCAAGCCCGGCAACGTCATGCTCACCGACACCGGCGCCAAGGTGCTCGACTTCGGCATCGCCGCGCTCGGCGGCCTCGACAGCCAGTCCGGCGAACCGCTGATGGGCACCCCCGCCTACTTCGCCCCGGAACGGCTCACCGCCGGCCCGCCCGACCCGGCGAGCGACGTGTACGCCCTCGGCGCACTGCTCTACCGCACCCTCACCGGGCGGGCGCCACTGCCCGTGCAGAGCTGGGAGGACGCGCTGGACGTGCACCGGCGGGGCACCCCGGTGTCGCCGCTGCGGGTGCCCGGCCTTCCTGCCGACATCGCCGAGCTGACCGTCGCCTGCCTAGCCGCCAACCCGGCCGACCGGCCGAGCGCCGCGCATCTGGCCCGCCGCTTCGGC
>NZ_QGSY01000246.1 GCF_003857035.1 Micromonospora arida
GGACGGATGCGGCCCGGCCCGCCCGGCGCCGCCCCCAGGCGACCGCCGTCACACCGGTCCTCGACCGCGATCGGCGTAGCCTGCAAGCCGCTAGCTGAGCGCGGGAGGTGACGCGATGACGGATCGGACAGAGCGGGACCGGACGGCACCGTCGACCACCGGTCGGGTGCTGCGGCCTCGGGCGTGGCCCTCCCCGGTCCGGGCGATGACCCGGATCCTCAACGCCGACGGCTCGCCGCCCGTTTCGGCCCCGACCGGCACGGGCACCGGCCGCAGCGCGGTGGTCGACTGCGCGCTCTACGTCGACGGCAGGCGGCAGCCCGGCGACTGGACCTACGCGGAGGCGTTGGCCGCTGCCCGCCGCGAGGAGCACGGCTTCGTCTGGATCGGTCTGCACCAGCCGGAGCTGGCCGAGATGACCGCCATCGCGGAGACCTACGGCCTGCACGAGCTGGCGGTCGAGGACGCGGTCAAGGCCGAGCAGCGCCCCAAGCTGGAGCGGTTCGGCGACGTCGTCTTCCTGGTGCTGCGTACCGCCCGCTACTGCGAGCACACCGAGCTGACCGAGAACTCCGAGGTGGTGGAGACCGGGCAGGTGATGCTCTTCATCGGCCCGAACTTCGTGATCAGCGTCCGGCACGGGGACGCCTGCCGGCTCGCCCCGATCCGCGCCGACCTGGAGACCAAGCAGGAGTTGCTGCTGCACGGTCCGTGGGCGGTGGCGTACGGGGTGACCGACCGGGTGGTCGACCTCTACCTGGAGGTCGCCGACCAGCTTGAGGATGACCTGGACGTGCTGGAGGCCGAGGTCTTCGACCGCAACGGCAGGGGCCGGATCCAGCGGATCTACCAGATGAAGCGCGAGTTGGTGGAGTTCAAGCGTGCGGTGATCCCGTTGCAGCGCCCGATGATGACCCTGACCTCTCAGGTCAACCGGGACGTGCCCAAGGAGATCCGGCGCTACTTCCGGGACGTGCAGGACCACCTGAGCCGTACGGTCGAGCAGGTCAACTCCTACGACGACCTGCTGAACTCGATCCTCCAGGCGCGACTGGCGCAGGTCACCGTCGACCAGAACAACGACATGCGCAAGATCGCCGCGTGGGCCGGCATCGCCGCGGTGTGGACCGCCATCGCCGGGATATACGGGATGAACTTCGAGAACATGCCCGAGCTGAAGATGACGTACGGCTATCCCGTCGTACTCGCCCTGATGCTCGGCGTATCCCTGTCCCTCTACCGCTGGTTCCGCCGCAACGGCTGGCTCTGACCGGCCGGGCGGTGACATCGGCCACCCCGCGACACGGAAGCGCCGGCGGTGCGGGGTGCCCCCCGCCTCGCCGGCGCTTGTCCGTGACTACTGCGGTCAGCGGCGCCCGTTGGTGCGGGCGGTGTCCTTGTCCTTGCCCAGCGCCTTGGTGAGGTCGTCGGTCGGCCGACCGGAGACGTCGGTGGCGCCCTCGGCGACCGACGGGACCTTGTCGGTCGGGCGGACACCGGTCTGCTTGGCCGGGGCGGTGGTGCTGGCACTGGAGCCGCCGGCCACCACCGAGCTGCCCGCGCCGGTCATCCCCGCCGCGCCGGACATGGCGGACCCGTCGGACCCCCGAGCGGTGGACGGCGTACGCACCTCGATCGAGTCGACCTCGTCGCGCATCGGCTCCAGGGTGCTGCGGGTCGGGTCGTACTCGGCCCACTCCTGCTGCTCCCGGCGGCGACGCAGCGCGACCGCGCCGGCCAGGCCGGCGATGGCACCCGCTGCCAACAGGCCGGTCATCATCGAGCCGCGACGACGCGGCTGCTTCTTCTTACCGGTGATCCGCATGGTCTTCGACTTGGCCTTCCTGGTCAGCGGCCCTGCCTGCGCGGCGCCGTCACGAGCAGCCGCCGCCAGTGGTGCCAGCGTGGTGAGAGTCGTCCCCCAGCCGGTCGACGCGCGGTCGCGTACCTTCGCGGCCGTGGGTGCGACGTAGCCCCGGGCCACCTGGACCCGCGGGCCGACGGTGGCGCCGGCGCCCTTCGCGGCGTGGTTGGCTGCCAGCATCAGGTGGCTGATGCTCTGGTTCAGCTCGGCCTTGGCCAGCTGCACCTGGGACTTACGCCGCCCGAATCCAAACACGGTCCTACCTCCTGGGAGTTGTTCCTTCGTCATCCTCCACCTTCGGATGCCTCCGCGATGCCAGATCGGGCACATGGGAGGATCCGCATGGAACTGACCAACGAGTGAGGAGTACCCGTGGCCGAGGCTGTCTACGCCACCCTGCACACCAACGCTGGCCCGATCCGGCTGGAGCTCTTCCCCAACCACGCGCCGAAGACCGTCCGCAACTTCGTCGACCTGGCCGAGGGCAACCGTGAGTACACCGACCCGCGCACCGGTCAGCCGGGCAGTGGTCCGTACTACGACGGCACCATCTCGCACCGGGTGATCAGCGGTTTCATGGTCCAGATGGGCGACCCGACCGGGACCGGTCGGGGCGGACCGGGCTACAAGTTCGCCGACGAGTTCCACCCGGAGCTGCGGTTCGACCGTCCGTACCTGCTGGCGATGGCGAACGCCGGACCGGGCACCAACGGTTCGCAGTTCTTCATCACCGTGTCCCCGACGCCGCACCTCAACAACCGGCACACCATCTTCGGCCAGGTCGCCGACGAGGAGTCGGTGAAGGTCGTCGATTCGATCGCGAGCACCCCGACCGGTCCGAGCGACCGTCCGCTCCAGGACGTCGTCATCGAGCGGGTCGAGATCGAGCGGTCCGCTTCCTGAGCGACTGGCGAGGTACCTTTGCTCGCATGATTGAGCGCTCCGGAGCACGGCCGGTGGACCGCGCGGTGGCGAACGGAGGGTCGGCCCGGTGAGCGAGTCTCCACCGACCACCCCCGTCTGTTACCGGCACCCCGGCCGGGAGACCTACGTCCGGTGCACCCGCTGCGACCGGCCGATCTGCCCGGACTGCATGCGGGATGCCTCGGTCGGGCACCAGTGCCCGGAGTGCGTCGACGAGGGACGTCGCAGTGTCCGGCCGGCGCGTACCGCCTTCGGCGGCGGTACGGCCGGCCGGCACGGCTATGTCACCAAGGCGCTGATCGCGCTGAACGTGCTGTTCCTGCTCGCCTCCATCGCCTCCGCCCGGGGCGGGGACGCGGCGGTGGGCGGCTCCGGCTTCGGCGGCCTGATGGGTGGCAGCACGCCGCTGACCGAGTGGGGTGCGGTGCTCGGTCGGGCCTACCTTTCCGACTTCACGCTCGGCGGGATCGCCGAGGGCCAGTGGTACCGGCTGGTCACGGCGATGTTCCTGCACTACGGCGTGCTCCACCTGCTGCTCAACATGTGGGCGCTGTGGGTGCTCGGCCGGTCGCTCGAGGCCAACCTCGGGCGGGTGCGGTTCGCCGCGCTCTACCTGATCGCGGGCCTCGGCGGCAACGTGGCCGCCTACCTGTTCAGCAGCCCGCGGGCGGCCACCGTCGGCGCGTCGACAGCCGTCTTCGGCCTCTTCGCCGCGCTGATCATCATCGAGCGCAAGCTGGGCCGGGACATTTCCCGGATCATCCCGATCCTGGTGATCAACCTGGTGTTCACGCTGGCCGTGCCGGGCATCTCTATTCCCGGGCACCTGGGCGGGCTGGTGGTCGGCGCGCTGATGGCCTTGGTGCTCGCGTACGCACCGCGCAGTCGTCGCACGTTGGTGCAGGTCACCGGTGGGGCGCTGATCCTGCTGATCCTGCTCGCGCTGGTGCTCTTCCGGACCGCCGCACTGCTCACCTGAGCGGGCGGGCGGCCCGCAACGCGGCGGCCACCTCTTCCGGGGTGGCCCCAAGGTCGTACCGGCCGAACAGGTGCAGCGAGTTGCCCGCGTCGATCTCCAGGGTTTCGCTGGTCAGCCCCAGCCGGGGCCGCCGGTCGACGGCGATCGCCTCGACCGCCGACCAGGGCAGCAGCCGCCGGCCGGCGAAGCCGTGGATGACGGTGAGCCCGGCCGGGTCCACCGCCAGTCGGACCGGCGCGACCAGGTCACGTACCGCCCAGCCGGCCAGCGCGGCGGCGGCCAGGACGGCCAACGCCAGGCGGACCGGGTCGCCGTCGGCGAAGAGCAGCCCGAGCGTGACGAGCAGGATGGCGCCGGCCAGCTTCGCCGCCGGCAGGGTCGACGGCACCCGCCACTGCTGTGCCGGGGAGGTCTCATTCACCCGCCCAGCATGCCAGCGGCCGTCGGACTCCGGCACCTCGTGCGGGTGTGGCCGGACGACCTGTCGATGGACGACGTAGGATCGGGGCAGCCCAAGTTACCGGGGAGTAAACATGAGTGACGCGGTCATCGTCGGCGCGGTACGTACCCCGGTTGGGCGGCGCAAGGGCAGCCTCGCCAGCGTCCACCCGGTCGACCTCTCGGCGCACGTGCTGCGCGCCCTCGCCGAGCGGACCGGGCTCGACCCGGCCCAGGTCGACGACGTCTTCTGGGGCTGCGTTTCCCAGGTCGGCGAGCAGTCGTGGAACATCGCCCGCAACGGCGTGCTCGCTGCCGGCTGGCCCGAGACGGTCCCCGGCACGACGCTCGACCGGCAGTGCGGCTCCAGCCAGCAGGCCCTGCACTTCGCCGCAGCGACGGTGCTCTCCGGTCAGGCCGACCTGGTGGTCGCCGGCGGCGTCGAGTCGATGACCCGGGTGCCGATGGGCTCCAGCGTGGCCGACGGCATGCCGTTCAGTGACCAGCTACGCGCCCGTTACCGGGGCGTCGAGGGCTTCGCCGACGACGCGCCGCTGCCGTTCAACCAGGGGGTCGGGGCCGAGCTGATCGCCCAACGGTGGCGCCTCTCGCGTACCCAACTGGACGAGTTCGCGCTGGCCAGCCACGAGAAGGCGGCCGCCGCGCAGGACGCCGGCGCGTTCGATCCGGAGCTGACCCCGGTGCCGCTCGCCGACGGTGGCAAGTTCGCCGCCGACGAGGGCATCCGCCGGGAGACCTCCCTGGAGAAGCTGGGTGAGCTGGCCACCCCGTTCCGCGCCGACGGCGTGGTGACCGCCGGTTCCGCGTCCCAGATCTCCGACGGTGCCGCGGCCCTCGCGGTGACCACCTCCGACTGGGCCAGCCGACACGGCCTGCGCCCGCTGGCCCGGATCCACACCGCAGTGGTCGCCGCCGACGACCCGGTCGCCATGCTCACCGCGCCCATCCCGGCCACCGCGAAGGCGCTGCGCCGCGCGGGGCTGGGCATCGAGGAGATCGGGGTGTACGAGGTGAACGAGGCGTTCGCCCCGGTGCCGCTGGCCTGGCTGGCGGAGACCGAGGCGGACCCGGAGCGGCTCAACCCGCGCGGCGGGGCGATCGCCCTCGGCCACCCGCTCGGCGGCTCCGGTGCCCGGATCATGACGACCATGCTCCAGCACATGCGGGACAACGGCATCCGCTACGGCCTCCAGACCATGTGCGAGGGCGGCGGCATGGCCAACGCCACCATCGTCGAGCTGGTCTGACGCGGGGCGGGAAAACCCTCGCCTCGGCGCGGAACGGCCGTCTAAGGTGCCAGCGTGACGACGATCGCCGGTGAGCGCGCCCCCGACTGGTCCAGCGAGCAGTGGCAGGTGCGGGCCCGATCCTGGGTCGACGCGCAGTTGAGCCGGGCCGGCCGACGGGTGACCGGGCTGGTGGAGCCGAGGCTGCGGCCCTGGTCGTTGGTGTGGCGGGTGCCCACCGACGACGGTCCGGTCTGGTTCAAGGCCAACAACCCGGGCACGGTGCACGAGGCGGTCCTGATCACGGCGCTCGCCGAGTTGGCGCCCGACCGGGTGCTGACGCCGATCGCGGTGGACCCGGCGCAGGGCTGGTCGCTGCTGCCCGATGGCGGCGAGTCGCTGCGCGACGTGCTGGCGCGCGACCCCGACCTGGCGCACTGGGAGCGGGCGCTGCCCGGGTACGCGGCGCTGCAACTGGCGAGCGCGTCGCGCGCCGACGAACTGGTCGCCCTGGGCGTGCCGGATCAGCGTCCCGAGGTGCTGGCCGGTCTCTTCGCCGAGCTGCTCGACGATCACGAGGCGCTGCTGGTCGGCGCCGAGGGTGGGCTCAGTCCGGAGGTGCACGAGCGGTTGCGGGCCGAGCTGCCGGCGTACGCGCAGCGGTGCCGCCGGCTCGCCGACCTCGGCATTCCGGCGACGGTGCAACACGACGACCTGCACGACGGCAACGTCTTCGCCGGCGCGGCCGGGTACCGGTACTTCGACTGGGGCGACGCCTCGGTGGCGCACCCGTTCGGCACGTTGCTGGTGACCCTGCGCTCCGTCGGGCATGCCGGGAAGCTCTCCGCCGACGACGCCCAGCTGGTGCGGTTGCGTGACGCGTACCTGGAGGCGTGGACCGACCGGTACGACCGGCGGACCCTCGTGGAGGCCGCCGACCTCGCGATCGGCCTGGGGCCGGTGAGCCGGTCGCTCTCCTGGCGTCGGGCACTGGACACCCCCGAGGAGTCCCGTGCCCAGTACGCCGACGCGGTCCCGGGCTGGCTGGAGGAGCTGTTCGCCGCCAGTCCACTTCAGCCGAACCCCTGACCATGATCCGTCGGAGTCGGAAGTCGGACAGGCTGTGCGACAGGCGGCGTGGAACTTCCAAAAAACCCGCGTGACCCACGTCACCCTGCTGAGGACGTCGTTGGGCAGGTCATGGACGTCTTCTCCCGAACGTTCCTCCCGGCCGCCGCTGAGGCTGGCCTGGCCGTGCAGACGGTGAGCCGGCACATGCCGGTCTTCCGGCGCTGTGTCGGCTCCGGTGACGCCACCATCCTGGTCACCCGTTGCAGCCGCCCCGACCGCCCGGTCACCGGCGACTACCTGTTGCTACTCACGCACCGCCGACTGGTGGTGACCCAGCAGACCCGCCTCCTGCACCGACTGCGCCTGCACCTCAACACCGAGTTGCGCGAGCTGAGCAACGTCACCTGGAGCCCGGACCCGCGGCTGCAGTCGGTGGAGATGGCGGCCACCGCGATCGACGGGATCCGTGAGCGGTTCCTGATCCGGACCAGTCACCCGAAGCAGGTCTGGCAGCTCGACGCGTTGCTCAACCAGGCGTTCCGGACCCGCCTGCGGCCGCCCGGCGCACGGGTCGTCGCCAGCATCGGTGACGCACCGGCCGCCGCCCGGCCCGGGATGTTCGCTCCGTCGTGGTGAGCTGATCCCGACCGGGCGTCGCCCGGCCTTTACCGAACTCGAACACACACCGATCGCGCCGAGCCTTCGCGGTCGGCAATCATGGGCCGGTGACCGTCGAACCACCGCATCGCGGGCTCGTCCTCGTCGTGGAGGACGAGCCGGCCATCGCCGACCTGGTCCGGCTCTACCTGACCCGGGACGGGTTCGGCGTCCACCTGGAACGTGACGGCGAGGCCGGTCTGAGCGCGGCCCGCCGGTTGCGTCCGGTGGCCTGCGTCCTGGACATCGCGCTGCCGGGTCTGGCCGGCACCGAGATCTGCCGCCGGCTGCGCGAGGCCGGCGACTGGACCCCGGTCATCTTCCTCACCGCCCGCGACGACGAGGTGGACCGGATCGTCGGCCTGGAGTTGGGCGCCGACGACTACGTCACCAAGCCGTTCAGCCCCCGGGAGTTGGTCGCCCGGGTCCGCGCGGTGCTGCGCCGATCCGCCGGCGGCCCGGAGGGCGCGGACCGGCCAAGCGTCGTCGGCCCGGTGACGCTCGACCCGGCCCGCCGCACGGTCACCGCCGCCGGCTCGCCGGTACAGCTCACTTCAACCGAGTTCGACCTGCTGGCCCATCTGATGGCCCGGCCGGGTCGGGTCTTCACCCGGGAGGAGTTGCTGGCCGGGGTCTGGGGTTACGCCGCGCACGCCGGCACCCGGACGGTGGACGTGCACGTCGCCCAGGTGCGGGCCAAGCTCGGCCCGGCGAGCGTGATCCGGACCCATCGCGGCGTCGGGTACGCGGTCGATGCCTGACCACCCCCGGCACGTCGAGTCGCCGACCATGGCTCTGCCGGTGGTCGGCGCCGCCCCAACCACCCCACCCCGACGAGGCCGACTCGGCCGTACGCTGACCGCCCGCGCGGTGCTCGTCACCTGCGCGGTGGCGCTGGTGTCGGTGCTGGTCACCGCCATCGTCGCGGTGCCGTTGGCGATCCGTGGCGCGGAGCGGAGCGAGCAGGAGGCGCTCGCCGCCCAGGCCCGACTCGCCGCCGAGGTGCTGCGGACCCGCCTCGACCGGGGTCGCAGCGCCGACGAGGAACGGCTCATCCAGCAACTGCGCGACCAGGGCATCGACGCGTACCTGATCCGCCGTGGGGCGGTCGACCGGGCGGGTCTGCCACCCCGGGTGGTGCAGCGGATCGGGCAGGGCCGCAACGTGTCGGCCCGCCGCCCGGTCAACGGTGAGCGGGCCCTGGTCGAGGGTCGGGCCCTGCCCGGCGGCAACGGGGTGGTGCTCTCCCGTCCGCTGGCCAACGGGCTGTGGGCCCGGGTGCTGCTCAGTCTCTGGTTGCCGCTGCTGGCCGGGTTGACCGCCGGTGTGGCGGCCGGGCTGCTGCTGGCCCGTCGGCTGGCCCGGCCGATCCGGGTCGCGGCCACCGCCGCCGCCCGACTGCGCGCGGGTGACCGCGCCGTCCGGGTGCCAGTCGAGCCGCCGGACGAGGTCGCCGACCTGGCCGAGGCGTTGAACGGTCTGGCTGCCGCGCTGGCCACCAGCGAAGGCCGACAGCGGGAGTTCCTGCTCTCCGTCTCGCACGAGCTGCGCACCCCGCTGACCGCGATCCGGGGGTACGCCGAGGCGCTCGCCGACGGGGTGCTCGGTGCCGACGACACGGTGGACACCGGTCGGACGATGCTCGCCGAGGCCCAACACCTGGACCGGCTGATCGGCGACCTGTTGGCACTGGCCCGGCTGGAGGCCGCCGACTTTCCCCTGGAACCGGTGCCGGTGGACCTGACCCAACTGGCTGTCGACGCGGAGCCGACCTGGTCCGGCCGGTGTGCGGCGGTGGGTGTGCCGTTCCGGGTGGAGACGCCCGGTCAGCCGGTGCCCGCGTACACCGATCCGGGACGGATCCGGCAGGTGGTGGACGGGCTGCTGGAGAACGCGCTGCGGGTCGTACCCCCTGGTTCGCCGGTGGTGCTCGCGGTCCGGCCGGCCGGCGCGGACCCGGCGCACGGCGGCGTGTTGGAGGTTCGCGACGGCGGGCCCGGCTTCACCGACGACGACCTGGCGGTGGCCTTCGAACGCGGTGCGCTGCACGAGCGGTACCGGGGCGTGCGCAAGGTGGGCAGCGGGCTGGGGTTGGCGCTGGCCGCCGGGCTGGTCCGTCGGTTGGGCGGGGAGATCGCCGCGGGGCACGCGCCGGAGGGCGGTGCCGCCTTCACCGTCCGGCTGCCCGGTGATCCTTACCTGACCCGAACATCGGCCTGACGCTCCGCTCGTCGTTCCGGGGAACGCTGAGGGCTCCACTGACAGAGAGGGAGAGTCATGCCACGTTGGGGTATCGCCACCGGCACCACGGCACTGCTCGCGGCGGTCGCGCTCGGCGTCAGCGGCTGCGGCGCGGCCGAGGTGGCCAGTCAGCCCGCCCGGGATGTCGCCGTCGAGGTCGCCGCCGCCATGGGGGTCGAGGGTCAGGCGCTGGCCGCGATGGGCTTCGACGCCGACGACCTGGACGTACTGACCGTCGCCGCACCGGCCACGCCGACGCCGGGTGCGTCCCCCAGCGCAAAGGAGAAGGCCCGGGAGAAGCGCGGCGAGGAGTGGCGCAAGCGCCGCCAGGCCCGCGTGCTGCTGCGCAAGAACACCCTGCACGGTGAGGCGGTGGTGAAGACGAAGGACGGCGGTACGCAGACCGTCGCCGTGCAGCGCGGCGAGGTGACCGCGATCGACGGCGACTCGATGACCGTCAAGTCCACCGACGGCTTCACCATGACGTGGACCTTCGGCGACGACCTGCGGGTGGTCGAGCGGCGGGCCACAGTGCAGCCGAGCGAGGTCAAGGTCGGCGCGACGCTCGGCGTCGCCGGCGCGAAGGACGGCGACAAGGGCGTGGCCCGGCTCATCCTCGTTCCCCGAGCCAAGTGAGCGAAAGGGGGCCCCGGCCGACGCCAGGGCCCCCTTTCCCGGTGTCAGTAGACGCGGGAGCCGATGAAGTCGTCGTGACCGTAGCCGACCGGGTTGGCGGCGGTACGGGCCTCGAACGACCACTGCTGCCGGGTGCTGCTGGAACAGGCGGCCAACCGCAGCCGGGGAGCGCCCGACGACGGGCTGTCGAACGCCACGCAGAGGTTGCTGGCGGCGGCCGGCTTGAGCTGGTTGCCGGCGAAGACGAACTGCTGCGCGGCGGTGCCGTTGCAGTCGTAGATGTTGACCGCGGCGCCGGCCGTCATCGATCCGCCGGCGACATCGAGGCAACGGTCGTGGGACAGCTCCGAGTGCAGTGACCGCTTGGCCGAGTCGTACCAGAATCCCTGGTTGCGCCCGCCGTGGCAGCCGTACGACTGTTGGGCGGTGCCGTTGCGGGAGTCGTACCCCTTGCCGTCGACGCAGGTGCTGGTCGCCAGGTTGCGCAACTGCTTGAACTGCATCAGGCCGGAGTAGAGCACGCCGCTGCCGGTGCTGGCCGGGTCGACGCAGGTGGCCTGGTTCTGCCCGGAGTTCCAGAACTGGGTGATGCACTGGGCGAACATGCCGTGCCCGCGGGCGTTGGGGTGGAACGACTGCCGGGCGGCGTTCTCGTTCCAGATCCCGATCTCGATGTTGAGGCCGCGGACCGAGGTGTTGTCGGTGCACACCTCGTGGCCGTGGAAGAGCCGGCTGGCGTCCAGATAACGGGTGCCGGTCTGCGTGGCCGCCGCCCGCAGCGCCGACTCGAACAGCGGCACCGCCTTGTTCCGGGCGAACGCGGCGTCGGCCAGGTAGAGCAGGCAGCCGCCGGAGTACCAGCCGGGGAAGTTCGGGTTGTCCTCGACGTCCGGGCTGGCCGGGCCGGGGTACGACATCAGCACCAGTTCGTAGTCGGACCGCAGATAGCCGGCCTTGGTCATGGTTTGCCGGATGTCGGTGAGGGCGTCCGCCACCGCGCGGCGACTGCCGTCGGTGCGGATCGTCCACTGGTCGGTGTAGTCGGCGTAGCAGGTGCCCTGGAGGAAGACCCGGCTGATTGCGCAGTCGGTGGCGACCGGGCCGAACTGGATCGTGCCGTCGCCGTTCGCGCCGACCACCACCCAGATCAGCTTCACGTGCGTGTTGCGCGCCTTGATCCCCAGGTAGTCGCCCTGGTTGAGCTCGTTGTGCTGGGTGGGGCCGCCGGCGATGAGGTTCCACGGGGTGGCACCGGAGCAGGCGATGTTGTAGCGCGCGTCCGACGGGATGCCGGTGCGGAACACCGCCTGGTCGTACGAGCGGTCGCACCAGTTGCCGTCCTGGTGGGTGCCGGGGACGTAGTTGCCGACGCCCTCGCCGGAGATCTGACTGTCGCCCATGGTGATCAGCGCCGTGCGGCGTTGCTCGATCGGGCGGATGGCGGAACTGCCGTAGAGGGCGGTCGCCTCGGCGGCCCGGATGGCTTCGAGGTTGGCGGAAAGTGGTTGGACGCTCGGGCGGTCGGCGGCGGTGGCGGGGGTGGCCGGTCCGGCGAGCATCGGTAGGACGAGAGCGGCGACGGCGACGGCGAGGGTGATGGCTCGTCGTCGGGTCGCACGTTCGGGCCTGGCGGGGATTGCAGGCATCGACGCACTCCTTTCGGCTCAATCGCGGGACGTCGATTGAGTTACCAGACGGTAACGTGCGGATCAACAGATGTGAATACGCCTCAGGTCCTTGCCCGCGGGATGCAGAACCGCCCGGATCGGACTATCCGGGCCGGCGCGGCAGCGCCACGGGGCCGCCGGGCCAGCTTCTGGCTCAGCGGCCCGGCGGCAGGGCATAACCGACGTAGCCGCGGAACTCCAGCCGCCAGCCGGCCGGGACGAGTTTGGCGCAGGCCGCCTTACTGCCGGTGCAGACGATCGCGTCGACCGAGGCAGGGTCGGCCGGCGGCCGTTCCGGCAGTACCGACTGCAACGCCACCAGGTCCGGTGAGCCGCCGTCGGGTTGCCGCAGCAGCAGCCACCACGGGTACTCCCAGTTGTCGTTCTGCTGCACCAGCCCGATCCGCCGCGCACCGCTGTCCTGGACCGCGGTCGCCGCCCAGCGGAACTCGTCGGCCCACTGCGGGCGACGCAGGAACCGGGTGTCCCAGTCCGAGGTGGTGAAGACCGAGCCAGTGCCGACCAACCGGCGCGGGAAGCCGTACGACAGTGCGAGCACCCCGGCCAGCGCCGAGGTGGCCAGCACGGTGAGGGCGGCCACGGTGGCAACCGTTCGACGCCCACCCGCGCGGTTGCGCAGGAGAGCGTCCAGCCAGAGGCCGGCGAGGGGCACGGCGAGCACCACGGCGTAGAGCAGCAGCCGGTTGCCCCACGGCTGCCACTTGATCATCGCGGTGTGCAGCAGCACGGCGGTCAGCACCACCACGGCGTACGCCCGCAGTGGCCCGGCCCGCTCGGGAGCGATCCGCCGTGGTCGGGCGAGCGCGATCACCGCACCGATCACCGCCAGCGCTCCGGCCAGCGGAAACGCCACCCGGTCCTCGTCCGGATACCAGGCCGGCTCCGGGAACAGCTCCCGCCCGAAGGTGATCGCCCGATCCTGCGGGTCGACCCCGATCGCCTCGGCGCCGCTGATGATCACCTCGGCCGCGGCCCGACGCAGCGGCGCCAGCGGCGTGTCGAACGCGGTGTGCCCGATCCGCAGCGCGTTGACCACTATCGACGCCGGGTCGTGCCGCTCCATCGGGATGGACTCGCGCAGCCGGGGCGGCCCCAGCGGGTGCCCGAACTCGGCGGTCACCCGAGCCAGGAACGGGCCGACCACCACGGCCGCGACCAGCAGGATCAGCACCGAACCGCCGACCGTACGGGCCAGCCCACGGACCGGCCAGGACCGCCGACCCCCACCGGGTGTCGCCGGGCCCACCGGTGTCGATTGATCGGTCCGGACCAGCCTCAACTGGGCCAGTCCCCAGAGCACCAGCAGCGGGCCGACCGCGATCAGGCCGCTGGTCTTGGTCACCGCGGTCAGCCCGGTGGCCGCCCCCAGCCCGAGCAGCGTGCCCCAGCCGGTCCGTCGACTCAGCCCGTCCAGCACCAGGGTCGCCGCGCAGGCCACCCACGCCGCGCAGATCAGGTCGGTCTGCGTGCTGGTCGCTTGGAGCACCACCATCGGCGTGGTCGCCAGCACGAACGCGGTGAGCAACTGGGCCCGCCGGCCGCCGCCGAGCTGTGCGGTGATCCGGGCGGCCACCAGGAGGCAGACCAGTCCGGCCGCCCACTGCACCAGGTTGTGCAGGTGGTCCCCGCCGGTGAGCAGGCGCAGGTGCAGCAGCAGGTACTCGGCTCCGGGCGGGATGGTCACCTGCCGGTGGATGGCGGTGGGCCAGAAGTCCAGGCCGCCCTGGGCCACCCAGTGCTCAACCTTCGGCAGGTGGTACGTCTGCGAGTCGAAGTTGTTCGGCTCGGCCAGCAGCGCGACCAGCAGCTCCACCAGGACCAGCCCGCCGATTGTGCCGGCGAGGAGCCGCTCACCCGGTCGGGCCGTACGCCACGCGTCGACCGCTGCGGCACGAAGCTCAGCGAACCCCCGACCAGCCCGGGTCGGCGCGGGGGCGGGCGCACCGCTCTCGGTGGCCGGGGCGGACACGTCGGGTCCGCCACCGGACACCACCGCGCCGACCGGCACCGGCCGCGATGCAGTGCTGACTGCCGGCGCAGCGCTGACCGGCACCGGTGCGGCGGCGGGCGGCTGCCCGAGGCGGGCCGCCCTTCGCCAGCTCAGACCGGCCGCCGCCGCGGCCACGACCAGGAAGAGCAGCCAGGCGACTGTGAACGCGCCTCGGGTCAGCGCGTGCGACGCGCCGAGCACCTCGACGACGAGCACCGCGTACGCCCCGCTGAGCAGGACGGCGCGCACCACGGCGAGCCGCAGCGGTGCGACCGCGCCAGCCTCGCGTGGCATCGCCGCGACGATGAGCAGGAGCACCGCGGCGGCAGGAACCGCCGCGAGCAGGGAGCCGGCAGCCGACATGGCGGGAAGTAAACACCATTGATCTGAAGCCGCCGCGCCGACTGCCCAGCAGTAGCGATACGTGGTAAACAAACCAACCAGGCTAGGCTATGTCCGACGTGTTGCCGCCACCGTGGAGATCCCCGTGAAGCTCTCGATCCTCATGCCGGTCTACAACGAGGAAGAACGCATCGCGGATGCCCTCAAGCAGGCATTGGCGGTGGACTATCCCTGCGAGATCGAATTGGTAGTCGTCGACGACGGCAGCCGCGACGGCACCGGCGAGGTCCTCGGTCGCGCCGACGACGCGCGCCTGCGGGTCATCACCCACCAGCGCAACGCCGGCAAGGGTGCCGCTATCAAGACGGCGGTCGACAGCGCAGAGGGGGACTACATGGTCATCCTCGACGCCGACCTGGAGTACGACCCGCAGGACATCCCCAAGCTGCTCGACCCGGTGCTCGACGGTCGTGCCACGGTGGTCTACGGCAATCGCACCTTCGGCAGCCACAGTGCCTACAGCTTCTGGTACGTGATGGGCAACAAGGGCGTCACGATGGCGGCCAACGTGCTGTTCAACTCGTACATCGGCGACCTGGAGACCTGCTTCAAGCTGATGCCGGTGGCGCTCTACCGGTCGCTGGAGGTGCGCTCGCGCGGCTTCGGCATGGAGGCCGAGGTGACCGGCAAGCTGCTGCGTCGCCGGATCCGGCCGTACGAGGTGCCGATCAGCTACCGCGCGCGCGGCCGGGAAGAGGGCAAGAAGATCACCTGGAAGGACGGCGTCGAGGCGATCTGGATCCTCGGGCGCGAGCGCGCTCGCCGCCGCCCCGCCGTCTCAGCCGCCAACTGACCCCAGGAACGCGCTGATCGACCGCCGCAGGCCGTCGGCGTCCAGACCATGCCACCGGGCGTGGTCGGCCGGATCGCCGTACCGTCGCAGGTCGGTCTGACCCACCCCGAGGGCGAGCAGCCGGTGCGGTACGTCCGCCAGCGCCCGGCTGACGAGCGCGCTCGACGTTCCCGCCAGGTACGGCTCGACCAGCACCACGTCGGTGTTGGCGAGCGCCCGCAGCCCGGGCGTGTCGAGCGGCCGGGGTGTGTGGGTGTACGCCACCGTCACGTCCATTCCCTCGGTCGCCGCAAGGGTGGGGTCGAGCATCGGTCCGACCGCCACCACGAGGGGCGCATTCGTCAGGCCCCGCCGAAGCACCCGTAGCCCTGTGGCGTCCGGGTACGCCTCGGCGTTGCGCTGCTCGGAGAGCCGCAGGTAGACCGGATCGTCGCTGGTCGCGGCGTTGCGCAGCAGCGGCGCCACCTCGTCCGGGTGGCCGGGCACCCGAACCGTCCAGCCGTCGCCGAGCGAGTCGAAGAGCGCCACGTCCCCGGGTGACTGGTGGGTGCGGCCCTCAGCCGACCCGTCGTACGACGCGCCGATGCTGACCAGGACTGCGCCCACGCCCTGGTGGTCCAGATCCAACTTGATCTGCTCGTACGCCCGGTCCACCAGGAACGTCGCGTACGAGTGCGCGATCGGACGCAGCCCGGTCAGGGCGAGCCCGCCGGCCACACCGATCATCAGTTGCTCCCGGATCCCGACGTTGAGCACCCGGTCCGGGTGGCGGTGGCCGGCCGAGGCGAACTGGCTCGCCGAGATGTCGGCCAGCACCAGTGCGGTACGCGGATCCTCGTCGAGGAGCGCGGTGGTGGTGTCGATGAAGGCGGTACGCATGTCGGTCATCCCTTGCTCTCGATGCGGGCGACCACCAGGTGCGGGTGTCGTGGTCGACCCCCGGTCAGCGCCGCGTACAGGGCTTCGTGGTTCCGGCCGTCGACGGTGTCGGCGGTCCAGCCGTTGACGGTGAACCGGCTGGCGATGCCACCGGCCCAACCGTGGCTGGCCGACGAGTTGTCGACCACGACCGCGGTGAGGCTGTCCAGGCTGGTCGCTCCCGCGTACGCGATCGCCTCGTGGTTGGATCCCTCGTCCAGTTCGGCGTCGCCGAGCAGCACGTACACCCGGGGGTTGAGCAGCCCTTGGGCGCGCAGGCCGAGCGCGGTGCCGACGGCCAGCCCGAGCCCGTGCCCGAGGGAGCCGGAGCCGATCTCGACCCCGGGCACCAGGAGTCGGTCCGGGTGGTGGCCGAGCCGGCTCTCCGTCCCGGCCAGGTCGTCGAGCCAGGCGTCCGGGATGAAGCCGTGCGCGGCGAGCACCGCGTAGTAGGCGGCGGGTCCGTGGCCCTTGGAGAGCAGGAACCGGTTCCGCTCCGGGTCGTCGGCGGTGTCGGGGGTGACCCGCAGCACGCGGTCGTAGAGCACCTGGAGCACGTCGACGGTGGAATGGGCGCTCGGCGCGTGCTTCTCGTCGCCGGTCAGTCGTCGGATCAGCCCGGGCAGTCGGGCGCTGCTGTCGGTGGGCAGTGTGGTGGTCATGCCACTACTGTGTGAGTTGAAGTGCACTTCAACTCAAGGACCTGGTGATGCCGGATCTACTGACGATCGGTGAACTGTCCGCCCGCTCCGGGGTGGCACCGTCGGCGCTGCGCTACTACGAGCGACTCGGGCTGATCCGCGCCGACCGCACCGGCGGCAACCAGCGCCGGTACGCCCGCGCCGAGCTGCGGCGGGTCGCCTTCATCCGGATCTCCCAGCAGGTCGGCGTCTCGCTCGACGAGATCCGGGAGGCGCTCGACTCGCTCCCCGAGGCCCGCACCCCGAGCCCGCAGGACTGGGCGCGGCTCTCGGCGAGCTGGCGCAGCCGGCTGGACGAGCGGATCCGGCTGCTCACCAAGCTCCGCGACGACCTGGACGGCTGCATCGGCTGCGGCTGCCTGTCCTTGCAGCGCTGCACGCTCAACAACCCGGAGGACACGCTCGCCGGCGAGGGCCCGGGCGCCCGGCTGGTGCTGCCCCGACCGACGGACGACCCGACGCTGGCAGGCTCGCTCAACTGACGGCCACCCGGCAGGCTGGCTCAGCTGACGGCCGACCCGCCACCCGGCGGGCGGGTGAGCAGCACCTTGCCGAAGTGGTCGTTCGACTCGACGAGCCGGTGCGCCTGCGCCGCCTCGGTCATCGGCAGCCGCCGGTCCACGATCGGCCGGATCCGGCCCGTCTCGACCAACGGCCACACCTCGTCCCGTACGCCCTGGACGATCTCTGCCTTTTCGGCGAGCGGACGGGACCGTAGCGACGTCGCCGTGACGCTCGCCCGCTTGGTCATCAGCGCGCCGAGATCCAACTCGGCCTTGCGCCCACCCTGCATCCCGATCACCACGAGTCGACCGCCGGTGGCCAGCGCGGAGACGTTCCGCCCCAGGTAGGACCCACCCATGATGTCGAGGATGACGTCCACGCCGCGCCCGTCGGTGACCCGCCGGACCTCCTCGACGAAGTCCTGCTCCCGGTAGTCGATCAGGTGTGCCGCGCCCAGCTCACGCAGCCGGGCGTGCTTGCCCTCCCGCGCGGTGGTCAGCACTGTCACGCCGAGGGCCGCCCCGAGCTGCACGGCGAACGTGCCGATCCCGCTGCCGCCGCCGTGCACCAGCAGCGTGTCGCCCGCACCGAGCCGCGCCACCTGGACCAGGTTCGACCAGACCGTGCAGGCCACCTCGGGCAGCGCCGCAGCGTCGACCGGGTCGCAGGCCGGCACCGGCAGCAACTGCCCGGCGGGGACCGCCACCCGTTCCGCGTACCCGCCGCCGGCCAGCAACGCGCAAACCTGCTGCCCGACCGCCCACCCGGCGACCTCCGCGCCAACCTCCGTGATCACCCCAGAGCACTCCAACCCGGGGTACGCGGGCGCGCCCGGCGGTGGCGGGTAGTGCCCCTGCCGTTGCAGCAGGTCAGCGCGGTTGACCCCGCTGGCCCGCACGTCCACGATCACCTCGTTGGGGCCCGGCTCCGGGTCGGGCACCTCGGCCCAGACCAGCGCGTCGGGTCCACCGGGCTGCGGAATCGTGATGGCTCGCATGGGCCCAGTCTTCCCGATCTCACCGGGTGCCGCAGGCGCACCCTCCAGCCCACAGTGGACACGGCAGACTGGCTGGCCGGCGCACCGGGGAGGGACGCCGGGCCGTCCGGAGCGAGCCGTGGCAGACTATGCGTGGCCGTACGCCCACGGGTGACGGCCAAGGAGGGTTCGCCTAGTGGCCGATGGCGCTGGTCTTGAAAACCGGTAAGGCAGCGATGTCTTCGTGGGTTCGAATCCCACACCCTCCGCCCATTTTGATCCACTCGACTTCCAAGAAGTCGGGGTGTTACGGCCGCGCGGATGCCGCGACTTCCTGAATGTCGAGTGGATCTGGCGCGGGTGGGGTGGTGCCTGTCGGCACCTCGCGTCCCGGTCACTCCGGCGGGTCGGTGGCCTGCCGCTCCCGGCGGATCGTCTCCTCGGCCAATCGCTCGACCGCGCGTCGGCGTTCGTCGGCGATGGCTTGCTCGTCCCGGCGGCGGAACGCGGTGACGACGGCCACCACGAAGTCCCTCCAGATGCCGGCCACGATGTCCCCCTGCGGAACGTTGCCCGAACTCAAACGTAGCTCCGCGAAACCACAGTCGGTCAGCGCGCGCTTCCGGTCGTCGAGAGGGCCGTGGCGGGGTAAGAAGGGGCTGGTATCTCCGCACATCGGAAGGACGCGTCCCCATGACCCTGGAACGACCGATCGCCCCGGACCCGTACGAGCTGCTGCCGACGGTGCCCTCGTTCACGCTGACGAGTGACGACGTGCAGAACGGCGAGCCGATGGACGCCCGGCACGCGCATGGCAGCACCGGGGGCGACAACGTCTCGCCGCAGCTGACCTGGTCGGATTTTCCCGCCGAGACGAAGAGCTTCACGGTGACCTGCTACGACCCGGACGCGCCGACCGGCAGCGGGTTCTGGCACTGGGTGCTGGTGAACGTGCCGGCCAACGTCACCCAGTTGCCCACCGGGGCCGGTGGCGCGGCGGGCACCGACCTCGGCGGGGCGTTCTCGGTCCGCAACGACTACGGCGAGCAGGGCTACGGCGGGGTGGCTCCGCCGGCCGGCGACCGCCCGCACCGGTACGTCTTCGCTGTGCACGCCCTGGACGTCGACCGCCTGGACCTGACCCCGGACGCCAGCCCCGCCTACGTCGGCTTCAACCTGACGTTCCACACCCTGGCCCGAGCGGTGATCCGCCCGACCTACCAGATCAAGGACTAAACCCAGGCCCTCTCAGCCCCCGCGATCTTGCACTTCCTGTCCCGACAATCCTGACATACCAGGCATAACGA
>NZ_QGSY01000190.1 GCF_003857035.1 Micromonospora arida
CGCCTGCCCCGCGCCTGCCCCGCGCCTGCCCCGCCCCGCGTGTCGGAGCCATCGCGTTGACGGTACCGCGCATTGCGCACTAGTGTGCAATGCGTGGACACCACACAGTTGTTGAAGGGCGTGCTCGATCTGGCCGTCCTGGCCGTGCTCCGAGAGGAGGACGGTTACGGTTACGACATCCTGCGCCGGCTGCGCGAGGCCGGCCTGGAGGAGGTCGGTGACGCCTCGGTCTACGGGACGCTGCGCCGCCTCTTCGCCGCCGGCCTGCTCACCACCTACGTCGTGCCGAGCGAATCCGGCCCGCACCGCAAGTACTACTCACTCAACGCCGCGGGGCGTGACCAGCTGACCCGCTCCGGCAAGCTCTGGCGCTCGTTCGCCACCACAATGGACAGTCTGCTCGACGATCGGGGGATGGCGGCATGACCGTCGCGGAGCAGGAGATCACCGACTATGTGGCGCGGGTCCGGGCCGCTCTGGCCGACCTGCCGCCCGGGCAACGCGACGAGTTGACCGAGGATCTCGCCGACCACCTCACCGAGGTCGCCGCCGAGGCCGAGGGCACCCTGGTCGAGCGGTTGGGCGAGCCCGAGACGTACGCCGCCGAGCTGCGCGCCGCGGCCGGCGCCGCGCCGGGCAGCGGGCGCAACCTCGACCAGCGGGTGGCGAGCGCGATGGCCCGGGTCCGCGGCCGGCTGCGCACCATGGACACCCGGCTCGGCCCACCCCTGGGGTACGAGACGGCCAGCGACTTCCTCCGACTGTTGCGCCCGGCCTGGTGGGTGCTGCGCGGCTATCTGGCGGCGATGCTGGTCACGGTGATCACCACCGGTGGCGAATTCGGGCTACTGCCGAGGTTCGGCGGTGAGCTGCTCGCCGGCCTGATCATGCTGATCGGCTTCGTGCTCGGCTCCATCTGGATCGGTCGCC
Organism: Micromonospora arida; assembly: GCF_003857035.1. Lineage (GTDB taxonomy): Bacteria > Actinomycetota > Actinomycetes > Mycobacteriales > Micromonosporaceae > Micromonospora > Micromonospora arida. Next base: position 931 of record NZ_QGSY01000190.1, read on the forward strand.
GTTCGGCCCAGCTGACCCGCTGGCCGCGCTCGGTCGTGCAGGTCGCCAGCGTGGTGCTGGTGGTCTTCGCGTTCGCCGCGCTGATCCAGGCCGAGGACCGGATGCGCTACGGCGACTACGGCTACGACCAGACCGCTGTCGACAGCCAGTACGACCGGGTCAGGGATGTCTTCGTCTACGACAGCGAGGGCCGTCTGGTGGAGAACGCCCGGCTCTTCGACCAGAACGGCAATCCGATCCGACTCGGCTACCCGGACTGCGCGGAAGACGTCTACGACAAGCCGACGGTGCGGGCGTACCCGTACTGCCCGGAGCAGGCGCCCTTCGTGCCCCGCGCACCGGGCGCGCCCCTTCCACCCGCATCACCGGCCAGCACGCCGGACCCGGCCAGCACGCCGGACCCGAGCGGTACACCCGGGGAGACCGGAACGCCGCTGCCGACCGGTACGGCCACCGGCCTGCCGCCGAGCGGAACGCCAACCCCCACGCCAACTCCCACCCCGACGGGCTGAGCCGAGATGTGAACTGGATCATGTGGGTGAAGCTGGGAAATAGCTGAACGGACGAGGCGAGCGGGACGGCACCGGAAATCAATGATCGTTACGGTGTCGTCTGCTCATCAACCCCTCGGAAGGAACCCCCGTGCCAGAGCAGGTCGCACCGCCCCCCGCGCCCGACGCCGCAACCCCTGAGCCGGCCGTCGAGACGCCGCAAGCGGCCGCGCCGCAGCCTGCCGCGCCGCAGCAGCAGCCGCAGACGCCCGAGCAGCAGCCGGCCGCCGAGCAGCCGCAGACGCCCGAGCAGCAGCCGGCTTCCGAGCAGCAGCCGGCGGCCGAGCCGAAGGCGGAGAAGTCCGGTGCGAAGAAGGCCATCGGCATCGTCGGTGCGGTCCTCGCCGTCGTCGTCATCGCCGGCCTGAAGTTCGGTGTCGCCTCGGCGATCGGCAACTACTTCAACAAGGACGAGACGGCAGCCGCCAAGACCGGCGACTGCATCGCCGAGCTGCCCGAGATCACCGGCACCGAGCAGGAGGAGGTCGACGGCGCCAAGGTCGTCGAGTGCACCTCCACCGACGCGGCGTACAGCGTGGTCGGTCGGGTGGACGGCCAGAGCGAGGCTCAGGCCAAGGCCGACACCACCTGCACCCAGTTCTTCAAGGAGGGCGAGGAGGGGTACGTCTTCTCCAGCATCGAGCCGGGCAAGACGGGCTACGTGCTCTGCCTGACCAAGAAGGTCTGACCACAGCGGTAGCTCGGCATCGACGGCGGCGGGAGCAGACCCCGCCGCCGTCGGCGTACCCGGAGTCAACGGGGGGCTAACAGGAGGTGAATGCCACTGTTCCGGCGTCTTCCCGACGGCCGCGTGGCGTGGCAGGCTACCGGCACGTAGGACCACTGGGCGACCAGCCAACGATGACTGACCGCTAGGAGGACGGCCCATGGGCGAAATGGTGAGCTACCGCAGCAACGGGGGCACGAGCGAGGGGTATCTCGCGATACCCGCCAGCGGCACGGCCAGCCCTGCCGTCATCGTCATTCAGGAATGGTGGGGTCTCGTCCCGCACATCCGGTCGGTGGCGGACCGGTTCGCCGAGGCCGGTTTCGTGGCCCTCGCCCCGGACTTCTACCACGGTGAGACGACCAGCGAGCCGGACGAGGCGCAGCGGCTCCTGCTGGCGATGCGGATGGACGAGGCGGCGAAGGACATCGCCGGAGCGGCCGACTATCTCGCCGGGCGGCCCGAGGTCACCGGTAAGGTCGGTGCCGTGGGCTTCTGCGCCGGTGGCAGCCTGGCCCTCTGGTCGGCCACCATCTCCGAGCGGATCGTCGCGACCGCCGGTTTCTATCCCGTGCTCCCCTGGGAGTCGATGCGCCCCGACTGGGCCGACTACGCCGGCAAGGCAGCGGTCATCCACTGCTCCGAAGAGGACGGCACCTCCGCCCACGAGGGCGTACAGACCGCTCGTCGGGCCATCGAGGAGGCGGGCGGCGACTGCCACCTCTACGACTACCCGGGCACCTCGCACGCCTTCTTCAACGACGACCGGCCGGAGGCGTTCGACCAGCGCGCCGCCGCCAGCGCCTGGGCCCGCACCCTGGAACTCTTCCGGGCCAAGCTTGGCTGAGACGCGTACCCCCGCACAGGTGGTCGCCCGCGCAGCGCGGGCGACCGACCTGGCCGACCTCGACGCGGCGGTGAGCGACTGTTTCGCCTGCCCGCGGCTGGTCCAATGGCGGGAGGAGGTCGCCCGCACCCGGCGGGCCGCCTTCCGCGACCAGGAGTACTGGGGTCGGCCGGTGCCGGGCCTCGGCACCGGTGACGCGCGGATCGCCATCCTCGGGCTGGCGCCCGCCGCGCACGGTGGCAACCGCACCGGCCGGATCTTCACCGGCGACCGGTCGGGTGACGTGCTGTTCGCCGCGCTGCACCGGGCCGGGCTGGCCAACCAGCCGACCAGCGTCGCCGCCGACGACGGGCTCAACCTGCGTGACCTGCGGATCTTCTCGGCCGTCCGGTGTGCGCCTCCGGACAACAAGCCGACCCCGGTGGAACGCGACACCTGCGCACCCTGGCTGCACCGTGAGGTCACCCTGATCCGGCCCACGCTGCGGGTCGTGGTCGCGCTGGGCGCGTTCGCCTGGGCCGCCTGGTGGCCGGTGCTCCGCGCGGTGTACGGGCAGCGCCCGCCCAGCCCGCGACCGGCGTTCGGTCATGGGGCACACTGGTCCGGCACGAACGCTCCGGACTTGCTGGGCTGCTACCACGTCAGTCAGCAGAACACCTTCACCGGGCGGTTGACACCAGGGATGTTGGACGACGTCTTCGGCCAGGCTAAACAGCTGGCCGGAGTGGACTGAGACGACGCGTGGGGTGGTGGCGATGACAGAGGGAACACGCCCGCCCACACCGGTACCGTCCGCCGAGCCGGGTGTGCTGCGGCCGGCGCTCGGCCTGCTCCGCCGGTGGTGGCCGGTCGGCGCGGTCGCCGCCCTGCTCACCGGTGCCGCGCTGGCGTCCGCTCACTCGTCGATCGGGGCCAGTCGCATCCCGCCGGCCGCGGACAACGTTCCCTGGGTTCCCGAGTACCCGACCGTTGAGCCGTCGCCGTCCATCCCGATCGAGCCCCGCGACGCCGGCGAGGCCACCCAGGCGCACATCCCGCAGTGGGTCGGCACGGTGGCTGTGGTCCTGCTCGGTCTGGCCATCCTCGCTGCGCTCGGCTACCTCAGCTGGGTCTTGATCCGGGGCGCGCTGCGCCGCACCACCCGGGCACTACCGGCGCAGCGGGCCCGCAGTACCGCCGAGGGCACCGCCCGCGAGGTGGTCGCCGCCCTCGACGCCGGCCTGGTGGAGCTCGACGACCGGGACACCGACCCCCGGGTGGCGGTGATCGCCTGCTGGGTGCGCCTGGAGGAGACCGCCGCCGCGGCCGGCGTGCCGAGGCTCGCCGGAGACACCCCCACCGACCTGGTCAGCCGACTGTTGCAGGGTGACCCTGCGGCGGGCGTGCCGGCCATCGCCAGCACCGACGTGCTGGCCGAGTTCGCGCACGTCTACCGGGAGGCCCGGTACGCCACCCACCCGGTCGGCGAACGCACCCGGGACCAGGCCCGCGCCGCGCTCGGCCGGCTGCGCGGAGAGCTCACCGCGGTGGTGACCTCATGAGCAGCACCAGCATCGACGATCTGCTCGCGTTCGAGGAGGAGGCCGCGCCGGCCGGTCCGCAGGCGCGCCCGTCCCGATGGCGTCCGGTGCTGCGCTCGCTCGCGTGGGCCGCCGCGGTGGTGGCTGTCCTGCTGGTCGGCCTCCGCGCGGTGGGCCTCCAGGTCTCGCTTCCCGTACTGATCGCCGGGGTGCTCGCCGTGCTGGCGGTCCGCCGGGTCACCGCCCTGCTCGCGCCGCCACCCCCGCCGCCGCCGGCTCGCCGGGCCGGCGCGGGCGAGGAGGAGGGCAGCTACAACTGGGGCGCCCGGGACGCGCTGCGTGGCGCGATCAACCAGTGGGAACGGCCCCTGGACTGGTCCTCGAACCGAACCGAACGTTTCACCGAGGTGGTCCTGCCCCGGATCGGTGAGCTGGCCGACGAGCGGTTGCGGCTGAAGCACGGCGTAACCCGTGAGTCAGATCCCGCGCGCGCCCGCGTCCTGCTGGGTGACCGCCTGTGGACGTTCCTGGAGACCCCGCCTCGCCGCACCCCGTCGCCGCGCGACCTCGCGGTGATCGTCGCCGAACTGGAGAGCATCTGATGAACGACGTGGACCGGAGCATTGCCCCCGCCGAGGTCGGGCACCTGGCTCGGGCGGTCCTGGACGCGGTCGGCACCGTCGTGGTCGGCAAACGGGACGCGTTGGAGCTGGTCCTCGCCGGCATCCTCGCGGGCGGGCACGTGCTCCTGGAGGACCTGCCGGGGCTCGGTAAGACACTCACCGCCCGCTCGTTCGCCCAGGCCCTCGGGTTGGACTTCCGTCGGTTGCAGTTCACCCCCGACCTGCTGCCCGCCGACGTCACCGGCTCGTTCCTGTACGACCAGCGCAACGGTGACTTCACCTTCCGGGCCGGTCCGGTCTTCACCAACCTGCTCCTCGCCGACGAGATCAACCGGACGCCGCCGAAGACCCAGTCCGCGCTGCTGGAGGCGATGCAGGAGAAGCAGGTGTCGGTCGAGGGTGTGACCTACAAGCTCGACGAGCCGTTCCACGTGCTGGCCACCGCCAACCCCATCGAGTACGAGGGCACCTACCCGCTGCCGGAGGCGCAGCTGGACCGGTTCCTGCTGCGGGTCTCGTTCGGTTATCCGCAGCACGAAGAGGAGTGGGAGGTGCTGCGCCGTCGGATGAGCCGTCGCCGGGAGGAGGCGGACATCAAGGCGGTGGTCGACGCGGCCACGCTGCGGGCCATGCAGGCCGCCCTGGAGGACGTGGTGGTGGAGGACTCCATCGGCCGCTACATCGTGTCGCTCACCGCGGCCACCCGGGAACACCCGTCGGTGCTGGTCGGTGCCTCACCTCGCGGTTCGCTGGCGCTGCTGCTGCTGGCCCGGGTCCGTGCCGTGTTCGGCGGACGGGACTACGTGGTGCCGGAGGACGTCAAGTCGGTGGCGGCGCCCGCGCTGGCCCACCGGATCACCCTACGCCCGGAGATGTGGTTGCGGCGCGTCGATCCGGCGTTCGTGGTGGGCGAGGTGCTGGAGGCGACTCCCGCCCCGGCCAGTGGCGCGCTGCCCAGCTACGCCGCCGGCGGGCCCCGGCACTGATGACCGGACCGACCGTGCCGAGGGACACCGAAGCGGAACCGGCTGCCGGCTGGGCGCCCACCCCGGCGCTCGGCCGCGCGGTGCTGCTCGCCGGTCTGCTGCTGGTGGCCGGTGTGCTGCTGGGCAGGGTGGACCTGATCGTGCTCGCGGCCCCGTTCGCGTTGGGCACCGCGTACGCGCTGCGTCGCCGGCCCACGGCACTGCCACAGGTGTGGATCACCCAGGGTGACGGTGGGCCGCTGGTCGAGGGCGGTGACGTGGCGGCGGCGGTGAGCGTCGGCAACCCGGACACTGTCGACTACGACCTGGTGGTGATGCGTACCCGCGTGTCGCCGTGGCTGCGGATCGAGCGGGCCGGCTTCGCCCGCGACGAGGTCGTCGACTCCGGGCCGCCGAGCGCCACCCCGGAAACCGGTGCGACGACGCAGGGCTTCGGCGGGCGTCGTTCCGTCGCGGACCGGCCGTTCGTGACGTCGGTGCCGATCGGCGCCGCGGTGGACCTGGGGGTGGCCGGCAAGGCCCTGCGCTGGGGCCGGCACCCGGTCGGCCCCGCCGGTGCCCGGGTCGCCACGGCCGGGGGTCTGCTGGTCTCCCGGGCGGTGATCACCGAGCCGGTCCGGGTGCGGGTGTACCCCCGTACCGAGCCGTTCGAGGCGGTCGAGGCGATGCCCCGCGCCGCCGGCCTGGTCGGGGCGCACCACTCTCGCCGACCGGGAGAGGGCGGTGAGCTTGCCGGCGTACGCGTCTTCGCCCCGGGGGACCGGCTGCGCCGGATCGACTGGCGGGTCTCGTTGCGGGCCCGGCAGCTGCACGTGGCCGCCACCCTCTCCGACCGGGACGCGGAGGTGGTGGTGTTGCTCGACGTGCTCGCCGAGGCCGGCCGCTCCGGTGGGGTGGACGGCGCCGCCTCGGTGCTGGACACCACCGTCCGGGCCACCGCCGCGATCGCCGAGCACTACCTGCACCGTGGTGATCGGGTCTCGCTGCTGGAGTACGGGCCGGCCGCTCGCCGGCTCCGGCCGGCCGCCGGGCGGCGGCAGTACCTGACCGTCCTGGAGTGGTTGCTCGACGTCCGGGTCCACCCGTCCGCGCACGAACCGTACGACCAGGTCTTCGGCCCGCAGTTGCTCTCCTCGGACGCGTTGGTGGTGGTGCTCACCCCGCTGCTGGACGAACGGTCGGCGCAGATGCTCGCCCGGTTGGCCCGCGGTGGGCGGTTCGTGGTGGCGGTCGACACGTTGCCTACCGACCTGGCGTCGCCGAAGGACCGGGGTTGGGCCGAGGTGGCGTACCGGCTGTGGCGCCTGGACCGGGAGATCATGATCGGGCAGCTCCGGGAGCACGGTGTACCGGTGGTGCGCTGGGCCGGTGCCGGCAGCCTGGACCAGGTGTTGCGGGACGTGGCCCGGTTGGCGACGGCCCCGAGGGTGGGTGGCCGGTGAGCGCGAGGAGTGAGCTTGCGAGCCCCGCAGTCGCGAACGGAAGGCGGGTGCGGTGAGCGCGAGGAGTGAGCTTGCGAGCCCCGCAGTCGCGAACGGAAGGCGGGTGCGGTGAGCGCGAGGAGTGAGCTTGCGAGCCCCGCAGTCGCGAACGGAAGGCGGGTGCGGTGAGCGCTGTCGTGGAGCGGGTTCGGGCGGTGCAGTACGCCGTCGCTCGCGTCAGCGTGGCCCCGCTGCTGGTCCGGGCCGGGATCTTCGTCATCGTGTTTGCCGGGTTCGCCCTGGCGTTTCCCGCGGAGGTGCTTTCCGGCCGGCCGATCTTCTTCCTGGCGGTGGCTGCCCTGTTGCCCGCGTTCGGGCCGCGCAGGGTCTGGACGACCTTCACGGCGTTGGTCACGGTCGGCGGCTGGCTGCTCGCCACCGACGGGTACGGCCGTCCGGTCGCCCTCTGGCGGCTGCTCGCCGTCGCGGCCCTGCTCTACCTGGGTCACACCCTCTGCGCGCTGGCCGCGCTGCTGCCCTATGACGCGAGGGTGGACCCCGAGTTGATCACCCGTTGGTTGGTGCGGTCGGCCGCCGTGCTGTTGGGTTCCGCCGTGCTCGGCGTGCTGTTGTTGCAGGCGACGGGGACGGGTGGGGGCGCCGGATACCAGTCGGTGACAGTGCTGGGGCTGCTGGTGGCGGTGGGGATGTCAGTGTTGCTGGGCTGGCTGCTGCGGCGTCGGTGACCACCGCGACTTGAGGGTTACGCAGGTCACATGGGTTGTGCTCCGTCACAGATGGGGGGCGCGAGCGGGATTACCTGAGCCGGCCGGGGAAAGATAGACAACGTGAATCCGAAGCGGATCCTTGTGGTTGGTGCCGGGCACGTCGGTCTGTACGCGGCCCTGCGCCTGTCGAAGAAGCTCAGCTCCCGTGAGGCTGAGGTCATGGTGGTTGACCCCCAACCGCACATGACCTATCAGCCGTTCCTGCCCGAGGCGGCGGCGGGCAACATCTCCCCGCGGCACTCAGTGGTGCCGCTGCGGCGGGAGTTGCGCCGGTGCAAGATGGTGGCCGGCACGGTCACGCGGATCGAGCATGACCGCAAGGTGGCCACCGTGCAGCCGATCAGTGGCCCGGCCCGGGAGATCACCTACGACCACGTGATCGTGGCTCCGGGTTCGGTCTCCCGCACCCTGCCGATCCCCGGTCTGCACGAGCAGGGCATCGGGTTCAAGACCATCGGCGAGGCGATCTACCTGCGCAATCACGTGCTGGATCGGCTCGACGTGGCGGCCGCCACGCCGGATCCGGACGTCCGCCGTTCGGCGCTGACCTTCACCTTCGTCGGCGGTGGGTACGCCGGCATCGAGGCGCTCGCCGAGATGGAGGACATGGCTCGCGACGCCCTGCGTTACTACCCGGAGCTCAAGCAGGACGAGGTCCGCTGGGTGCTGGTCGAGGCCACTCAGCGGGTGCTGCCCGAGGTCGACCGGGACATGGGTGCGTACACCGTGCAGCAGTTGCTGAAGCGCAACATGGACATCCGGCTGGACACCCGCCTCGAGTCCTGCGTCGACGGGGTGGTCAAGCTCTCCGACGGTGACAGCTTCCGCTCCGACACGATCGTCTGGACGGCCGGCGTGAAGCCGTCGCCGATGCTGGACTCGACCGACTTCCCGCGCGACGACCGTCGACGGATCACCTGCCTGCCCACGCTCCAGGTGGTCGACGGTGACCAGGTGCTCGAGGGTGCCTGGAGCGCCGGGGACTGCGCCGCCGTGCCGGACCTGACCAAGGAGCCGGGCAACTTCTGCTCGCCGAGCGCTCAGCACGCGGTGCGCCAGGCCGCCCGGATGGCCGACAACATCGCGGCCGTGATCCGGGGTCGCGAGCCGGTGAACTACAAGCACAAGCACGTCGGCAGTGTGGCGAGCCTCGGCCTGCACAAGGGCGTGGCCCAGGTGTACGGGATCAAGATGACCGGTTGGCCGGCCTGGGTGATGCACCGGACGTACCACATGAGCCGGATCCCGTCGTTCAACCGGAAGGTCCGCGTGGTGGTGGACTGGTCGCTGGCGTTCTTCCTCAAGCGTGAGGTGGTCGCTCTGGGTCAGCTGCACGACCCGCGCGAGGAGTTCGTCGAGGCCTCCCAGCCGGTCGGCGCGCCCCGCGTCTGACCAGAGACCGACGCCAACCCCGTCGATCTTGCACTTTCGGATGTCGTGATGCGCCTTCTGGTGCGTTTTGTCCGGGCAGAAAGTGCAAGATCGGCGGGGTTTTTGGTGTCTAGACCCGCCACGTCCACGCGTCGGCGATGCGGGTGGGTGGGCCGTAGAGCTGCTCCAGGGTGGCGCGCAGGCTTTCCGCGTGGGGTGCGTCGTCGGTGAGCGCCACGCAGGAGGCGCCCCAGAAGTCGGCGTCGCGAACGGCCTGGCGGCGCTGCTCGTCGCCGATGGCCGGCTGGTCGCCGCGCCGTGCGACATCCGCCAGAAGCGCGGAGGTGGGCTGTTTGAAGGTGCCCATCGCCGCGGTGCCACCCCTCCCGTACGGGCCGATGAAGAAGCCTTCCGGCAGCCCGAAACCGGCGCCGGCGGCGGTCGCCCAGCGCATCGGCCAGGGCTCCTTCGGGGTGGGCAGTGGCACCGGGACCAGCACCCCGCCCGGAGGTACGCACTGCCGCCAGTGGCCGCCGGTGATGAACTCCGGTACGGCGGGTCGTCCGGCGGTCGGCAGGGGGGTCGGGAAGATCGGCAGCAGCGCCACTCCGACGGCCAGGGGCACCAGCCGCCGTGCCCGACCGGAGCTGCGCAGGGCCCGGTCGACCGCGAGCACCAGCAGCGTCGCGACGATCGGCAGCAACGTCAGCGCGAACCGCATCGGCAACGCCCCGTCCACCACCGGCAGCCCTCCGATCAGGGCGTACGGGCCGGGGATCGCCGTCCTGGTGCCGCCGAGCACCACCTCGGGGCCGAGCGAGAGCGCCCCCATCACCAGGCCCGCCGCGACGCAGGCGAAGACCAGCCGGCGTCGCCCGGCCCAGATCGCGCAGACCGCGGTGACCAGCAGCAGTGGCCAGCCGAGGAACGTGTTGTATTCGGCGGGGCCGGTGGTCAGCCGGGCGGACTCGTCGCTGCCGGCCACCGACAGTGGGGAGAGCGTCCACCAACTGCTCAGGTCGGCGGAGAAGTAGGCCGGGGTGAACATCCCGTCGGCGACTCCCTGTGGCCCGGCGAACTGGAACCACAGCGGGTAGCCGAGCACCAGCAGGGCGAGCCCGGCGGCGATCGCCAAGCCGCCGGCGAACCCGGGGAGCGCCCGACGGGCCAGGTCCCGGTCTGCCACGGCGTAGCTGATCGCCATCACCAGCAGCGTGATCGCGGCGAGGAAGAGCACCTCCTCGCCGATGAAGACCTGCGCGCTGATCGCGCCGGCCAGCCCCGCCGCGGAGGTGAACAGCCGACGACGGTCCGGCCCGGTGGCTCGGGTATTGCCGGCCTGGTCGGGGGTGCCGGGCCCAGGGTCGGCCGCCCGGAGCAGCCGCACCACCAGCCAGACGATCACCGGCACCAGCCACTGGGCGGTCATGTGCAGGTGGCTGTTGGTCTGCGACACCATGCCGGGTCCGAATCCGCACAGCCCGCCGCCGAGTGCGGCGGCCACCCGGCGGACGCGCAGCGTCCGGTGGAAGAGCAGGTACCAGGCGAGTGCGGTGCCGGCGAGGTTGCCGGCGGCGAGCAGCGCGAAGGTGACAGGTGCGCCCAGCAGCAGGGTGACCGGCGCGAAGAGGACGCCGAGGGCGATCACCGTGGTGTTGGCCATCAGGTTCACACCGTCGGGAGCGTTGAGCCGGTCGGTGAGCAGGTCGAAGTCTCCGAGCAGCGCGCGGGCGTCCACCGCCAGGAACCACTCGTAGAGGGTCTGGTCCTCCGGGTTGAGCGCCAGGATGCGGGCGCCCGGGTCGGGCCACAGCCCGTGGGTGAGCCAGCCGGCCAGCACCGCGAAGATCAGAGCGGCCAGAAGGTCCGCCCGGTGGCGGCGGACGGCGGCCAGCAGCCGGGTGGCCCGGGGTCGGCGGTTGACCTGATCGGCGAGGCGGAATGCCTGCTCAGGCGCGGCGTCGGGGGCCGTGGGGGCTGCGCTGCTCACGGCATCGACCCTAGTGCGGCCAGGCCGGCGGGGTACGCCGGGTCGCCGCAGACCGGCTACGGTGACACTGCACCAGGCGTGTCGGCGCGCCGGTGCCACTCGCCCGGGTGGTGGAAAGGCAGACACGGCCGCCTTAAAAGCGGCTGCCGAAAGGCGTGCGGGTTCGACCCCCGCCCCGGGCACCGGCCGACTCACACATTCTCATTCGTGATCTCCAGGACTTGGGTGTGCCGTCTACTCTTGGAGGGCACGTTCACGTGCAAACGACCCCCTGAGGGAGGCCAGACAGTGAAGACCTCGAACCCGGTGCTCGCCCGGCTCGGCCAAGCGGCCGAGCGGGAGCGCTCCGCCGGGTACGCCCCGGCCGGGCCGTACGGACAGCCCGGCATTCCCCAGCAGTACCCGTCCCAGGCCGGTTACCCGGCCGCGCCGCCGACCGTGGCGCCGATGACCGTCGACGACGTGGTCGTCAAGACGGTCGCTCTGCTCGGCATCCTCGGCATCACCGCCGCGGCCGCCTGGGTGCTCGTGCCCGACGCGCTGGTCGGTACCGCGTGGATCGGCGCGGCGGTGGTCGGCCTGGTCCTCGGCTTGATCATTTCGTTCTCCCGGATGGCCAACCCGGCGCTCGTGATCGCGTACGCGGTCGTCGAGGGTGTCTTCGTCGGCATGGTCAGCAAGGCGTTCGAGACGCGTTACGACGGCATCGTGCTCCAGGCCGCCGTGGCCAGCTTCGGCATCTTCTTCCTGATGGCGATGCTCTACAAGGCGAAGGTCATCCGGGCCACCCCGGCCTTCGTCAAGGGCATGATCGCGGTGATGGTCGGCCTCTTCGCCGTCATGATGATCAACCTGGTGCTGGCGCTGTTCGGCGTCAACACCGGTCTGCGTGACGGCAGCCCGTTGGCCATCGGCTTCAGCCTGGTCTGCATCGTGGTCGCCTCGCTGAGCTTCGTGCTCAGCTTCAAGGAGATCGAGGACGGCGTCCGGATGGGCCTGCCCCAGCGCTACTCCTGGGTGGCCGCGTTCGGCATCCTGGTCAGCCTGGTCTGGCTCTACATCGAGATCCTGCGCCTGCTGAGCTACTTCCAGGGCGACGACTGACCTCGTCCGCACTGTCGACCGGCGCCCGTCCCCACTCCGGTGGGGGCGGGCGCCGTCGTCCGCGCCGTTTGCCCGCCGCCGCCGGTCCGCCCGGGGCAGAGTGACTTCGGGGGGTACGCGGGCGAAGGAGGCGGCGGTGCGCAGCAACAACCCGGTGCTCAACCGGCTGGATGAGCCCGGCCGGGTGGAGGCACGGGTGCTCGGCGCCCGTGACGTCGAGCCGATGACCGTCGACGACGTGGTGGTCCGTACCGTCGGGTTGCTGCTCGTGACCGGCGCGGCCGCCGCGGTGTCCTGGGCGGTGATCCCCGACGCCGTGTGGCTGGGCGCCGCCCTGGCCGGCAGCGCGCTCGCCTCGATCGCGCTGGTCCTGGTCATATCGTTGCGAGCGATCACCAACCCGGTGCCGATCGTCGGCTACGCGGTCCTCCAGGGCCTGCTGCTGGGGGTGGCGAGCCGCACCTTCGAGCAGGTCTACCCGGGCATCGTGGTGCAGGCGGTGGCCGGCACCTTCGGCGTCTTCCTCGGCATGGCGGCGCTCTACCGGGCCCGGGTGATCCGGGCGACGCCTCGGCTGGCCCGCCTGGTGATCGGCACCCTGCTCGGCATCGCCGTGCTCAGCGTGGTCAACCTGGTGTCGTACCTGATCAGCGGGCGACCGGGCCTGGCGGGCTACAGCGTCAGCGGGGAGGTCGGCTGGCTGCCGTACGCCATCTCGGTGGTGGCCATCATCGCCGGGGCGTTCAGTTTCATCCTCGACTTCGATCTCGTCGAGCGCTCGGTGCGCGACGGCCGAGCCCGTCGGTACGCGTGGCTGAGCGCGTTCGGCCTGCTCACCGGGTTGGTCTTCCTCTACTGGCAGTTGCTGCGGCTGCTCAGTTACCTGCGCCGCTGACCGGCCCCACCCGGCGCGGTCGGTGCCGGCCGTAGACTCGGCGGCGATGAGCGCAGCGGAGTTGGACAAGGCCGTGCAGTTGCTGGTCCGTCAGATCGCGCACTGGCAGCAGCCCCGGTGGGCGGCGGTCGCGACCGCCGGCAACGTGTCCCGCGCTGACCTGGTGCACCGCCTGGTGCAGGAGATCGCCAACCTGGCCGCCGACGCCGAGGGGGAGCCCCGCCGGGTGGTGCCCCGGCTCGACAACGACCTGGCCCTGCCCGACCAGCTGCGGGTGGTCACGGCGGACCTGCTCGCCGCCGACCCGGGGGCCGAGGCGCTGAGCCGGGCCGCCGCCGAGGTGACGGCGACCCGCAGCGCGCTCTGAGGCAGCTCGGCTCAGTTGAGCCGTTCGAGCACCATGGCCATGCCCTGGCCACCGCCCACGCACATGGTCTCCAGACCGATGGTCTTGTCGTGCCACTCGAGTGCGTTGAGCAGGGTGCCGGTGATCCGGGCGCCGGTCATGCCGAACGGGTGGCCGACCGCGATGGCCCCGCCCATCACGTTCAGCTTCTCCTCGGGGATGCCCAGCTCGCGGTAGGAGGGGATGACCTGCGCGGCGAACGCCTCGTTGATCTCGACGAGGTCGACGTCGTCGATGGTCATGCCGGCTCGGCGCAGGGCCTGCCGGGACGCCTCGACCGGTCCGAGACCCATGATCTCCGGCGACAGGGCTGTCACACCGGTCGAGACGATCCGGGCCAGCGGGGTGAGCCCGAGCTCCTCGGCCCGCTGGGCGCTCATCACCACCACGGCGGCGGCGCCGTCGTTGAGCGGGCAGCAGTTGCCGGCGGTGATTCGACCGTCCGGGCGGAACACCGGCTTCAGGCCGGCGACCGCGTCGAGGGTGACACCGGCGCGGGGCCCGTCGTCGGTGCTCACCACGGTGCCGTCCGGCGTGGTGACCGGGGTGATCTCCCGGGCCCAGAAACCGTCGGTGATGGCCTTCTCGGCGAGGTTCTGGCTGCGTACGCCGAACTCGTCCATGTCGGCGCGGGTGACGTCGTACACCTGGGCCAGGTTCTCCGCGGTCTGCCCCATGGTCAGGTAGATGTCGGGCAGTTCGCCGGCCTCACGCGGGTCGGTCCACACCTCGGCGCCGCCCTGTGCGCGGCGCTTCGAGCGCTCATTGGCCGGCCCGAAGCGGGGGTTCTCCCAACCGCCGCCGACCAGGGCCTGCGCCTCGGGCGGCAGCCCGTCGGAGCTGCCCCGGGCGTAGCGGGAGACCATCTCCACCCCGGCGGAGACGAACACGTCGCCCTCGCCGGCACGGATCGCGTGCATCGCCATCCGGGTGGTCTGCAACGAGGAGGCGCAGTAGCGGGTCAGCGTGGCGCCGGGGACAGTGTCCAGACCGAGGAGGGTGGACACCACCCGGGCCATGTTGAAGCCCTGCTCGCCGCCGGGCAGGCCGCACCCGAGGTAGAGGTCGTCGATCGTGGTCGGATCGAGCGCGGGGATCTTGTCCAGTGCGGCCTGGACGATGGTCGCGGCGAGGTCGTCGGAGCGGACGTCGCGCAGGGACCCCTTGTGCGCCCGGCCGATGGGGGAGCGGGCGGTGGCGACGATGACGGCGTCGCGGGACGACTCAATCGGCATGGACCAACGTTAACCCGCCGGTAACATGGCGCGGAAGAAGCCGGGGTGGCGGGAAATGTCACCCTGGCCGGGGACGATCTAGCGCCGCGTCGTGGCCGCCGCCGCGGCGACGACGGCGGGCAGCAGCGCGTGCGCCCACACCCGGTAGCCGTCGGCGGAGGGGTGGAAGCCGTCCCGGCAGAGCGTCCCGGCGTCGGCCCGGAACACCGGCCCGGTCTCGGTGGCCAGGTCGACCACCGAGCCGCCCGCCTCCAGCACGGCCGTGGTCTGCGCGCGGGCCACCCGACGCCCGGACCAGCCGACCACCTGGCGTAGGGGAGGCGCGATGGCACGCACGGCCCCGAGGTCGGGGCAGGTGCCCACCACCACCTCGACGCGCGCCTCACGCAGGCGGTGCACCGCCGCGCCGAGATAGGCCGCCGCGTCGGAGGGTCGGCGCAGCCCGGTGGCGTCGTTCGCGCCGATCAGGATCAACGCCACGTCGGGCCGCTCACCGAGCAGGGCCCGGGCCACCTGGGTGGCGAGGTCCGTCGAGCGGGACCCGGAGACGCCGACGCTGGACAGGTGCACCCGGCGGCCGGCCGGGCCCTCGGCGAGCAGGTTGGCCAACTGCCCGCCGATGGTGTCCTCCAGACGGTCGACACCGACGCCCAGTGCCGACGAGTCGCCCAGCAACACCAGTCGCAGCGGGGCGGCGCCCGCCCGGCCGATCGTGGCGCGCAGGGCCAGACCGAGCTCCGGTTCGGCGTAGCGTCGGTGCCGGGCGATGAACGCCTCACCAGCGAGGACGGCGGCGCCCCCGACGGTGCCGGCGAACAGCGAGATCGCCGCCGCCCGACCCAGTCGGCCGGCGAGGCCGGAGGTCACGCTCCGCGCGCTGCGCTCGTTCATGCCAGTCCCTCCACTGTCGAGGTGTCCGAGGCGGACCCGTGCTGGGGCACCGCGCCGACACCGAAGAACGCCCGTCGGCGCAGCTGCGCCCACCGGCCGGCCGGCCCTCGGTCGCGGCCCCGGACCTGGACGCCGCTGACCTCCGTGCCGGCGTGTCGAGCCGCCTCCTGCGCGGCCTTCGGCAGCGACCGTACGCCGTCGCCGAGCCTCAGTGTGGCCCGTCGTTCCGGCGTCGCGCCGAGGGCGGAGAGCATCGTCGGTAGGAGCGCGGCGGCGGCCATCGCGTACCCCTCGGCGGAGGGATGGAACCGGTCCCAGGCGAACATCCGGGTCGGCTCGGCCGCGAACCGGGGGCCGAGCAGGTCACCGAGGGAGACCGTCCGCCCGCCCGCCTCGACCACGGCCACCGTCTGGGCGGCGGCGAGCTGGCGGCTCCAGCGGTGCGCCAGCCAGCGCAGAGGTGGCTGGATCGGTCGGATGGCGCCCAGGTCGGGGCAGGTGCCGACGACCACCTCGCACCCCGCGTCGCGCAGGGTGTGCACCGCCTCGACCAGGTATCGCACCGCCAGCCCGCGCGGGGTGCGGTTGGTGATGTCGTTGCCGCCGATGAGGATCACCGCGATGTCGGGTCGGCACTCCAGCGCCGCCTCCACCTGGTGGCGCAGCGCCGCCGAGATGGCGCCGACCACCGCGAACCGGTGCAGCTGCACCGGCCGGTGCAGTCGACGGGACAGGCCGGTGGCGAGCAGTGCCCCGGGCGTCTCCCGACGGCGGTGCACCCCGTAGCCGGCGGCGGACGAGTCACCGAGCACGACCATGGTGAGCGCCGGGCCGGGGAACTTCGCGCCGTACATCCCGTCGCAGCGGGGCGGCGGCGCCTCGGCCATCGGGATGGTCCGTCGAGCCTGGCGTGCCTGGCCGACCAGCACCCCGCCGGTCGCCACCGCCGCCGCCGCGGTGGCGCCTGTCCCGATGGCGGCCAGCCGGACGAACCGCCGGGCCTGCCGCCAGCGCTCACCACCGGGTACGACGGAATGTGCCACCCCCATACCGCGACATTATCGCGCTGGCCCGACACACCGCTGTCGTCGTGACGGCACCGGGGTGCCTGGAAACCGACGCGACGGGGTATCTGGGTTCCAGAGGCCGGCCGACTTGCGCCGACCCGCCACGCTGATCCGGCGGAGAGGAGCGCGACGATGGGTAAGACACTGAAGCGCAGCGCGGCGTTCACGGCCCTGGCGCGGGCCCTGGCGGCCGGGGCGCGCAACGGGCCGTCGATCGGCACGCGGTTGGCCGCGCTGCCCCGGATGATCCGGGCCACCACCAAGGGGGAGTACGACGGCGGCCTTCGGCTGGCCCTGATGACCGCGGCGACGGCGTACATCGTCTCGCCGATCGACCTGCTCCCGGAGATCCCGCTGGCGATCTTCGGGCTGGCCGACGACGCGGTCATGGTCACCTGGTTGGCCGGCAGCGTGCTCGCCGAGACCGACCGGTTCCTGGAGTGGGAGGCCCGCCGCAGCTCGGTCATCCCCGGGGGGCTGGTGCCCTGACGACACGTACGCTGGGCGGTGAGCAAACGTCTTCCCGGCCGCCCACCGCCGGCGCCGCAACGAAGGGCACACCGTGCAGTACTACGACAACGTCGTCGACATGATCGGAAACACCCCGCTGGTGCGTCTGCGTAACGTCACCGAGGGCATCCAGGCCACCGTGCTGGCCAAGGTGGAGTACGTCAACCCGGGCGGCTCGGTGAAGGACCGGATCGCGCTGCGGATGGTGGAGGACGCCGAGGCCGCCGGCCTGCTCAAGCCCGGCGGCACCATCGTCGAGCCGACCAGCGGCAACACCGGCGTCGGGCTGGCCCTGGTGGCCCAGCTCAAGGGCTACAAGTGCGTCTTCGTCTGCCCCGACAAGGTCAGCCAGGACAAGCAGGACGTGCTCCGGGCGTACGGCGCCGAGGTGGTGGTCTGCCCGACCGCCGTCGCGCCGGAGGACCCGCGCTCGTACTACAACGTCTCCGACCGGCTGACCCGGGAGATCCCCGGCGCCTGGAAGCCCAACCAGTACAGCAACCCGGCCAACCCGCGCTCGCACTACGAGACGACCGGCCCGGAGCTGTGGAAGCAGACCGACGGCGAGCTCACCCACTTCGTGACCGGCGTCGGCACCGGCGGCACCATCTCCGGCATCGGCCGGTACCTCAAGGAGGCGTCCGACGGGCGGGTGCGCGTCGTCGGGGCCGACCCGGAGGGCTCGGTCTACTCCGGCGGCACCGGCCGGCCGTACCTGGTGGAGGGCGTCGGCGAGGACTTCTGGCCGGAGACGTACGACCGGGGTGTCGCCGACGAGATCGTGGAGGTCTCCGACAAGGCGTCCTTCGAGATGACCCGGCGACTGGCCCGCGAGGAGGGGCTGCTGGTCGGCGGTTCCTGCGGAATGGCGGTGGTCGCCGCCCTGGAGGTCGCCCGCCGGGCCGGCCCGGACGACGTGGTGGTGGTGCTGCTGCCCGACGGCGGTCGTGGCTACCTTTCCAAGATCTTCAACGACTCGTGGATGGCCCGGTACGGCTTCCTCGACAACTCGGGCGCAGAGCCGACGGTGGCCGACGCGCTGGCCAGCAAGCCGGGCGGGCTGCCCGAGCTGGTGCACGTGCACCCGACCGAGACCGTACGCGACGCGATCGACTACATGCGCGAGTACGGCGTCTCGCAGCTGCCGGTGCTCAAGGCCGAGCCGCCCGTGGTGACCGGTGAGGTCGCCGGTTCGATCGCCGAGCGGGACCTGCTCGACGCGCTGTTCACCGGCCAGGCCCACCTGCACGACACCATCGAGCGGCACATGGGCGACCCGCTGCCGATGATCGGTGGTGGTCAGCCGGTGAGCGAGGCGGTGGGCATGCTGGAGAAGTCCGACGCCGCCCTGGTGCTGGTCGACGGCAAGCCCAAGGGTGTGCTCACCCGCCAGGACCTCCTGTCCCACCTGGGCGCCCACTAGTAC
>NZ_QGSY01000135.1 GCF_003857035.1 Micromonospora arida
GGGTAGTGGGTCGGCGAAGACGCCCATCTTGCGGGCGGTGGGACCCAACTGCTCCACCAACGCGTGCAGCTCGGCCACCGCCTCCGGGGCCGGGTGGTACGGCTGGCCGGTGGCGACCGCGAGATCCCAGCCGTGCACGGTCAGGTCCAGCAGGGCCATGCCGCCGATGACGGACTGCGGCATGCCCATGCCCGGCGACACGCCCTCCAGAGTGGACGGATTCGACCAGGCGGCGACCAACCGGCCGGTCTCCGCCTCGAAGCGGTCCCGCCAGCAGTCGCCCAGGTGGTCGGGCTTCTCGGCCCACTCCACCTGTCGTTTCTCGGCCAGGTCCTGAAAGTTGACCACCACCTGGAAGAGGTGATTGAGCAGATCACGGACCAGGTAGTCCTGGCACGGCGTGGGCAGGTCCAGTTGGTCGTCGGAGATACCCCGTACGACATCGACGGTTCGCGGCGCGGCGGCCGCCAGCAGCTCGCTAGTCTGAGTGGACATACGGCCAGCGTATGAGGGTGGTCTTGAACAAATGCGACAGCGACCGCGTGGCGACAGCCGGGGAATTCTCGACCCCGGGCGCCTGCTGCGCGAGATGCGCTTCCGTCGCCACCTGCCGGCGGAGTCGCTGCGCCAGTGGGTCGAGCACTACTGGTTGATCGACTGGGTGTTGAGCGCGCCGTTCGAGCAGCGGGTCGTGCCGCACCCGGCGGTGAACGTGGTGTTCCGGCGGGACGACGACGGGCCCGAGTCCGGCGAGGTGGCCGGGGTGGGCCGCGACCTGTTCCGGATCACGCTCAACGGCACCGGCCGGGTGTCCGGGGTGCAGTTCCGCCCCGGCGGCTTCCACCCGTTCTGGCGGCGCGCGGTCAGTGAGTTGACCGGCCGTAGGGTGCCGCTGCCCGCCGGCCGGCTGATCCACCCGGACGCCCCGGTGGGCGCGGGCACGTTCCCGGGAGCACCCACCTCTGCGGCCAGCGACGACGAGCGCTGCCGTGCGCTGGACACCCTCCTCACCGCCTGGCAACCGGAGCCGGACCCGATGGCCGCGGAGGCCGTCCGACTGGCCGAGGCGATCCGTACCGACCGGTCGGTGCTGCGCGTCGACGACTTCGCCGCGCGGCACGACGTTCCGGTCCGCCGGTTGCAGCGGCTGTTCCTTGAGTACGTGGGAGTCGGGCCGAAGTGGGTGATCCGCCGCTACCGGCTCCAGGAGGCGGTCGAACAGGCGGCCGGTGGCCCGCTGAGCTGGGCTGACCTCGCCGCCGACCTCGGCTACAGCGACCAGGCCCACCTGGTCCGTGACTTCACCGCCGTGGCCGGGGTGTCCCCCGCCGCGTACGCCCGCTCGGTGAGCTGAGGAGAGCTGACAGATCAGCGACGCCGCAGGACGACCACGGCGACGTCGTCCTGGATCTCCGGCGGGGCCAGCTCCACCAGCAGTCGGGCGCAGAACTGGTCCAGGTCACCGTCGACCGTCGCGGCGACCCCGGCCAGCGCGGTCAGTCCCTCATCGATGGTGGCGTCCCGTCGCTCGATCAGCCCGTCGGTGTAGAAGACCAGCGTGGCCCCGGCCGGCACCACGAACTCCAGGTCGGCCGGGCGCGGGGCGCGGACGCCGAGCAGCGGCGCGGAGTGCTGCACGAACTCGACCTTGCCGTCCATGATCATCAGTGGCGGAAGGTGCCCGGCACTGGCCAACCGGACGTGTCCGGTCGGCGGGTGCATGAGCAGCACGCAGAGCGTCGCCACCTCGTTCGGCAGCAGGGTCCGCATCAGCTCGTTGACCCGGTGCAGGATCTCGCCGGGCTGGTGGCCCTCGACCGCGTACGCCCGCACCGCGTGCCGCAGCTCGGCCATCACCGTCGCCGCGTGCAGCGAGTGGCCGGCGACGTCCCCGATCGCGAGCAGCAGGTGCCCGTCGAGCATCACCAGCTCGTAGAAGTCGCCGCCCACCTCGGTCTGCGCGCTGGCCGGCTCGTAGCGCACCGCGAGGTCCAGGCCGGCCACGGTGGGCAGCCCCCGCGGGAGCAGGCTGCGTTGGAGGGTGACCGCGATCCGGTGCTCCTCGTCGAACGAGCGCTGCCCCTCCACGGCCGCCGCCACCGCCTGGGCCAGTTGCTTGAGCACCGGGGTCTGCGCGGTCTGGGTGGCGGTCGGAACCACCACGTACAGCGGGGCCCGGTCCTCGCGCAGCCGGGCGGCGGCGACCGTCACAGTGTCGTCCGCCGGCCAGTCGACGAGCGCCCAGCTCTCCGGGGCCTCCACCCGCACCGTGGCGCCGGTGGGCACCCCGGTGTCATCGACGACCCACGGCACCACGGCGGCCGCCGTGCCGGGACCGACGCAGACGCCCGCGAGGCAGTCACCGTCGAAGGTTTCGGCGATCACCGCCGCCGGGCTCCTGAAGATCTGGGCGGCGCCCTCGGCGGCGGCTTCCAGCAGGCGCGCGAAGGTCGGCGCGGCGTGCACCGCGACTGTCGTGTCGGCCAACCCGAGCAGCCGCTCGGCGAGCAGTTCGGCACGCTGCCGGGCCTGGTAGTAGCGCAGCACCGCCCGGGTGGTGGCGATCAGCTCCTCGGGCTCGATCGGCTCGGTCAGGTACGCGTCAGCGCCCCGGGTCAACCCCTGCGCACGGTCGGCCACGTCCACTGCGTGCGCCGACACGTGGATCACCGGCATCGCCGGGTGCCGCGCCTTGATCTGTTCGCAGACCTCGTAGCCGCTCAGGTCGGGCAGCCGGACGTCGAGGACCACCAGATCGATCCGGTCCACCTCGACCCGGGCCAACGCATCGGCGCCGTTCTCGGCCTCCAGCACTGTGAACCCGGCCCGGGTCAGCCAGCTGACCAGCAGGTAACGCTTGGTACGACTGTCGTCGACCACCAGGATCGTTGTCGGTATGGCGTCCACGCCGTCACGCCCCGCCGCTGGGCAGGGAGACGGTGAATGTGCTGCCTTCACCCGGCGCGCTGGTCAGCCCCAGTGTCCCGCCGAGCAGCGTCACCAACCGTCGGGCGTACGGCAGACCGAGGCCGGTGCCGCCGACCCGGGTGGCACCGGGAATCTGGTAGAACTCCTCGAAGATCCGGTCGTGCAGCTCGGGAGCGATGCCCGGCCCGGTGTCGCTGACCTCGAACTGCCAACGGTCGCCGTTCTGGCTGGCCCGCAGCCGCACCTCGCCGCGCTCGGTGAACTTCAACCCGTTGTGCAGCAGGTTGCGCAGCACCTGGCCGAGCAGCACCTCGTCGGTGCGCAGCAGGGCCGGCCCGGTGGGCTCCTCCACGACCAGCTCCACCTCCGGGCGGGTGGCCACCGCACGCAGGGTGCCGCGCAGTTGACCGAAGACCGGCCGCAGGTCGACCTCGGCCAGCTCCGGCTCGATCCGGCCGGACTCCGCCTTGGCCAGGTCGAGGAGTTCGTTGACCAGGTTGAGCAGGTCCGTCGCCGAGGAGCGGATCAGATCGACCTGGCGGCCCTGCTCCTCAGTGAGCGGGTCGGAGGCGGAGTCGGTGAGCAGCCGCCCCAGGCCGATGATCGCGGTGACCGGGGCACGCAGCTCGTGGCTCACGTTGGCCAGGAACCGGCTCTTCGACTCGCTCGCCGCACGGAGCTGGGCCGACTTCTCGTCCAACTCGGCGTAGAGGGCGACGACGCCGCGGTTGGTCTCCTCCAACTCCTCGGTGAGCTGGTTGTAGAGCGCCAGCACGCCGCGGTTGGTCTCGGCCAACTCCTCGTTCAGCACGGCCAGCTCGTCGCGCTGACTGCGCACCTCGTCGAGTGCGCCGATGAGCTGCCCGTTCTGCACCGTCAACTCGTCCAGCGCACTGCCCGGCGCGGTGCGGCCGAGTTCGGTGCGGAACTCGGCGAGCCGCTCCGGGGTCGGCGCTGGCGCGTTGGCCGGGACTCGTCGGGACATCCGTACGACCGTAACCCCCTCGACGGTCGACACGCTCAGTGTGTCGACCAGTCGGGACACCGCGCCGGACTGCGGTTGGTAGCGATCGTCGGGCAGCGGGGACACCGGGGCCAGGTCGGCGCGCAGGTGGAACCGGCCGTCGGCACCCGAGTCGACGTGGAAGGAGACGTCCGCTCCTCCGGTCGTCCGCAGCAGGTCCCGGGCGACCTCGCTGAGCGCGGTCGCGATCCTCACCTGGTCCTGGTGTTCGAGGCCGACCACAGCGGCCACCTCGCGCCCCCGCTGACGGATCACGAAGATGTCCTGCTCGACCCGCAGTGCCATCTGGAGCAGCGGCAGCGCGGCCGGCTCCCCGATCATGCCCACGACCTCGCGACCAGTACGCAGGCGTCGTCACGTCGCACACCGGCGTCGCGGAGCAGGGTCGCCGCCATGACCAGCGGGGATCGTTCCGCCAGGCCCGGGTAGTCGTTCATCCGCCACCGGTCGGACACCCCGTCGCTGTGCATCACCAGCCGGGCGCCGGGACCGAACGGGTAGTCGTACTCCCGGATGGTCGGCCGTTGGTGCCCGGCGATGCCGGGCAGCGACACCAGCCCCCGACGGTGGCCGTCACCCTCGACGACCACGCCGGAGATGTTGCCCAGGCCGGCGTAGTGCAGCACGCCGGCCGTCGGCACCAACTCGGCGACCGCGAGTGCGGCACCACGGGTGTGCGACATGCTCCGGTGCAGGTGACCGACCACCGTCGCTGGTGGGCCGGCCGGGGCATTGCGGAACGCGGCCAGCCCCGCGTCGGTGGCGGCCCCGGCCAGCGGGCCGTGCCCCAACCCGTCGCTGACCAACACCTGGTGCCGCCCGTCGGCGACCCGGACGGCGTACCCGTCACCGCTGACCGTCTCGCCGGTCAGCGGTCGGGTGAGCGCACCCGCCCAGGACGGCCGCGCCGGCTCCGCCGGCCAGACCTGCACGGCGAGGACGGTGCCCCGACCGGGCAGCGAGTATCCGTCGAACCAACTGGCCTGCCGGACTATGGCACCCAGACCGATGCCGAGCGTGCCGGTGGTGGAGTGCCCGTCCTGGGACGAGACGGTCAGATCGGCCATGCCGGGCCCGGAGTCGATGGCGATCAGCTCCACGCCGGCCTGCCCGGCCCGGCGTACCGGCCGGAGCAGCAGGACACCCTCGTCGGCGTGCTTGACCAGGTTGCTGGTCAGCTCGGCGGCGACGATGGCCAGGTCGGCGATGCGCGCCTGACCCATCTCCACCTGTGCGCCGAGGCGTTCGGCGGCCCGCCGGACGGCGCTCGCCGCGCTGCTGGCCTCGACCCGGAACCAGATGCCGCTGTCGGTGAGCGCGTCGGTGTTCACCTGGACCACTTGGTGACCGTGATCCGCGTGCCGGTGCCCGCCGACGTCTCGATCTGGAACTCGTCGACCAGGCGTCGTGACCCACTGAGGCCGAGGCCGAGGCCGCCGCCGCTGGTGTAGCCGTCGGTCATGGCCAGGTCGAGGTCGGCGATGCCCGGCCCGGAGTCGGCGAACACGATCTGCACGCCCTTGCGTCGGCCGTTGTCCACGACCGTCACCTCGACCGAACCGCCGCCGCCGTACACCAGGGTGTTGCGGGCCAACTCGCTCGCCGCGGTGACCACCTTGGTCTGGTCGACGAGGGACAGCTTGACGGACACCGCCACAGCGCGGACCAGTTGCCGGACGCGCACCACGTCCTCATCGCTGCGAACCGACTGCGCCTGCGGCTGGCCCAGGTCGACGCCCGTGGTCACGGCGTGGCCGTCTCGGCGTCCGGTTCGTCGTCGAGCTGGTAGTCGAGCTCGTCGGCGTGGGCCGCCGCGATCAGCTCCATGCCACGCTCCACGTTCAGCGCGGTACGGATGCCGTTCAGCGACAGCCCGAGTTCGACAAGGGTGATGGCGACGGCTGGACGCATCCCGACCACCACCGTCTCCGCGTCGAGCACCTTGGAGATCGACGCGATGGTGGAGAGCATCCGCCCGACGAACGAGTCGACGATGTCCAGCGCGGTGATGTCGATGATGACGCCGTGGCAGCCGGTGTCGACGATCCGCTGGGCCAGATCCTCCTGGAGCGCGACCGCCGTCTGGTCGGACATGTCCAGTTGGATGGAGACGAGCAGGATGTCCCCGATCTTGAGGATCGGCACCCGCTCCATCAGATGTCCCGGCGCGGCTGGCGGCGGGCGGTCTCTACTCCATTGAGTCGCAGCACGTGGCGCAGCGCGTCGGCGAGGCTCGCCTTGGTGGCGATGTCGCCGAACTCGATGCCGAGCGCCACGATGGTCTGCGCGATCTGCGGGCGGATGCCGGAGATGATGCAGTCGGCGCCCATCAGCCGGGCGGCCACCACGGTCTTCAGGATGTGCTGGGCGACCTGGGTGTCCACCGCCGGCACGCCGGTGATGTCGATGATCGCGTACGGCGAGCCGGTGTCGACGAGGGTCTGCAGCAGCCGCTCCATGACGACCTGGGCCCGGGCCGAGTCCAGGGTGCCGACCAGCGGAACGGCGACGACACCTTCCCAGAGCTTGACCACCGGCGTGGAGAGTTCGAGCAGTTGCTCGGCCTGATCCGCGATCAGGCTCTCCCGGGTGCGGACGAAGCTCTCGAAGGTGAACAGGCCCATCTCGTCGACGAGCTTCGAGAAGGCGACGTAGTCCTTCAGCGCGTCCGCGCCACCGGCCTCCTGCACCAGCTCGGCCACCACGTCCTTCAGCGCGAAGACGCTGATCGTGGTCTCGGTGGCGGAGAAGCCCTGCCGGGCGCGGCCACGGGACAGCTCGGAGAGCGCGGCGCGCAGTTCGGCGGCGCTGTCGGCGGACAGGTCGATGGTGCCCTGCTCGCCGCTGGCGACGATGGCACGGTGCAGGTCCTGGACCTGTCGGCGCAGCTCCGCCTGGCTCAGCCGGCCCCGCAACGAACTGGTGACGATCTCGGTCCACCGAGTCGTGACCCGTTCGTCCTGCCCGCTGAGCAGCGCGACGAGCCGACCACTTTCTTCGGTGCTCAACGCCATTTCGAACCCCCTTGACCTGGACCGGGCGGACTCTATCACCGGGGCCTGACCAACTACTTGCCCCGTAGCAACGGAATGACGATGGCCACCGGAAGACGGCTCCCGTTCTACCTCCGAGGGTGGTCGTGGGATACCGTTCCCCCGATAACAGGAGGTCTGGCGAATGTCGTTGACGGTGCACACGGAACAACGCGGCGACGTGGTCGTCGTGTCGGTCGCGGGCGAGCTGGACATGGCCACCGCACCGCAGCTGCAGGACCAGATCACCGACCTGCTCGACAAGGGCCGCAACCGGCTGGTGTTCGACCTGGCGGACGTCTCGTTCTGCGACTCGACCGGTCTGTCGGTCTTCGTCCGCGCCAAGAACAGCTGCGACGAGGCCGGCGGCGTGGTCCGGCTGGCCGCCCCGCAGCGCGGTGTGCTGCGCATCCTTGAGGTGAGCGGGCTGGTCGAGGTGCTGCACACCTACCCGACGGTGGACGAGGCTGTCGCCGGCGAACCGACGCCGGCGTCCTCCTGACCGTCGGCGTTCGTCACTCGTCCTCGACGTAACGGGGACGAGCGATCGCCATGCCCGCCGTCGTCTGCACGGCGAGGGCGCCCAGCAGGAAACCGATCGGCGCGGTCCAGCCGCCGGTGGCCTCGTAGAGGATCCCGACCATCAGCGGGCCGAGGGCGGCGATCACGTACCCGGTGCTCTGCGCGAACGCGGAAAGCGCGACAGTGCCCTCGGCGGTGCGGGCGCGTAGGCCGATGGCGGTCAGGATCATCGGGAACGCGCCCTGCCCGATCGCCAGCAGGGCGACCCAGAGCAGCGCGGCACCGTGCGGTGCGAGCGCCAACCCCAGGTAGGCCAGCACCGACGCGGTGGTCAGCCCGAGCACCAGCGGCCGCAGGGTGCCCAGCCGACCGGCCAGGGTGGGCATCAGCAGCGCGATCGGCACGCCGAGCGCGGTCACCCCGGCGAGCAGCAGCCCGGCCGACTCCGGCTGGTAACCGGCGTCGCGGAACAGCTGGGCCAGCCAGCCCATGATCGCGTACCCGCTGAGCGACTGCGCCCCGAAGTAGACGGCCATCGCCCAGCCGAGCCGGGTCCGCGCCGGCCGGACCCGCGTCGGCGTGGCGGCGACCGCCGTCGGGGTCGCCCGCCGCGCCGAGGCGCGGGTCCGCAGTGCCAGCGGCACCCACGGGAGTACGGCCACCGCGGCCATCGCGGCCCAGACGCCGAGCCCGGCCCGCCACGACCCGAAGGCGTGCGCGATCGGCACCGCGGAGGCGGCGGCCACCGTCGTGCCCACTGTCAACGCCATCGTGTACGCCCCGGTGACCAGGCCGGTGCGGTGCGGGAAGTGCTGCTTGACGAGCATCGGCAGCAGGATGTTGGCGACCGCGATGCCGGACAGCGCCAGCGCGCTGGTGAGCACGAAGATCAAGGCCGAGTCGGTGACGACCCGGAGCACCTGGCCCACGGCGAGGGCGAACATGGCGACCACCAGCACCCGGGCCGGTGCCACCCGGCGGACCAGCCACGGGGTGAGCGCGCCGAGGCCGGCGAACGCGATGGTCGGCAGGGTGGTGACCAGGCCAGCGGTGACACCGGAGAGGCCCAGCCCGTCGCGGACCTCGTCGAGCAGTGCGCCGAGGCTCGTCACCACGGCGCGCAGGTTGAGCGCGACCAGCAGCATCCCGACCAGCACCAGCGCGCCGCCGGTCGCCGGGTGCGTCCGCCGGCCGGTGCCGGGGTCCCGCGTCGGGCGAGGGTCGACGGCGACGGGGGCGGGCAGCGCCGGAGCGGCGGTTGGTGGCGGGGTCATGACCCTTAACCTACAATCATGGGATGAATTTGGGACCGGTGATGTAACCAGTGCCACCGTCGGTTGAATTCCCCTCCGCGCCGCCGGCACCGCCCCGCGGCCAGCCCGCAGTACCGCCCCGCGGCCACCGGGTCCGGCAGACCACCGAGCAACTCCGCGCCCGGATCCTCGGCGGCGAATGGCCAGTCGGCGGGCGCATCCCCACCGAGCCACAACTGGTCGCCGCGCTGGGCGTCGGGCGTAACACGGTCCGCGAGGCGGTCCGCGCCCTGGTGCACGCCGGGGTGTTGGAGTGCCGGCAGGGCTCCGGCACCTACGTGGTGTCGACCGACGAACTGGCACCGGTGGTCGCCCGCCGACTCGGCGACGACCGGATGACCGAGGTCATCGAGGTACGCCGCGCCTTCGAGGTGGAGGCCGCCCGGCTCGCCGCATTGAGGCGTACCCCGGAGGACCTGGCGGCGCTCGACGGCGCGCTCGCCCAGCGCGAGGCCGCCTGGCACGGCGGCCGGGTCGACGCGTTCGTCGAGGCCGACGCGGCACTGCACACCGCGGTGGTCGCCGCCGCGCACAACGCCATGCTCGCCGAGCTGTACGCCTCGGTGGGCACCGCCCTGCGCAGCACTGTCGCCCAGGCCATGGGCGGGGCGCTCACCCCCGAGCGCTACGTCGACCACACCCGACTGGTCGAGGCGATCCGGGCCGGCGATCCCGGCCGGGCGGCGCTCGAAGCCGGCGCTTTTCTGGAACCCGCCGAACGGGCATAGGTTGTGCCCGACAGAAAAGCGGACACCTCGGGAGTACGAATGCTCAAGGGCTTCAAAGACTTCATCATGCGCGGCAACGTCGTCGACCTGGCGGTCGGTGTCGTCATCGGCGCCGCGTTCACGGGCGTGGTCACCCAGCTCACCAAGTCGTTCCTCGAACCACTGATCCGGGTCATCGTGCTGGTCATCACGGGCAGCGACAAGGGTCTGGCCGGCACGGCGCCCGAGTTCCGCGGCATCGCGTTCGACTGGATCGCCTTCGTCAACGCGGTGATCACCTTCCTGCTCACCGCGGCGGCGCTCTACTTCCTGGTCGTCTACCCGATGAACCGGCTGGCCGAGCGGCGCAAGCGGGGCGAGGAGCCGCCGCCCTCGGCGCCGAGCGAGGAGGTCAAGCTGCTCACCGAGATCCGGGACGCCCTGGTCTCCGCCGGCCACACCACCCCCGGCCAGCAGCGCGGGGCGCTCGACGACGTGCTGGGCCGCCGCCCGGAGCCACCGACGCAGCGCTGACCCGAACGGATGCACATCGGCCCCTGCGGGATTCCCGCAGGGGCCGCACCTTCTCGTACGTGTGTTCGATAGAGTCCCGCCATGGAGCAGCGAAAGCACTGGTGGAACGGGAAGTGGGGGCGGCTCGCCCGGCGGGACGTCTTCCTGCGGGTGGACGCCGACCGGTGGCACGTCGAGCAGCGGGCCGGCGGCGCCGAGGGCATTTCCCGTTTCTACGAGTACGGCAGTGCGGACGAGGCCGAGGACACCGTTCGGGCCCTGCTCGACGGCCCGGACACCTGGCGGGAGCTGTCCCCCCGCCCGCCCGGCGGCTGGGCCCTCCCGAACAGCTGAGTGGGCGGAACGCCGTGCACGGACACGAGGTGCCGTGCGCGATGCGTGCGCACCCGACGTGGCACCGCGTCCACCGGCCTGGGTGCCGCGTGTGCCGTATCCGCTGCTGCCGCTGGCGTCGGGGTCCGTCGCCCGCCACCTTGCGCGCGTGGAGACGGTACTGCTTTCGACGGTGATGACTCTGAGGCATAAATATGCCTCAGAGTCATCACGCTCTCCGGGCCATCGCCTGCGGACCTGCCGCCTCCAGGCCGCTGCCTCCAGGCCGCTGCCGCAGTTGCTGAGCGTCGGGCGGGCAGGCGGCGGCGTTTAGTGGCGCGCTGCCCTGGGAACCGCAGCGGGATGGACCAGCAGGACGAGCAGCAGGCGACCATCTCGCGAATCACCACCGGGATGCCGGTGATCGACTCAGCTGGCACCGAGGTCGGCACCGTGGACCTCGTCCAGCGGGGTGACCCGAACGCGGTGACCGTCCAGACACCGACAGCCGACCCGGGCAGCAGCCTGGACGAGCTGATCGAGGCGACCGCGGTCGAGGAGCCGGACGTCCCGGCCGACCTGGCGGCGCGACTGCTGCACAGCGGCTATCTGAAGGTCTCCACCGACCTGACCCGCACCGGCGCGGTCTACGTACCGGCCGACCGGATCGGGTCGGTGGCCGACGGCCGGGTCCTCCTGGCCGTCGGGGTGGCCGACCTGCCGCCCGAGGAGTGACCCCACCGCCCTGATCGACTCGGGTTCACGGAAATCGGGGCGTCCGGAGCCTCGGGACGACCCGACTTCATGAAACCCGAGTCGATCTTCCCTGCGCGGCGGCGGCAGGCTGATCCGGCGCGGCGGGTTGGTCCGGCGCGGCAGGCTGATCCGGCGCGGCGGGTTGGCGGCGGTGGAAGAGCAGCAGCATCAGGCAGCCCGCGACCAGGCCCCAGAACGCGCCGCCCACGCCGATCAGCGTCACCCCGGACGCGGTCACCACGAAGGTGACCACGGCGGCCTCGCGGGTCGCCGGGTCGGTCACCGCCGAGGCGAGCGCGGTGGCGAGGGCGCCCAGTAGCGCCAGCCCGGCGACCGCTTCGATGAGGATCGGTGGGGCGACCGCCACCAGCGTGGTGGCCACGCCGGCGCCCAGGCCGAGCACGGCCAGCCCAGCGCCCGCGGTGACCGAGGCGATCCATCGGCGCTCCGGGTCGGGGTGCGCGTCGGGGCCGGCGGCCAGCGCGGCGGTGATCGCCGCGAGGTTCACCGCGTGCCCGCCGGCCGGGGCGGCGAGCAGACTGGCCAGGCCGGTGGTCCGCAGCGCGGCGCCGAACGGCGGCCGGTAGCCGTAGCCGACCAGCACCGCCATGCCGGGTACGTTCTGCGCGGCCATGGTGACCAGGAACAGCGGCAGGGCCAACCCGACCAGTGCGGACGCGTTCCAGGCCGGCGCGGTCAGCGTGACCGACGGGATCAGCGCGGCACTGGTCAGGCCGGTCGGCGGTGCGGTCAGTGCGATCGCCGCCACGGCCACCACCAGCGCACCGGGCACCGCCCAGCGTCGGGCGAACCGGTGCAGCAGCAGCCAACCGACCACCACCGATCCGGCCACCGCAGGCAGCTCGACAAGCGCGCGGACCGGCGCGGTGCAGAGCGGCAGCAGCACTCCGGCGAGCATCGCGCCGGCCACCGGCTTGGGGATGGCGGCCACCGCACGGCCGAGAGGCGGGAACAACCCGGCCGCGACGATCAGCACACCGGAGACGAGGAAGGCGCCCACCGCCACCGGCCAACCGCCCGGCGGCGACCCGGTCGCCACCAGCAGCGCCGCGCCCGGAGTGGACCAGGCCGCGCTCATCGGGATCCGGTACCGCCAGCCCAGCCAGACGGCGACGAACCCACTCGCCACGCAGAGAGCAAGCAGGCCGGAGGCGGCCTGCGCGTCCGACGCGCCCGCCGCTCGGAGCCCGGCCAGCACGACGGTGAACGAGCTGGCGAAGCCGACCAGCGCGGTCACCACCCCCGCCAGCACCGGTTGCACGCGTCCGGCCATCCCACCCTCCCGACTGTTCCGTTTACGGAACGTAAGCGTGTAGCACGATAGCCGGGTGCCGCACCCACCACCAGCCCGCCCGGGCCTCGACGTGGACCCCGCCGTCGTCGGCCGCCGGGTCCGCGCGCTACGCGAGGAACGAGGGCTCTCGCTGTCCACACTCGCCCGGCTCGCCGGTGTCGGAAAGGCCACCCTCTCCGGCCTGGAGCACGGCACCCGCAACCCGACCCTGGAGACGCTCTGGGCGGTCACCGCGCAGCTCGGCGTACCGTTCACCGCCCTGCTGGCCGAACCGACGGCCGAGCCCACCGTGCACGGCACAGCGGTCACCGCCACCCTGCTGGAGGTCTTCACCGAGACCGACGCGACCTACGAGCTGTACCGGATGCGGGTCGCGCCCGGCGTCGTCCAGCTCTCCCCCGCCCACGCGCCGGGGGTCACCGAGCACGTCACCGTCTTCGCCGGGGTGCTGCGCGCCGGGCCGGCCGACGCACCGCTGACCGCTCCGGCCGGCGGTCACCTCCGCTGGGTGTCGGACGTGCCACACACCTACGCGGCGGTGGGTGACGAGGAGGTCGCCGCGAGCCTGCTACTGCGCTATCCGCGCCGCTGAGACCCCGCCGAACGGTCACGGACCGTCGTCCCGTCGACGAAAATCGCAATCATTTCTCGACCTAGGTAGGAGGCGTAGAGACGAATGCGGGTTGTTCTTGGCAAGCTTGACCCCATGACGCTGATCCTCCGCTCGGTCATCCTCAACGACATCGGCTTGGTGCGCACCAACAACGAGGACTCCGCCCTCGCCGGTGACCGCCTGATCGCCGTCGCCGACGGCATGGGTGGGCTGCCTGCGGGCGAGGTGGCGAGCGAGATCGTGATCCGGATCCTGGACGAGCTGGCTCCGCCCACCGACCCCGACGGCGCCGCCGACGCGCTGCGTGCCGTGGTCAGCACCGCCAACCAGCGCATCCACGCCGCCATCACCGTCGACCCGAGCCGGGACGGCATGGGTACGACGCTCACCGCGGCGCTGCTGGCCGGGGAGACACTGGTGCTGGCCCAGGTGGGCGACTCCCGCTGCTACCTGCTGCGCGAGGGGGAGCTGACCCAGCTCACCCGGGACGACACGTTCGTGCAGGCGCTCGTCGATCAGGGCACCCTCTCTCCCGAGCAGGCCCGCCACCACCCGCAGCGGTCCCTGGTGACGCGGGCCGTGCAGGGGGCCGACACCCCACCCGCGGTCGGGGTGCTCACAGTGGTCCCCGGTGACCGGCTGCTGCTGTGCAGCGACGGGCTCTCCGACTACGTCGAGGACGAGGCGATCGCCGCGGCCCTGGGCATGTACGCCGACCGTCAGCAGTGCGGTGAGCAGTTGGTGAAGCTGGCTCACCACGCCGGCGCACCGGACAACGTCACAGTCGTGGTCTCCGACGTCGTCGCCCGCTGACCCGTACGGCTCACTCGGCGGCTCACCCGAACCGACTGGTTCGGGTTCCGCTGCCCCAGTAGGTGGTTGTGCCATCTAGCTTGCGCCGCTACTGTCCGACGCGTGGATTCCGACCGGCGCGGGCAGTGGCTGCGGGGGGTGCTCGACATCTGCGTCCTGGCCCTGCTGTCCAAAGGCGAGTCCTACGGCTACCAGCTCGCCCAGGCGCTCGACGCGGCGGGCGTCGGGCCGATCCAGGGCGGCACGCTCTATCCCGTGCTGCTGCGCCTACAGAAGACCGGCCTGGTGACCGCGCAGTGGCGGGAGGGCAGCGCCGGGCCGGCCCGCAAGTACTACCGGCTCACCGACGACGGGCACGCCGCGCTCCGCGCCGGCGGCAGCGCCTGGCTCACCTTCGTCCAGCCGGTGAACGACATCGTCACGAAGGGGGTCACCCGGTGAACGCCGACGATTGGCTGCGCACGCTCACAGCCGAGCTGCACCAGCGCCGGGTCGCGGCGGACGCCGCACGGCACGTGGTCGCCGAGGCCGCCACACACCTACGCGAGGGCGGCGGCGACCCCTGGGTCGTCTTCGGCCCACCCCAGCAGTACGCGGGCGCTGTCGTGGAGAGCATCGGCACCGCGCCCGGACCGCGCCCCGGGCCGGTCCGGCTGCACGCTGCGGGCATCACCAAGAGGTACGGGCGACGAACCGTGCTACGCGACGCCACGCTGACCGTCCGGGCCGGACAGATCGCCGCCGTCGTCGGCGCGAACGGCTGCGGCAAGAGCACCTTCCTCCGGATCTGTGCCGGACTCATGTCACCGGACGCCGGTGAGGTGACCGTCTCCGGTCGGCTCGGCTACTGCCCGCAGTCCGGCGGCACCGCCGACTTCCTGCTCGCCGACGAGCACTTCGTGCTGATCGGCGCCGGTCAGGGTGTGGCCCGGGGCCCGGCCCGCCGCGCCGGTCGGGCGGCGGCCCGTCAGCTCGGCTGGGAGGCGGGCGGCGACGTGCAGGCCCGTCACCTGTCCGGCGGCACCCGACAGAAGCTCAACCTGACCATGTCCACGCTCAGCGCCCCCGACGTGCTGCTGCTCGACGAGCCGTACCAGGGCTTCGACCAGGGCACATACGTCAACTTCTGGGACCAGCTCAGCAGGTTGCGCGACGCCGGCACGGCCATCGTCGTGGTGACCCACCTGCTCAACCAACTCGACCGGGTGGACATCGTGCTCGACCTGACCCCGGCACACGAGACCGGGTGGCACGCGCCCGGCATCCAGGGAGGCCGCCCGTGAACCGGCTCGTCACCGTCGCCGAGATGACCCTGCGGGAGCTGCTGCGGCGTCGGGGCGTACTCCTGCTGTTGTTGTTGATGCCGTTGACCTTCTACCTGATCCGGCGGGACGCCTACCTCGGGCAGTCGGTTCGCTCGCTGCTGCTCGGCGTGGGCTGGGCGGTGAGCACCGCCGCGCTGTTCGCCACGACCGCGGCCCGCGAGTTGGAGCCGAGGCTGCGGCTGGCCGGCTACCGCCCACACCACCTCTATCTCGGTCGGATGCTCGGCCTGTGGACGGTGGGACTGGTCATCTCCGTACCCTTCTTCCTGCTCCCGATGATCGACGGCGCGGACCTGCGGTACGGCGGCCTGGCGGCTGCGCTGCTCTGTTCCGTCGCGGTGGCGGCGCCGTTCGGGATGCTGATCGGTGCGCTGCTGCCCCGCGAGTTGGAGGGCACGCTGCTGCTGCTCACAGTGGTGACCGTGCAGATGCTGATCGACCCGGCCGGGTCCGGGGCGAGGTTGACGCCGTTCTGGTCGAGTCGGGAGATCGCCACCTGGACGGTCGACAACACCGACCAGGGCTACCTTTCCCGTGGCCTGCTGCACGGGATCGTCGTCACCGCCCTGCTGGCCCTGGGCGTGGCCGCGGTGGCCAGCGTCCGCCTGCGCCGCCGTCGCCACCTGCGGCACCTGCCGGTCGGCTGACCGCCGCACCGCCGCGGATCGGGCCAATCCGGTTGCTGCGACCCGCGCGGCAGGTTGAGATGGGCGAATGACCATCCGCCGGGTGACCGACGACGACCGTCTCACCACCAGCTTCCCGCTGGCCGCGTACGCCTTCGAGTCCTCGCCGCTCAGCGCTGCCCGGACCGCGGAGTTCCGCGACTACCTGCCCTACAACCAGGGCAACCGGACGCTGATCGCCGAGGAGGACGGCACCACGTTGGCCGCCGCCTCGGCCATCCCGATGCGACAGAACCTGCGTGGGGTGGTGCTGCCCATGGCCGGTGTCGCCGGGGTGGCGACCCATCCGCTGGCCCGCCGGCAGGGGCACGTCCGGACGTTGCTGCACCAACTCCTTGACGAAATGCGCGACGAGGGCCACCCGCTCAGCGCGCTCTATCCGTTCCGGCCCAGCTTCTACGCCCGGTTCGGCTACGTCGGGCTGCCCAAGCCGCGCCGGGTCACCTTCACCCCGGCCAACCTGGGTTCGCTGCTCCGGGTGGATCTGCCCGGCGAGGTCGGCTGGGAACGCGTCGCCGCCGGCTATCCGGCGTGGCGGGCGTTCACCGAGCGCAACCTCCAGGAACGACACGGCTTCGCGATCTTCCCGGACTACCGGGCTGTGGGAATGCGTGACCGTGACGAGTACTGGCTGGTCACCGCCCGGGTCGGCGGGGAGGTCACCGGCGCGGTGACGTACCGGATCGACGAACACGGCGGCACGCTGCACGGCAACGAACTGCTGGTCACCGACCCGCTCGCGCGGGCGCTGCTGTTGCAGTTCTTCGCCCGGCACGTCGACCAGATCGAACGGATCACCGTTCAGGTTCCGCCGGACGAGTTGCCCGAGCTGTGGCTGACCGACCTGGACGTACACGTCGAGGCCCGTACGGCCGTGCCGGGTTCGTCCGCACCGATGGCCCGGCTGCTGTCGCTGGACGCGTTGAGCGGGCTGCCCGCCGGCC
The DNA here is from genome assembly GCF_003857035.1 of Micromonospora arida. Taxonomy (GTDB): domain Bacteria; phylum Actinomycetota; class Actinomycetes; order Mycobacteriales; family Micromonosporaceae; genus Micromonospora; species Micromonospora arida. Next base: position 16,825 of record NZ_QGSY01000135.1, read on the forward strand.
CGGGCCGGGTGCGGATCGAGCTGACCGGGGACCGCTGGTTGGCCGGCACCCACCTGCTCGACGGCACGACCGGGGCGCTGGAACTGGTCGACGACACCACCGGCCGCGCGCCGACGGCCACGCTCACCGCCGCCGGGCTCTCCGCCCTCGCGTACGGGGTGCTGGACCCGACCGAGCTGCCGCTACGCGGTCTGGGTGAGGTGCCGGTGGACGCCGCCACGGAGCTGCGCGGCCTCTTCCCCCGCCGGGTGCCGTACCTCTTCGCCGACTTCTGAGCCCTCCTCACAATCGGGTTTGTCGCCTCGGCGACCGTGGGTACGGTCCCGCGAATGCCGGAGTGGTTACAGGCGGGTGGATGGGGGTTGCTGGCCGGGTCGGCTCTGCTGGTCGGGGCGGCGGTCGGCTGGTTCGCCCGGGTGCCGCAGCGCGTCATCGCGTCGATCATGGCGTTCGGCGCTGGGGTGCTGCTCTCCGCCGTGTCGTTCGAGTTGATCGCCGAGGCGCACGCGCAGGGCGGGTTGCTGCCCACCGCTCTCGGCGCTGCCGCCGGTGCGGTGGTCTACACAGTGGCCAATCTGGCTCTCGCCCGGCACGGCGCCCGGCACCGGAAGCGGTCCGGCGACCAGCAACCCTCGGAGAGCGAGCAGCCTGGTTCCGGCTCGGCGCTCGCCGTCGGGGCGCTGCTCGACGGCGTACCGGAATCGGTCGTGATCGGCGCCAGCCTGCTCGGCGGGGGCACGGTCAGCCTGGTCACGGTGGCGGCGGTGTTCCTCAGCAACGTTCCGGAAGGGCTGTCCAGCGCCGCCGGCATGCGCCAGGCCGGCCGCAGCCGACGGTACGTGTTCCTGCTCTGGACCGGGATCGCGCTGATCAGTGGTGTCGCCGCGCTGGTCGGCAACACGCTGCTGGGTGGCGCGCCGCCGGAGGTGCTGGCCGCCATCACCGCGTTGGCCGCCGGGGCGATCCTCGCCATGATCACTGACACCATGGTCCCGGAGGCGTTCGAGAACGCGCACCTACTGGTCGGTCTGATCACGGTCGCCGGCTTCCTGACCGCCTTCGCCCTCTCCCACACCTGATGACGGCGTCTTAGCGGTGCATCAAACCGGCCCGGCGGATTCGTCGCGATGCCGTAGCGGCTCCTAGCATCACGGGGTGCGCATGACGTCGCTTGCCGCTCTCCTCGTCCTCGGTGTCGCCAGCGCGACCCTGCCCGCCTGCGCGCCCAACGACCCAGCCCCCTCGTTCGAGGCCGGCTCGACCGCCTCCCCGACGGCGCTGCCCACCGGCGGTCAGAGCGAAGCGCCGGGGGCCCGCGACGGCCTCGGCGGCCCGGGGGCCAGCGCCAGCCCGAAGCCCGCCAACAAGGTGCTCGCCGCCGGCAACCCGAACGGCAAGGCCACCGTGCCGGCCGAGGCGCGGGCGGTGGACACCTCGAAGCCGACCCGGACCATCGGCACCGGCACCCCGGCGAGCTGCACCTCCGCAGCGGTCGTGAAAGCCGTCGCGGCCGGCGGTGTCATCACGTTCAACTGTGGACCGGCCCCTGTGACGATCAAGATGGCCGCCACCGCGAAGGTCCGCAACGCCAACGGGCCGAAGATCGTGCTGGACGGCGGCGGCACTGTCACGCTGAGCGGCCAGGGGCAGCGCCGCATCCTCTACATGAACACCTGCGACGAGGCCCAGGGCTTCACCACCTCGCACTGCCAGAACCAGGATCACCCGCAGCTCACCGTGCAGAACCTCACCTTCGCCGACGGCAACTCCACCGGCGAGAAGGCCGAGGGCGGCGGCGGTGGGGCGATCTTCGTACGCGGCGGGCGGCTGAAGGTGGTCAACTCGCGCTTCGTCCGCAACCGCTGCGACCGCACCGGCCCTGACCTGGGTGGCGCGGCCGTCCGGGTGCTGAGCCAGTACGAGAACAAGCCGGTGTACGTGGTGGGCAGCACCTTCGACGGCGGTTCCTGCTCCAACGGAGGGGCGCTGAGCAGCATCGGCGTGTCGTGGGTGGTGCTGAACAGCCTGCTCAGGAACAACGAGGCGATCGGCAGCGGTGCCAACCCGGCCAAGTCCGGTACGCCCGGCGGCGGCAGCGGCGGCGCGATCTACTGCGACGGCAACGAGTTCACCGTACGGATCGCCGGCACGATCATCGAGAACAACACTGCCAACGAGGGCGGCGGCGCGGTCTTCTTCGTGAGCAACAACCGCACCGGCACGATGAAGATCGAAAGCTCGACCCTGCGCCGCAACCCCAGCGCCAAGTTCGAGACCCGCGGCTTCCCCGGCATCTTCTTCCTGGGCGCCCGCAACCCCACCCTGACCAACTCCAAGCTCTCCTGACCCGGCGGCCCAGCCCCGGCGTCCGCGCGCCCCGGTGCCGCC
>NZ_QGSY01000249.1 GCF_003857035.1 Micromonospora arida
GACGGGGTGGGCACGGGTGGGCTGGGCACGGCCGCAGGGCCGGCCGGGCTGGGCACGGCCGGGGGAGGCTCGTCCGAGCCGGTCGCGGCCAGGGCGAGTGGCGTGGCGATCAGGATCGCCGCCAGGGTGCTCACCGCCCCCACCGTCACCGTGGCGCGGCGTCGGTTGCGCACCCGCCGTTCCGCTCGGCTCAACTGGTCATGCACGATCGGTGCCTCCTCGGCCAGGTCGGTGAGGGTGGAGCGGATGAGGTGCTCGAAGGGTTCGGTCATCGCCGTACCTCCAGCCTGTCGACGTCCGGCAGCAGGTCGCGTAGTCGCTTCACCGCTCGATGGGTACGGCTGCGTACGGTCCCCACCGAGCAGCCCAGCAACTCGGCCACCCGGGCTTCGGGCAGGTCCTCGTAGTAGCGGAGGACCACCACCGCACGCTGTGTCGGTGGCAGGTGACGCAGCGCGGCCCGCATCGCCAAGCGCACGTCGGTGCCGCCGCTCGGGTCGCCGCCGACCGGTTCGTCGGCCGGGTTGAGCGGTGTCTCCCGCCACCGGCGAAGTCGCCGCCACCAGCTGATCTGCTCGCGGTACATCACCACCCGCAGATAGCCCTCGGGATCGGCGTGCCGGATGGTTCCCCACTTCGGGATGGTTCGCGCCAACGCCGACTGGAACAGGTCCTCGGCGGCGTTGCGGTCCCCGGTCAGCAGGTACGCGACCCGCATCAGCGCCGGAGTCCGGCTGCCGACGAACTCGGCCAGCCGCGCGCGCTCGTCCTCGTCCACCCACCACCCCCGTTTCGTTGTCACAGATACAGACGTCCCAGGTCATCGTCGCTATCCACGATCGGTGGGGTTTTTCGGCCCGAAAGTGTCGGTCGTGCCGGGTAGCGTCCGGCCACCAACTGAAGAAGGGGTGCGGCGGATGACGAGCGTGGCGGGTTGGGCGGCGGCGTCGACACCGGGTGCGTTCCCGCCGCTGCCCCGCGCGGTGGCGCAGTCCTTCTACCGCCGGATGCGGGCCGTCGCGCCGGCCGCCGTGGGCGCCATCGAACGGGACCGGGCGGGCGACCCCGAGCAGAGCTTCCCCGACACGGCCTGCGGCCGGTTGGCCGGCTCGCTCGACGACGCGGGCCTGCGGGCGCTCGGGATGTGGACGCACCACTGGTGCATGCGCTTCTACGACGACGACACGAGGGTCGGCCGGCGGTTGATCCGCGAGATCGCCGCGCGGCCGGGGCTGGGCTGGACGGCCGACGAGGTGCGTTGGATGCTGCGCGAGTCGGTCTCGGCCGGCCCGGCCGCCGCCGACCGGTTCACCCTGCCCCGGGCCGCCGCCGGGCAACTGCCCCCGGCCGACCGTCGGGCCCTGGGTCGTTGGCCCGAGGTCGAGGTGCCCCGCCAACGGCGGCCCGACCAGGTTGGTTGATCATGAGGCTGGCGGGGCTCGACCGCAACCCGCGGGTGGCGGTCGAGCCCCGCACCGAGCAAACCGGAGACCGGCTACGGCAGGATGGACGCCGCACCGCACCCGACGGAAGGACGCTTCGATGCCCGCCAGCGAGCCGACCATCATCGCCACCAGCATGGGTTTCTTCCGGGGCGACCGCGGGCCCTACGACCTGCGCCCCAGCCCGGTCTTCGAGCTGGCGGCCGAGTTGGCCGAGGCCGGTCCGCAGCCGCGGGTCTGCTACCTCGGGCAGGCCGTCGGCGACCAGCCCACCTCGCTGACCGCCGTCTACGGCGCGTTCGCCGACACCCGGTTCCGGCTGTCACACCTCGCCCTGTTCCCGATGCCGAACGTCGAGGACGTCCGCGCCCACCTGCTCGCCCAGGACGTGATCTGGGTCGGCGGTGGCAGCGTGGCCAATCTGGTCGCGGTGTGGCGGGTGCACGGGCTCGACGAGATCCTGCACGAGTGCTGGCAGGCCGGCGTGGTGCTGGCCGGCGTCTCCGCCGGCTCGATCTGCTGGCATGTCGGCGGTGCCACCGACAGCTTCGGCCCCCGGCTGCGCGGCTTCACCGAGGGCCTGGCCTGGCTGCCGTACGGCAACGGCGTGCACTACGACAGCGAGGGCCAGCGCCGCCCGCTCATGCACGAGCTGGTCGGTGACGGCACGCTCCCCACCAGCCACTGCACCGACGACGGCGTCGGCCTGGTCTACCGCGGCACCCAGCTGGTCGAGGCGATCGCGGACCGCGAGGGCGTCTCGGCGTACGAGGTCAGCCGCGGTGCGGACGGCAGCGTCCGGGAGGCCGTCATCGCCCCCCGCCGGCTCGGCTGAGCGTCACGCCTCCTCGACCGGCTGTCGGCGGTGCAGCACCGCGTCGAAGACCTGGGCCAGCTCGGCGGCGTCCTCCCCGGCGTGGTGCGTGTGCGGCATGTCGTGCAGGCCCAGCTGGTGCTTGATCGTGCCCTGGTGGGTCTTGGCCCACTCGCTGCCGGTCAACCCCATCCAGTAGCTGCGGAGATCAACACCGGAGCCGGTCGCACCGAACGGGCTGTGCCCGACGAAGCGGACGAAGTACCAGTGCACGAACATGCCGTCCCAGACGGCCGGGGCGGCGAGGAAGACCGGACGGCCGACCCGGCGCAGCTCGTCGACCCAGGCCGCTGCGGCGGACATCGCCTCCTGCGCGGTGGGCGCCTCCCGCAGCAGCCGGTTTCGGTCCAAGCCGGAGACGGCCAGCGCCGCCGGGACGAACTCGTCGGAGATGGGACGCAGTTCGGTGTAGAAGGTGAGGTCCGGGCGGCCGGCCACGGCCATGCCCAGCGAGATCATGCTGTACGGCCCGGGGATCGGCCCGTCCGCCTCCACATCGACAGCGATGTAGAGCTCAGGCAATGTCGAGGTCATCCCACCTCCAGCAGCGGAACATCGAACCGGGAGATTAGCAACGCCTGACGGGGCCCGGTGGGAGCGACGATCGACCACCGGCGGGGTGCCGCATCGGAGCCGCCTGGACCGGCCCGGTCGGCACCCGCGTAAGCTGGCCGGTCGTGAGTCTTTCCATCGGCATCGTCGGCCTGCCCAACGTCGGCAAGAGCACGCTTTTCAACGCGTTGACCAAGAACGACGTGCTGGCGGCGAACTACCCGTTCGCCACCATCGAGCCCAACGTCGGCGTGGTCGGGCTGCCCGACGAGCGGCTGGGCAAGCTGGCCGAGATCTTCTCCTCGCAGAAGGTGCTGCCGGCCCCGGTGTCGTTCGTCGACATCGCCGGCCTGGTCCGCGGCGCCTCCAAGGGGCAGGGCCGGGGCAACGCCTTCCTGGCCAACATCCGGGACGCCTCGGCGATCTGCCAGGTCGTCCGGGCCTTCTCCGACCCGAACGTGGTGCACGTCGACGGCAAGATCTCCCCGGCCGACGACATCGAGACGATCAACACCGAGCTGATCCTCGCCGACCTCCAGACCCTGGACAAGGCGCTGCCCCGGTTGGAGAAGGAGGCCAAGCTCCGCAAGGACCGGGCAGCCGCAGTCGCCGCCGCGAAGGCCGCGATCGAGGTGCTCGACGGTGGCACCACCCTCTACTCCGGGGCCGCCGCCGCCAAGATCGAGCTGGAGCACCTGCGCGAGCTGCACCTGCTCACCACCAAGCCCTTCCTGTACGTCTTCAACGTCGACGAGGCCGAACTGGCCAACGAGTCGTTCCTCGACGAGCTGCGCGCCCTGGTTGCCCCCGCCGAGGCCGTCTTCATGGACGCCAAGATCGAGTCTGAGCTGGTGGACCTGCCCGAGGAGGAGGCCCGCGAGCTGCTGGAGTCGATCGGGCAGAACGAGCCCGGCCTCAACCAGCTCGTCCGGGTCGGCTTCCGCACCCTCGGCCTCCAGACGTACCTCACGGCCGGCCCCAAGGAAGCACGCGCCTGGACCGTCCCGGTCGGCGCCACCGCGCCGGAGGCCGCGGGCGTCATCCACAGCGACTTCCAGCGCGGCTTCATCAAGGCCGAGGTCGTCTCGTACAACGACCTGGTCGAGTACGGTTCGATGGCGGCGGCCAAGGCGGCGGGCAAGGTCCGCATCGAGGGCAAGGAGTACGTCATGCAGGACGGCGACGTGGTGGAATTCCGCTTCAACGTCTGAAGCCGGCCCGTTGCCGCAGGTCAGGGGGTTGGTGCCTCGCCCTGGGGCACACCGGGGGCACAACCCCACGCCTCGTCGACGGCCCGGCGGGTGCGCTTCTCCGAGTTCGGCATCAGGTGACCGTAGGTCGACAGGACTAGCGTCGCGTTCTCGTGCCCCAGCCGTTCGGCCACGGTGATGACCGACTCTCCCTGCATCAGCAGGACCGAGGCGTAGTGATGGCGCAGGTCGTGGGTCGTGATGCTCTCCGGCAGGCCCGCATTCCGCAACGCCGCGCCGAAGATGAGCGTGCCGCAGCAGTCGTGCCGGTCAGTCCGAGGTCCGAATCTGCTCCAGGTAGGTCAGAGGTTCCCGACGGAACTCCATGAGCTCCCGCAGCGCGTCCTTCTCCGCAGTGGTGATCACAACGTCCTCCTCCGACAGGGCGCCGACGAGCGTCGGGATCGCCAGGTCCCAGGCCCCGGCGCCTCCGGCGGTCAGGACGATCGGTCGGTAATTCGGGCTGATCTTGGGTGCGAGCTGGTCGGTGATCCGGCGGCTGAGCCGGTAGAAATCGATGACTTCCATGGGTCTCCCGTGGGTTCGGTGGCTAGGCCGGCGGGTTGGTGGTGACGCCCTCGCCGCTGATGGGGAAGCCGCCGGAGATGCTGCCGTCCTTGTCCAGGGTAACGACGCAGGTGATGCCGTCGCGGGTGCCGCTGACGACCCAGCCGTCGCCCTGGGGACGCGCCTGAGGGCGGCTGTCGGGGTTGGCGGCGATGCTCTTGAACCAGCCCTCGACCTGCTCCTTGGTGGTGCCGGGCGGGAAGAGCGTCTTGCCGGGCTCGGTGGACGAGGGCTTGTGGTTGCCACTGCCCATGCCGTCGCCGTCCCAGATCTTGTCCATAGCCCCGTCGCCCATCTGACCGAAGCGGTGCATGTCGTACTTGGCGTCGGTGAAGTCGGGGTCGTCCCAGGGGTTGGTCTTCTTGGGCGCCTCGGGCTCGGATGTGTCGGCGCCCTTCGGATGGCCCTCCTCGGCGCGCTCGATGCCGTGCTGCTGGGCTGGTCCCACGCGCTTGGGCATCATGCCGGGGCTGAACTTGGAACGCTTGGGGCCATCGCCGTCACCGCCGTGCGGTGGGGTTGGGCCTGAGGGGTGCTTGTGGAGGCCCGCAACAGCGAACAGGACCACCAGGACGGCGGTGGTCCGCAGAGCCGCCATGAGTTGTCGCATCGAGGGCCGCCTAGACGTCGAGGAGTGCGCGAAGGGCGGAGAGGCTGGTGATCAGGCCCATCAGCCAACCGAAGATGCGGCCGGTCCAGCGGACGACGGCGATTGCGAGCTGGGAGGCGACCAGCGGTGTGGCGAAGCCGAGAGAGAAGACCACCTCGGCCAGCCACACCACGACCTTGGCGATGCAGTCGGCGATGAAGGCGCGCACGACCTCCCGCACCGTCTGCACCAGGATTCCCGCGCCACGGGTCGCGGCACCCATGCCGGCGGCCGTGCCCGCGAAGATCCCGGCGACGTCGATGTTGATGGTCAGGATGTCGCGGTAGGCGTCGGCTGCGGCGCCCTGCCAACTGTCGAGGTCGCCAACCAGCCGCGCCTTGAGGTCCTCGGCGATGGAGAACAGCTCATTGGCCATGTTGTCCCAGGTCAAGGCGTGCGTCTCGATGGTCTCGGGATCACCGGCGAGCCAGTCGAGGGCCTGCTTCAGTGGCTCTACCTGCTCGATGGCCCACTCGATGCCCATCGACAGGAGCGTGCTGAACGGGTCGATGGCGATGGCCGCCCCGTCGAGAGCGGCGCCCAAGCCCGCGACTGAGCCGTCGATCCAGCTGCCGGAGTCGATGGCGTCCTTGATGCCCATGTAGTCGTCGGCGAGCGGCAGGCCGGTCCAGCCGTCGCGGTGCGCGGCGCTTGTCGAAGCGATGTCGGAGGTCGTGGCGACCAATGGGTTGCTCATGAGAGGGCGCCGGGCCGGCTCAGGTCGCGGAGTGGAAGGAGTTGAAGCCGTCGGTGGTCGACCCCTCGGTCCGCTCGTAGGCGTCGGCGTTCTTCTTGATTCCCGCGGCGAGCAGCTCGATGTTCTCGGCGAGCATCCCCACGCCCTTGTCCTGGTCCCGGTGGCGTCCCTCCAGGATGGGCGGTAAGAACTGGCAGAGCTGTCCGTACGCCTCGTCGGCCTGGAAAATGGTGCCGCTCGCGGCCATGACGGCGGCGAAGCGGTCGTGAATGGCCGACATGGCCGTGGCGTGCGCGCGCAGCGCCTCGACGTCGACCTCGAACCCCCCGTGCATCAGTATCGCCCCTCTTCGTCCTCGGTGTCGGCGGTCCGGAATCCGGCCAGCAGGGCCCGGCCGGTCGCCGAGTCGGCGCCGACCGTCTCCCGCACGACTTCGGCGGCGGCCTCGGCGAGCTTGACCCGCGCATTGCGATAGGCGCCCATGATCGCCTGCTGCGTCTGCTCCAGGCTCACGCGCTGCACCCGCGCGGAGAGCCGGACGTCGGCCATCGCCCCCGTGGAGTCGACGGTGACCTCGACGATCCCGTGGGCGTCGCTGGCCGTGACCCGCAGCGCGCGCAAGCCGGCACTGGCGGCCTGCGTGTCGGCGGCCCGGCGCACGGCATTGGCCTGCCATGCCTCCAGGCGTTCCCGCGCATCCTCGGCGTCCAACAGCGGATTACCCATCGCGCCTCCGTTTCCGTTGCCGAGCAGGGGATTTAGAGGCGTCAGTGTAGCCGCGGCCCGCCCACCAGGATTGCCGAGCGAATGCGGCGTGATCCGGTCCATGTGGATCGCGGCGACGTGGGTGCTGATGATCGCCTTCTTCGGACCTGCTCGACCTGGCGGCGGTGTTCGGCCCAGGGAGCGCCCACCACCTGGGCGGCCAGGTGTGATGAGCCCGGTCAGCGCCTTCCGGAGGTCCGCAAGCGCAGCTTTCCTGTCTGGCCAGGACTCGCGGTGGGCAGGCCGGCCGCCTTGGCAGCGTCGAGCAGACGCCGGCCGTAAGTGACGAAGGCAACTAACTCCGCTCCGGACTCGTTGGTAAGAACCTGCGCGATCGCCAGATGAATGGCGTCGAGACTGCGCAGCGTCGGCTCGGCGAAGCATCGGGCCGTCAAACGCTGACCAGAGATAACCAGCGACGACCAGCGGCCCCGCGTAGCGACCAGTTGGAATCAGCGCAGGAACGTGAAGATGGTTCCGGTGGGGTCAAGGGGCTGTGGAGGGCTGTCGAGCCGGTGAACGCCCACGGAGAACTGCACGTCGTCCGGGGCATGAAAGGCGTGCTCCACGAAGCCGGCATCTCGAAGCCAGTCCCGTAGTGCTGGTGTCAGGTCCGGATCTCGCCTCGCCCTGGTCCAGATCACGGTAGCGCTCTCGGCGCACAGTTGGGGCAGGGCGGCAACGGTCCGCTCCACGTCGGCGTCCGAAATGTTTCCGAAGACTCCAACCATGAGCACCAGATCGGCTGGGACCGCCCCCGCATACGAAGAGAGTTGGCCCGCGTCCGCCCGCCTGATCACGATTTTGGTGAGCCCGGCCTGATCGGCGGCGGTCCGAGCGGCAGCGACGTTGCCCGGGTCGTACTCAAGCAGGGTTCCGCGTACACGTTGGACATCAGGCCTTGAGGCGAGGACACCGATGAGGTCATGGCCCTGTCCCGCGCACGCGCTCACCACAGTCAGCCGCTCGGCGGAGCGCTGATCAAGCCACGCGGCAATGTGCTGCTGGGCCAGCCGCAGCCGACGCGAGAGCGGGGAGGCTTCGTCGGCGTAGGGCTCATGCCACACCTGCCAGGGAGTCCGGGCGGTCATCTGGGCCATCCTTACCTGTGGATGTCGAACCGGAGGGGGGTTCCAAGGCAACGCCTTGCGCCATCCAGGCAGCTCTTCCAGCCAGCAGCGGTCCTCGATGTGATCCATTGCCGTGATCTGTCGGCGGGTCGCCGGGGCCGGAAGGGTGGTTGGTCACGCTTCGCCCTTGTCGCGGGTCGCGAGATTGCCCTGAGTCGGCCGTCGCCTGCTCGGCTTGCGTTTCCTTCCGGGCCTGGGGCTGGCGAACTGTCGTCGGCGTTGTTCTCGCTGTTGCCGCTGCCAGTCGCGTTGTCGGCGGTCTCGTCGTCGCCCGAGGAAGCGGCCGACCACGGCGGTCAGCATCGTCCCGGCCAGGATCAGACCCGCCATCCCGATCACGCCTTGCAGCCGGCCTCGATTCCCACTCAGCACGCCGAAGTCGGTGACGAAATCGTCCGGGTCGTCGGGGTTAATCCAGATCCGCACCGCACTGCCCGCCGGTAGGCAGACCTCCCAACAGCCAACCTCGGCCTGACGCTGGGCACCGGCGAATTCGTAGCGCAGGTGCATCGTGTTGCTGTTCCGCCGCTTGTGCACGAGTTCATCGACGACTGCCTGCGCTGGCACGCCATCGACCCGCAGTCGGCTTTCCCAAGCGTCGTTGTCCTGAAAGGTCTTGAAGGGCAGCCAGATCATGACCATCCCGACCGCGAGGCCCAATACGTAGACGGGGTAGCGGGCACGCCAACAGCTCCGCAAGATCTGCACGGTGGTCATGGTCGCAGTCGATGTCGACAAGCGGCGGTAGGTTGACCGGATGACGGAACAACTGCTCCGATCGTCGTTCGGCGCGGCGGCGACCGCGTACGCCGAGCACCGTCCGGATTACGCGCAGGCCGCGGTGCGGTGGGCGCTGGAGGCCGCCCCCGGTCTACGCGTGCTCGACCTGGGCGCCGGCACCGGCAAGCTGTCCGCGACGTTGGCGGCGCTGGGCGCGGACGTCGTGGCGGTCGAGCCCGACCCGGCGATGCTCACCGAGCTACGCCGTGCGCTGCCGACCGTCAGTGCCCTGCCGGGTAGCGCCGAGGCCATCCCGTTGCCGGACGGGTCCGTCGATGCCGTGCTGGCCGGCAACGCCCTGCACTGGTTCGACATGGCCGTCGCGGGCGCGGAGATCGCCCGGGTCCTCGCGCCCGGCGGTGTCCTGGCCGGTTTGTGGAACATCATGGACGACCGGATCGACTGGGTTGCCGGGCTCGAACGGGTCAGCGGGAGTGCGGCCATCGGCCCGCGTGACACGTTGAGCAGTTGGCGCGCCGCGACGGCGGACATGCTCGTTCCGAGCCCCGGCCTGATCGCCCGGTTCGGGTCGGCAGAGCAGGTCGAGTTCCCGCACGGGCAGCGCCGTACCGCCGACTCGCTCGTCGCGACGCTCGCGACGCGGGCCGGGATGCTGGTCATGCCGGACGAGGAGCGAGAGGCCACCCTCGGCCGGATCCGCTCCTTCCTCGGGAGCCGACCCGAAACCGCCCACGGCGAGTTCACGCTGCCGATGCTGACCGGCGTGCTGCGCGCCCGCCGGAGCTGACGGTCGCAGACCTGGTGAACCGGCATCGCTCGGGGGCGTTGAACGCTGCGCTGGCAGGTGCCGAGGTGGCGCTGGTGGGCCTGTTCTCGGCGAAGGACAGGGAGTTCGAAAGCAAGCTCAATCTGCTGGCCAGCGTGGTGGAAGCCCACGGTGGCCAGGTCGTGAGCCGGCACGTGCAGCGGCGGGGTGTCTCTTCCGGCGGTGCGGACAAGATGGGCGACCCGTTCTCGCGGCGGACGTTGCTCAGCCCCGGTAGGGCCCGTGAAATCGCCGAGGCCTGCCGGCAGCGCGGGGTCGGCGTCGCGGTGTTCGCGAACCCCTTGACCGACCACCAGAGGGCCGTCCTCGCGGACATGTTCGGCTGTCCCGTCCTGACTGGCGAGGACCTCTGACAGGTCACGGACGGGCGGCCTTCTCGCCATGGACGACTGCGTACTCCGCGGCGAGCCAGGGCCCAAGGTCGTCGATGAGTTCGCGGAGCACACTCGGAACCGGCGAGGGCGTGCGGCCGATAACGGCAGCTCTCCGCATCTGCTCCGCTCGTTCCGGATAGTGGAGCCCGAACGCCTCGGCGGACTGGGTGAGGTCGCTCGTCCAGCCTCCCCACCGCGGCATGATCAGCGTGAACCCCGTCCTGACGATGCGCCGCGCGACGACCCGGCTGAGGGCCTTCCGTTGCTGGTCGGTGTTCGCTTCGGCGGCCTGGCGGCGCCATCCCGGAAGCGCAAGGGACAGGTCGCCGTTCGTCTCGCGGGCGAGCAGGGGAGTGGGCCGGTAGCGGGGGAGTTGGTCGGCGAGGTCGTCGCCCAGCAGGGGGGTGCACAGGCAGGCGACGAAGAAGCCGAGGTCGTACCGCTCAAGCTCGCTGAGCAGCGTACGTGCACTGAACAGCAGGATGCCCACGCCGTCGATCTGCGGAAAGGACCGGTCGAGGTCTTGCTCGATCCTGGTGGCAGCCGCCCGGTCGGCCTCGGTTGGTTCGGTGCGTAGGGCGAGGAGCAGGTCGAGGTCGGAGACGCCGAGGATGGCGGTGCCGCGGGGGATGCTGCCGTAGATGTAGGCGCTGTGCAGCAGATCACCGTCGAACGACTCGGCTATCCGAGCGCGTGCCGCGTCGACAACACCGGCGAAGGCGGCCGGGACCCGGCTCAGTGCACCCTCACGCGTAATGCAGCCCTCGACGTCCAGTCCTCTTCCGGCCATGGCGACACTCTGCCGGAGCTGGCGAGCACGTTCAGCCCCGCCCGGGCGACTTCGGCGCCCTACTGCTCGGCCCAGGCGCCCAGCTCGTTGCCGCTGGGGTCGGTGAAGTGGAACCGCCGGCCTCCGGGGAACTCGTACGGCCCGTTCACCACCTGGCCGCCGGCCTCCTTGACGGCCTGCACGGACCGGTCCAGGTCGGTGGAGTAGAGCAGCACGAGTGGGCCGCCCGCCCGGACTTCCCCGTCCAGACGGAGACCGCCGACCTCGGGCGCGGCGTCGCCGTGTGGGCTGCGGATGCCGGCGTACTCCGGCCCGTAGTCGTTGAACTGCCAACCGAACGCGTCGGCGTAGAAGCGCTTGGCCACGGCGAGGTCGGTCACCGTGAGCTCGACGTAGTCGATGGCGTGGTGTCGGTGCGGCGATGACTCAGACATGCGCCGATCGTGCACCCCGGGTACGACGAAACCGCGACGCGCAACGAAAGGTTGCGCGATGGGTGCGGGCTGTCGTAGGTTGAGTGCAACCAAAGGTTGCGAAAGGTTGTGGGCATGGAACAGGGAACGATCGAACGCGACATCCACGTCGACGCGTCCCCCGAAGTCGTCTTCGAGGTGGTCAGCCAACCCGAGCACATGCGGGAGTGGTGGCCCGACGACGCGCGGTTCGAGTCCGTCGCCGGCGCGCCCGGTGAGCTGGTGTGGCGCGACGCCGACACCGGCGAGACGAAGACCGTCGAGCTCGCCGTCGTCGAGGTCGACCCGCCGAAGCGGTTCTCCTTCCGGTGGTGCTTCACCGAGCCGCACCGGAGCGGGCAGGCGCTGTTCGTCACCTTCGACCTGGTGCCCAGCGGCACCGGGACGCTGATCCGGATGACCGAGACCGGATTCCGCGAGCTGGGTTGGGAGGTCGCCGTCCTGGAGGAGCAGTACCGCGACCACGGGAACGGTTGGGACCACTACATGCCCCGGCTGGGCGAGTACGTCGCGCGGCTGGTCGCGACCCCGTGAGCGTGGTGGTCGACGACGAGTTGTGGTCGGCGATCGGCGACCCGATCCGGCGTACGATGATCGATCTTCTTCTCGCCGACGGTCCGGGCACGGCCACCTCGTTGAGCAGGCGGCTACCCGTCACCCGTCAGGCCGTCTCGAAGCACCTGGCGGTCCTCGACCGGGTTGGGCTGATCCACGCCGAACCGGCCGGTCGCGAGCGCCATTACCAGGTGGACGAGGCGCAACTCGCCCGCGCGGTCGCCCAGTTGTCGGCGGTCGGCTCCACCTGGGACGCCCGACTCCGCCGGATCAAGCGGATCGCCGAGGCGATCGAACGCACCCGCACCAACGACGAAGGAGACTGAGAATGGTCGACATCATGCACCGGGTCGGCGTCGTCGCTCCGCTCGACGACGTCTACCGGGCGGTGGCCACGCCGGAGGGCATCGCCGCCTGGTGGACCACCGACACGGTGGGCAAGAGCGAGGTCGGTGGACAGTTGGCCTTCCGGTTCGGCGATGCCGGCGGCTTCGACATGGAGGTCCTGGAGCTGAACCCCGCCGGGCGGGTGCGGTGGCGCGTCGTCGACGGCCCAGAGGAGTGGGTCGGCACCGAGGTCGACTGGCGTCTCGACCAGCGCGGCGAGTACACGATCGTCCAGTTCGCGCACCAGGGCTGGCGCGAGCCGGTCGAGTTCATGCACCACTGCAGCACCAAGTGGGCGCTGTTCCTGATGAGCCTCAAGGAGCAGGTGGAGACCGGCCACGGCCGACCGGCCCCGGACGACGTGCGCATCAGCGACTGGCACTGACCTCGGTGACGGCTGCATCGCCGGGCAATCGCGGACTCCGCCTGGAGATCGCGATTGCCCCGGCGACCAGGCCGAGGGCCACGATCGCCACGGCGCAGAGCAGCAGCGTCGGGCGGGGGCCGATGGCACCCACCAGCGGCCCGCCCAGCATGGTGCCCAGCGGCACCGCCAGCACGAGGATGGCACCGTTCGCGGCGAGCACCGCGGGCAGTCGGGCGGTCGACGTGCTGCGCTGGAACAGCGCCATCGACGTGGACATGTACGGCGCCCAGATGAAGCCCGCCAGGGCGAACGCCGGCAACGACACGCCGACCGGTACGCCCAGGCCGAGCGGCAGCATGGCAACGCCGAACGCGACGACGATGCCGATGGTGGTGGCTCGCAGTGGCCAGCGGCGGAGGTAACCGGCGACCAGACCCCCGGCGAGACCGCCGGCGCCGAACGCGGTTGTAGTAGGCGCCGAGCAGCGTCGCGGAGGCGTGCAGGTCGTCGGTGATGTGGATAGGCATCGCCACGTACACCGGTCCGAAGAGGAAGAAGAACCCGAGGCTCAGCACCAGCAGGCCCAGCAGGGCCGGGTTCTGCCGGATGACCGCGAAGCCGGCCGTCCGCGAAGCGCCGCTCTCGGACCGTGCGGGTCCGTCGTTGGCGGGAAGGGCGAGGCGGTACGTGAGGGCCAGCGCGGCGAAGGTGGCAGCGTCGATGGCGATGACCCAGACCGGCCCCACCCAGCCGATCAGGATGCCCGCCAGTGGCGGGCCGACGATCGTGGCGAACCCTCCGATGGTGCTGAGCACGGCATTGGCCGGCAGATGGTGTCGCTGCGGCAGCAGTTCGGCGATCAGGGTGAATCGGCCGGCGGAACCCCACGAATGCAGCAGCGCCGACGCGGCCAGCAGAACCACGTACAGCCCGATGGTGAGCACGCCGGCGAGGTGGGCGAGGGGGATCGCCGCGAGCGCGCCGGCCCGCAGGATGGCGTCCCACCCGGCGAGTTGGGCACCGCTACGCCCGCGCAGCAGCCGGCCGAAGACGACAGTCCCGGCCGCGCTGGGCAGGGTGTACGCCGCCATGGCCACCGCGATCCAGGTGCCGCGCTGACCGTGCGGGGCGAGTTGGATGGCGAGCCAGGTCACCGCGACCACCGCCAGGCCGTCACCCAACGCGGAGACGGCGAGCCCGGGCAGAACGCGCCGGAGCTGAGGGTGACTGACCACCGGCCAGTACGGAGAGGAGCGCGGGAAACGGGAGGCGTCCGGCATGCTGTCAGCTCACCCGGCGCGGGACCTGCGGATCAACACCTACTGCTACCAGCAGAATCAGCCAAGGGCGGAAGGCTCGACTTACCGGTCCGGACCGTCGTTATCGCGGGCAGCGCGGAAGGACGAGGCGGGAGACCGACTCGGGTTCCTTGAAGTCGGGGCGATGACACCCCGACTTTCCGGAAACCCGAGCCGATCAAACCGCTACTCCGCCCGGTAGACGGAGATGTGCGACGGGCTGTCGGCCCGGAACGGTCGTCGGTGCCAGTCGGCGTACCGCTCGGTGAGCCGGAGCCCGGCCTGCTGCGCCATCTCGTCGATCTGGTGCGGCCAGGCATACCGCATGGCGAACGGCTTCAGGTGCACACCGTCCGCGTCGAACGTGATCGTCTGCCGGATGAACCGCTGCGCCGGCCGGTCGTACCGGTGCAGTCGGATCGTCGCGCAGTCCTCGGTCACGGCACGTACCTGCACCTGCTCGTCCGAGTCGAAGCTGCGCGGGTCGGGCACGAACGTCTCGATGACGAACGCGCCGCCGGGCGACAGCACCCGGGCGACGTTGCGGAAGCAGTCCGCCTGCCGCTCGGCGTCCACCAGGTTGAACAGGGTGTTGAAGACCAGGTACGCGAGCCGGAACTCACCGGCCACCGGCACGTCCGCCATGTCGGCGACGACCACCGGGATCCGGTCGCCGCCGGGTTTCGCCCGCAGCTGCGCGAGCATCTCCTCGGACGCCTCGACGCCGTGCACGGCGAGGCCACGTTCGGCCAACGGCAGCGCGACCCGGCCGGTGCCGATCGCCAGTTCGAGAACCGGGCCGCCGTCGGCCAGGTCGGCCAGGAAATCAACGGCGGGGACCGGGTCGGGGTTGCCTGGGCCGTCGTAGTCGGCAGCCCAGAGCCGGCCGAAGAGGCCGGGATCGTCGAAGACCGACATCAGCGGCCTCCGAGGTTGGGGTCAGTGGCGCCCGGCAGCGTCAGGGGAACAGTTCTGCTCACGAAGTCTCGATTCCTCGGGTCGGATGAGGGTTGGTTCGGGGGACTTCGTCGTGTTGGGCATGGCGGCTGCTCCCTTCGCGCGGCTGTCGACCGAGGACACCAGAGACACCGCGGGCCCGGCAAGGCAATTACGCCAGCCGGGCCCACGACGGGACGTGTGGTCAGGAGATGTGGTGCAGGATCACGTTGTGCACGTGGTGGCTCTTCTGCGCGCCACGGAACTCCACCTCATAGGTGTGCGTGCCGACGTGGATGGCGATGGCGCCGGTGGAGAAGAACGAACCACCCCACGACTTGTTGCTGACCACGCTCACGCTGGTGATCTTCGAGTACGGGATGCTGGTGATCGCGAACCGCTTCCCGACGAAGGACCGGTCCTGGATGATCACGCGGCGGTCGGTCAGCCCGATGAACCCGGTGCCGGTGCCGACGGCGTCGTAGACGGCGATGATCTGCTCGCCTTCGAGGAGGCCACTCTCAATCTGCTGGACCTGCTCTTTGCGGTCGTACGCGATGTTCGCCATGTGATCCAGGCTAGAAAACCGGTGCCAACGTGCCCACCCGGGCGAGGACCACGAACTCGCCGTCGCCGTGGCCGACGGGCTCGCCGTGCCATCCCCCGTGAACGCGATCCACGATGAAGCCCGCCCTGGTCAGAGAGGTGCGCAGCTCGACCTCGGTGCGGAAGCGCAGGCTCGCCGAGCTGAGGAGTTCTTCCCCGTCGTCGAAGTGGTAGTGGTGGGTGAAGTCGACCACTCCGTCGCGTACCCCGGTGACCTCGGTCCACGCGCGGACCTCGCCGCCGTCGGGCAGCGTGACCAGCCGGTGCGAGTCCACCGGGTTCCACCGCTCCCAGCGACGGTCCGCCGGGTCGCGGGCGTCGAACACCAGCCGGCCGCCGGGCACCAGCGCCCGGGCCAGGTCGGCGAGGGTACGCGCCCACTCCGCATCGTCCACGAAGAACTGCGCGACGTGGCTGGTCAGCACCGCTACGTCGAACGCCCGCTCCGGCAGCTGCGCCGAGGTGCCCGCGAGCCAGGTCACCCGCGCACCACCCGGCTTGGCGCGGGCGGCGGTCAGGGACGCGTCGGCCGGGTCCACACCGGTGACGGTGTGGCCGGCGGCGGCGAGGGCAATGGTCAGCGGACCGGTGCCGCAGCCGAGGTCGAGCACTCGGGCAGCCGGGGTCTCGTCGACCACCGTCTGGAAGAAGTCGTCGTCCGGCCCCCACCGGCACTCCGCGTCGTACACCTGGACCAGCCGTTGGTGGCGGAACTCGGCGTGCCTCATCGGGGGTTCGCGTCGGTCGCGGCGCGGACGAACTCGCGTACCCGGGTGGTGGTGTTGCTGGCCAGCCAGACCGGCCCTCGTTCGATCGGTGGCGCGTTGTGGATGGGCACGTACGCCACGTCGGGGCGCGGGTAGTAGCGCCGCGTGTGCTCGCCCACCGGCAGGACTCCGCGGCCCAGCGCGACCAGGGACAGCATCTCGGAGAACGTGTTCCCGGCGGGCCCCTTCGGCACCGGCCGACCGGACGGGGTGCGCTCCGGGGTGCGGTCCCGCTTGAACTCCACCGAGGTCACGGTGGGGTACTGCACCACCGGGTGGTCGGCGAGCACCTCCAACGACACCGACCGCTCCCGAGTGAGCGGGTGGCCCGTCGCCACCGCCAGCACCCGGTCCTCGGAGAGCAGCGCCGGGCCGGTGGCCATCCCGTCGAACGGGTACGAGGCGATCAACACGTCGGTCGAGCCGTCGAGCAGCCCCGATCGGGTGGTGGACAACTGCGCCTCGTGCACCTCCACCCGGCAGTCGGGGTGCCGTTCACCGAACAGGGCCACCGCCCGGAGCAGCACCGGCGCGGTCCACTCACCGAGGAACGCCACCCGTAGGGTCCCGGTCACGCCCCGGGCGGCGTCGGTCGCGCGGCGGACGGCCTCGTCCATGCCCGCCACCAGCGGGGCCAGCTCGTCGGCGAGCTGCCGGCCGATCGGGGTGAGCCGGACGACCCGACTGGTGCGTGCGAACAGCGGTGCGCCGATTCGGCGCTCCAGCTTCTTCACGATGTGGCTGACCCGGCCGGTGCTGACGGTCAGCCGCTCGGCGGTCCGGCCGAAGTGCAGCTCCTCCGCGAGCGTCAGGAACGTCTCGACCTCGTACCGCTCCAGCACATCGTTCCTATCGTTGACCTGTGGGCAACGATCGTAGCGGCATCAGGTCTTGGTCGGCGTCCCTCGTCAGAGGATCGTGAACGCGGCAGGAACAACCGAGCGAAAGGCTCTGACGTGACCATTGACGACTACCTGGCCGGCCTGGCCGGCCCACTGCGCGAGATCGGCGAGAAGCTGACGCCGATCATCACGGCGGCCCTTCCCGGGGCGACCGGGGCGATGTGGCACGGGCACCCGGTCTGGAGCCTGGGCGACCGGCCCGGCCAGCGCCCGGTCTGCCTGGTCAAGGCGTACGGGTCGTACGTCACCTTCGGGCTGTGGCGGGGGCAGGAGATCACCGACCCGTCGGGGCGGCTGATCCCCGGAGCGCGGGCGATGGCGGCGGTGAAGTTGCGCGACGTCGCCGACATCGACCCGGCCCTGTTCAGCGACTGGCTGCGCGCGGCGGCCCACCTGGAGGAGGCGTGAGCGCGGTGCGGGTAACCGGATTCGACCACCTGGTGCTGACCGTCGCCGACGTGGAACGGTCCCTGGACTTCTACTGCGGCCGGCTCGGGCTGGCACCCGTACGGGTCGACGAGTGGCGTGCCGGCAGCGTCCCGTTCCCGTCGGTGCGGATCAGCCCCGACAGCATCATCGACCTTGTCCGCGGTGAGCCGCAGGGCGCGAACGTGGATCACTTCTGCCTGGTGGTGGCACCACTGGACTGGGCGCAGGTGATCGAGTCGGCGGTCTTCACGGTGCTGACCGGGCCGGTCAGCCGGTTCGGCGCCCGCGGTTCGGCGACCTCGATCTACGTACGGGACCCGGACGGCAACTCGGTGGAGCTGCGCTGGTACCCACAGGACGCCGGGTCGGATTCGGAGACGGTCGTCAGCCCTCGGTGACCGCTCGGTACGCGTCCTCGATGCGGGCGGCCAACAGGACCTCGCCCTCGGTCAGGGGCTCGCCGCTGCCGTGCCCGACCCGGATCTGGGTGCTGTCGGCCCGGCGGCTGATCTCGGGTCGCAGATGCAGCGCATCCGCGACGACCTTGACCCGTTCAGTTAGTGCGGCGTGTTGGGTATCGTCGATCACGAGCGTCCGTCGGATCTGCTCGCCCTCGCGCGTCCAACCAGATAGCAAGGTCAACGCGTCGGAAAGGTAGTCGTGCTTGGCCCTGCTGTTGAACAGCACGCGCATCACCGCACCCCCCAAGCGCCGTTGCCGGCTTGTGGCCAAATCGTCGCCATCCCGTGTCTTGTCGGTGCCCCCTAGTCTCCCGCTGCTCGGAGGGGGTGTCCACGCCCACACTTCCGTGTCTTGCTGGCCTAGCGGCCGGCTACGGTACCCAAACCGCCGATTGATCTGGCACCCTGGACGCCCGTGCGGACCGAACGGGCGAATGATGGCGGGCAGGCCGAACGACGGGACCTGAAGGTGATCGTCGGTGCGGCGATCATCCGGGATGGGCGGGTGCTCGCCTGTGCGCGTTCCGCCCCACCTGAAGTAGCGGGCATGTGGGAGTTTCCGGGCGGAAAGGTCGAGCCGGGGGAGGCCGAGACCGACGCGTTGATCCGGGAGTGCGCCGAGGAGTTGGCCGTACGCGTCGAGATCGGCGCCCGGGTCGGCCGCAACGTACGGATGGCGCACGGCCGCTCGGTGCTCAAGGTGTACGCGGCCCGCCTGCTCGGCGACGACCAGCCACAGGCGCTGGAACACGAGGCGCTCCGCTGGCTCACCGCCGACGAACTGGACTCGGTCACCTGGCTCCCCGCCGACGCCCCCATCGTGGCAGCCCTCCGTCCCCTCCTGATCCCAACCC
>NZ_QGSY01000199.1 GCF_003857035.1 Micromonospora arida
CCCTCGGGCTACACCCCGCCCTCCGGTTACGGCCCGCCGCCGGGCGGGGTACCGCCCGCCCCGCCGAGGGAGCGGTAACCGGTCCCGACATGGTGGCCGGCCGGTGACCTCCGCGTCACCGGCCGGCCATCGGCATTCGCGGAGGGTGGTCGCGACCCTGACGGCCGATTCGTACCCGTCTGCCGGGGCGATCCGGCCGCCCCGGTTGGGTACCGTCACGAGCCCTGCGCCAGGATGGGCGAACACGCAGGTACACCCGAGGAGCCCACGATCGCCAGAAAGCCTCAACCCGAGGGCGGCCAGGCACCGGTCGTCCAGCGCGTCCGCATCCGGTACGCCAAGCGCGGGCCGCTGCGATTCACCTCGCACCGGGACTTCGCCCGGGCGTTCGAGCGCGCGCTACGCCGGGCCGCCGTGCCGGTCGCCTTCTCCCAGGGTTTCCACCCGCACCCGAAGATCTCCTACGCCAGCGCCGCCCCGACCGGGGTGGCGAGTGAGGCGGAGTACCTGGAAATCGCCCTTCAGGCGGCCGTCGACCCGGAGGCGTTGCGTGCCGCGTTGGACGCCGCGCTCTCGCCGGGGCTGGACGTCCTGGACGCCGTGATCGCCGAAGGGGGCAACCTGCCGGACCGGATCGAGGCGTCGCACTGGCACATCGAGTTGCCTGAGGTCGACACGGCGGTGCTGCGCGCAGCGGTGGACGCCTTCGTCGCGGCCGAGGAGGTGCTGGTCGAGCGGATGACCAAGCAGGGTCGACGCACTTTCGACGCCCGAGCCGCCGTGATGTCGATCGATGTCCAACTGCCTACGCCGACGCCTTCCGGGGCGCCGGCCGTACCGTGTGCGATACTCGAACTGGTCGTGCGGCAGGTCACCCCGTCCGTACGGCCCGATGACGTCCTTTCCGGCCTCCGCGTGGTGGCCGACCTGGAGCCGCCGGTTTCGCCGAGGGTGACCCGGCTGGCTCAGGGCACGTTGACCGCGCAGGGTGCGATCGTGGATCCGTTGGATGCGGACCGCGACGGGGCAGCCATCGTTGGGCACTGACCGACGGTCGGTGTTCTGGCAGGCAGACTTCGGCGGTCGCGCACCACGCGCGCCCGGCGGAAACACTTTTGCGGCGACCCTGCGTGGCAGCGCTCACCCGCGCCCGGGCTAGCCAGAACTGGAGAACGTCCATGCTCGAGAACGAGCCCGAGGGCGGCGAACGGACCGGTTCACAGCCGGCCGGTGAGACCGCCGACCAGAGCACCACGGCCGACGGCGCCGCCGTCGACACCTCCACCACGGCCGTCGGTTCGGCCTCGGTGGAACCGGCCGGCGCGGAGAGCGCTCCCGCTGAGGCCGCCGAACCGGCCGCGCCGGTGCGGCGCACCCGGGCGACCCGTCGTCGGGCCGCTCCGCTCAACCAGCCGGAGCAGACCGACGCCCCGATCGAGGCGCCCACCGGTGGCTCCGGCAACGTCGAGTCGCCGCAGGCGGAGGTCTTCGCCCCGGTCTCCGGCGACCTGGACGTCGCACCGAAGACTCCCCGGCGCCGCCGCAAGGCCACCCCCGTCGAGACGACCGCTGAGGAGCCGCTGGTCGCCGCCTCTGCGGAGGAGGCCTCGGCCGAGGTGGTACCGCCGGTCAAGGTGACCCGTACCCGGCGCAAGAAGGCCACACCGGCGGCCGTCGAGGAGCCGCCCGCCACCGAGCAGCCGGTCGCCGCCGACGAGTCGCCCGCGGTCGAGGAGCCGGTCGTCGAGGAGCCGGATCTCACCGAGGAGCCGGCGGAGTCCGACCTGCGCGAGGCCGAGGCCGAGCTGAACGACTCCCCGGCTCTGCCGGGCACGTCCGCCGCCGATCTGGCCTGGAGCAGCGGCGCGCAGGACCGCTCCGGCGAGGTGCCACCGGGTGTGGCCGTCTCCGGTGTGACAGCTGAGCCGGCCGAGATCGAGCCGGAGCAGCCGCGTACCCGTCGTCGGCGCGCCGCGCTCTCCGCGCCCACCGTGCTGTTCATGGCACCCCAGCCGGACGCCGTGCCGGTGACCCGACCGGTGGAGCCCGCCGCGGCGACCGAGGAGCCGGCCGTCGAGGAGGCCGCCGAGCCGTCCCGCCGCCGTCGGCGCGGTCGCCGCGAGGTCGAGCCGGTGGAGCCGATCGAGGCCGTCGAGGCCGAAGAGGAGCCGACCGAGGAGGCCGACGAGGCCGCCGAGGCGGATGAGGACGACGAGGACAGCGCCGCCGCGCGCCGCCGCCGCCGGCGTGGTCGCCGGGGCCGGGGCCGGGGCAAGGGCGGGGCCGACGACGCCGAGGACGAGGAGTCCGAGGAGGCGGCGCAGGCCGACGAGGAAGAGACCGCTGAGGCAGAGGCCGAGGCCGACGAGGACGAGGAGTCCGAGGGCGGGGACGGTCTGACCCGTCGTCGCCGTCGCCGTCGCCGTCGTGGCGCCGGTGACACCGAGGGTGCGCCGGACGACGGCGTGCCGACCGTGGTGAAGATCCGCGAGCCGCGCCGGACCGTCGACGAGGTGCAGGGTGTGTCCGGCTCGACCCGGCTGGAGGCCAAGCGCCAGCGCCGCCGGGACGGTCGGGAGCAGCGCCGTACCCGCCCGCCGATCCTCAGCGAGTCGGAGTTCCTGGCGCGCCGGGAGGCCGTCGACCGGGTGATGGCGGTCCGCCAGCGCGGTGACCGCACCCAGATCGCCGTTCTGGAGGACGGCGTGCTGGTCGAGCACTACGTCACCCGCAACTCCTCCGGAACGATGGCCGGCAACGTGTACCTCGGCAAGGTGCAGAACGTGCTGCCGAGCATGGAGGCCGCGTTCGTCGACGTCGGTCGGGGCCGCAACGCCGTGCTGTACGCCGGTGAGGTCAACTGGGACACCTCCGGGCTGGAGGGACGGGCCCGCTCGATCGAGCAGGCGCTGCGCTCCGGCGACTCGGTGCTGGTCCAGGTCACCAAGGACCCGATCGGGCACAAGGGCGCACGGCTGACCAGCCACATCGCGCTCTCGGGCCGGCACCTGGTCTACGTCCCCAACGGCAATGCCTCCGGGATCAGCCGCAAGCTGCCGGACAACGAGCGCAAGCGGCTGCGGGACGTGCTCAAGAAGCTGGTCCCGGACGGCGCGGGCGTGATCGTCCGGACGGCCGCCGAGGGCGCCACCGAGGACGAGCTGGCCCGCGACGTCAAGCGGCTCCAGGCGCAGTGGGAGGACATCCAGGCCAAGGCCGCCGAGGGTGGCGCTCCGGTGCTGCTCTACGGCGAGCCCGACCTGGTCATCCGGGTGGTCCGGGACCTGTTCAACGAGGACTTCCGCGAGCTGGTGATCGAGGGCGAGCAGTCGTACGACATGGTCGAGTCGTACCTGTCGCACGTCTCCCCGGACCTGGTCGACCGGGTGCGCCGACACGTCGGCACGAGCGACGTCTTCGCCGAGTACCGGATCGACGAGCAGATCATCAAGGGCCTGGACCGCAAGGTCTTCCTGCCCTCCGGCGGCTCGCTGGTGATCGACCGCACCGAGGCGATGACGGTCGTCGACGTCAACACCGGCAAGTACACCGGCTCCGGGGGCAACCTGGAGGAGACCGTCACCCGCAACAACCTGGAGGCGGCGGAGGAGATCGTCCGTCAGCTCCGCCTGCGGGACATCGGCGGCATCGTGGTGATCGACTTCATCGACATGGTGCTGGAGTCGAACCGTGAGCTGGTGCTGCGCCGGCTCACCGAGTGCCTGGGCCGGGACCGCACCAAGCACCAGGTCACCGAGATCACGTCGCTCGGCCTGGTGCAGATGACCCGTAAGCGGATCGGCGCGGGCCTGCTGGAGGCGTTCAGCGAGACCTGCGAGTGCTGCAAGGGCCGGGGCGTCATCATCCACACCGAGCCGGTGCCGGAGAAGCCGCGTCCCGCCGGTGCGGGGGAGAAGGTCAAGGCGGTCGCCTCGGCGGTGGCTCCCGCTCCGGCGGCCGAGCAGCCTGCCACCTCGTCCCGCCGCCGGGCGCGCAAGAACGCCCCGGCCGCGGCCGAGCGGACCGCGGTCGAGGTCGTCGACACCGACACCAGGGCCGAGCCGGACGCCGACTACCAGGACACCATGGGCTACGACCTGTCCCGCTACGAGTCGGACACCGCCGCCGCGCCGGCGATCTCCGACGCTCAGCAGGGCGAGTCGGCTCGTCTGGCCGCGGCGGACGATCCGGACGCGCTCGCTGACGGTGAGGGCGACGAGGAGACCACCGAGGGTGGTGGCGGCCGTCGCCGGTCGCGTCGCGGTGGCGCCCGTCGACGGACCCGCCCCTGAGCGCCTGACCGGCCACGTGTTTGACGAGGTCCCTCTCCCGGCAAAGTGACGGGGAGGGACCTCGTCGTTGCGGCCATCCGGCCTTCGATCGGCCGTCCCAGGTCAGGAGAAGAAGATGCGCCGTCTGCTCGCGGTCACCGCGCTGCTCACCATGCTCTCCGGGGCGGCCGGCTGCTCGACCGGTGGGACCGGCGAGGGCGCTGGTTCGGCGGCCGCGGGCACCCCTCCCGGCCCGACCGGCATGCCGGCCAGCAGCGGTGTGGCGAGCGGCGACGCCACCCAGGTCTGCGCCACCGCGCAGGAGGCCGGCACCACTGCCGTCCGGACGTACGTGGCGGAGCTGGGCCAGATGCTCGCAGCGGTGGGTGCCGGGGACAGCCGCACGGCCGAGGCCGCCCGGGGACGGGCCGAGGCGGCGCTGGCGAACTGGCGGACCGTGCTGCGGGAGCAGTCGGAGCGGACCGACGATCCGCAGCTCAAGACGCTGCTCACCGACCTCGGCACCGAGGTTTCCGCGCTCGGTGCCGACGTCGAGTCGATCGACGAGACCGAACTCGACCGGCTCCAGCAGCGCCTCGACCAGCTCTGCACGCGCTGACCAGGGCGGGCCGGTTTGGGGTCCGGGCCAGCAATGGCGTACTCTTGCCTGCGGCCCACCTTTGGTGTGCCGAGTTCCCGTGTGCCCGCGCCGCCGTGCACTGCTACCCGGCGAGCCGCTGCGGGAACGACCGCCAGCAGCCTCAACGACAGGGAGTCCGCCTCCGATGTACGCGATCGTCAAGACCGGCGGCAAGCAGTACAAGGTCGCCGAGGGCGACGTGATCGAGGTCGAGAAGCTCACCGGTGCCCCCGGTGACGCGGTGAAGCTCACCGCGGTGCTCCTCGTCGACGGTGACGACCTGGTGACCGACGCGGCGAAGCTTGCCGAGGTCGCGGTGTCCGGCGAAATCGCCGCGCACACCAAGGGCCCGAAGATCCGGATCCACAAGTTCAAGAACAAGACTGGCTACCACAAGCGCCAGGGTCACCGCCAGCCGTTGACCCAGGTCAAGGTGACCGGCATCTCCAGCGGGAAGTAGGTCGTCCTCCAATGGCTCACAAAAAGGGTGCGTCCAGCTCGCGTAACGGTCGTGACTCCGCGGCCCAGCGACTCGGCGTGAAGCGCTTCGGTGGTCAGGTCGTCAGCGCCGGTGAGATCATCATCCGGCAGCGTGGCACCAAGTTCCACCCCGGTGACCTGGTCGGCCGTGGCGGCGACGACACGCTGTTCGCGCTGTCCGCCGGTTCGGTCCTGTTCGGCACCAAGCGCGGTCGCAAGACCGTCAGCATCGTTCCGCAGCAGTAGTTCTCTTCGCTCAAGCGGGCCGCGGACCTCCGGGTCCCGGCCCGCTTAGCCTTTTCCGAAGTGCGAGGTCGAGCCTCGCTGGAAGGATTGACGCCGTGGCAACGTTCGTTGACCGGGTCGTTCTGCATCTGCAGGCCGGCGATGGCGGGCACGGTTGTGCCTCGATCCACCGCGAGAAGTTCAAGCCCTTCGGTGGGCCCGACGGCGGCAACGGTGGGCACGGGGGCAGCGTGTCCCTGGTGGTCGACCCGCAGGTGACCACGCTGCTCGACTTCCACTTCCACCCGCACGTCAAGGCCGACAACGGCAAGGGCGGTGCCGGCTCGAACCGGGACGGGGCCAACGGCCACAACCTGGTGCTGAAGGTGCCCAACGGCACAGTGGTGCAGACCTCCGACGGCACCGTGCTGGCCGACATGGTCGGCGCCGGTACGACCTTCGAGGTCGCCCGCGGCGGGCGCGGCGGGCGGGGCAACGCCTCGCTGGCCAACGCCAAGCGCAAGGCGCCCGGCTTCGCCGAGCTGGGGGAGCCCGGCGACCAACTGGACATCGTGCTGGAGCTGAAGAGCGTCGCCGATGTGGGCCTGGTGGGCTTCCCGTCCGCTGGCAAGTCGTCGCTGATCTCGGTGATTTCCGCCGCGAAGCCGAAGATCGCCGACTACCCGTTCACCACCCTGGTGCCCAACCTCGGCGTGGTCCGGATGGACAACCACACCTTCACCGTCGCGGACGTGCCGGGCCTGATCCCCGGCGCGGCCACCGGTAAGGGCCTGGGCCTGGAGTTCCTGCGGCACATCGAGCGCTGCGCCGTGCTGGTGCACGTCATCGACTCGGCGACCCTGGAGCCCGGCCGTGACCCGGTGGCCGACATCGACGCCATCGAGGCCGAGCTGAGCCAGTACGGCGGCCTGACCGACCGCCCGCGGCTGGTCGCCATCAACAAGATCGACGTGCCGGACGGCCGCGACCTCGCCGAGATCGTGCGACCCGACCTGGAGGAGCGCGGTTACCAGGTGTTCGAGGTCTCCGCGGCCACCCGGGAGGGGCTCAAGGAGCTGACCTACGCGATGGCCGAGCTGGTCGACGCAGAGCGCAAGGCCGCTCCGCCCGCCGAGCCGACCCGGATCGTGATCCGCCCGATCGCCGTGGACGACGACGGTTTCACCATCACTGCCGAGACGGACGGCTCGTTCACGGTGCGCGGTGTCCGGCCCGAACGCTGGGTCAAGCAGACCAACTTCGACAACGACGAGGCGGTCGGCTACCTGGCTGACCGGCTGGCCCGGCTCGGGGTGGAGGACAAGCTGGCCA
Source organism: Micromonospora arida (assembly GCF_003857035.1). Classification (GTDB taxonomy): domain Bacteria; phylum Actinomycetota; class Actinomycetes; order Mycobacteriales; family Micromonosporaceae; genus Micromonospora; species Micromonospora arida. Next base: position 6,949 of record NZ_QGSY01000199.1, read on the forward strand.
AGGCCGGCGCGCAGCCCGGTGATCTGGTCCGGATCGGCGCGCGCGAGTTCGACTGGCAGCCGACGCTCTTCGCCGGTGTGGACTTCGTACCCGGCAACCGGGGCACCGACGTTCGCCTGGAGGAGAAGTCGAACCGGGCCTCTGCCGCGGATCGGCTCGCCGCCCGAAAGGCTCGCCGGGTGCGCTCGGCCGACGAGGTGGGCGCGGACGCGTCCGACGACAACATCGACGACGAGGACGACGCCGAGTAGTTCGTTGCGCTCCGTGGTGGGGTTGTTTTCCGGAAACCTCCCCGAAATCCACGCGTCCTAGCGTGGGGTGATGCTGATCGAGTCCCGGCCTGCCACCGATCCGGAGATCGCCGCCATGGTCATCGCGCAGCAGCGTGAGCTGCGCGAGGCCGATGGTGGGTTGGACGGGCAGGTCTTCGTCCCCCATGACGACGTCCGCTACCTGGCGGTGGTGGTGAACGGTCGGGCGGTCGCCTGCGGTGGGTTACAGGCGCTCGATGCCGAGACCGGCGAGGTCAAGCGGATGTACGTTCGGCCCGCGTACCGGGGTCGGGGAATCGGTCGCCAGTTGCTCGCCGCGCTGGAGGAGTGCGCGTTCCGGCAGGGGCACTCGGTGGTCTGCCTGGAGACGGGCACCTACCTGCCGGCCGCTGTCGCCCTGTACACCGCGTGTGGCTACCAGCAGGTCCCGGTCTACGGCGAGTACGTGGGCAACCCGTACAGCGTCTGTTTCGCCAAGCGGTTGCCGGTCGCGGCCTGACGGCCGCGTCACCGCTGCCGCGTCGCGGCAGGCCGCCGACGCGTACCGGCCAGGGTGACTGCGGGGTTGCCCGGCGCTCGTCGTCCTCCGATCGGTCGGTCTGGTCAATCGGCTTCGACTCGGCCGAGCCCCGCTGCACCAGGTACGCGGTGAGCAGCACGTACCCGCCCATCTGGAGCCCCGAAAGCCCAGGTCAGTGCCGTTCGGCGGGGTTGTCCAGACGTCCGCCGGTGCCGGCCTGGTTCGACAGCAGCAGCCCGAGCGCGAGCATCCCGAAGCCGAGCGCGAGGTGCAGCCAGTTGTCGGCGTCGTTGACCGGCAGGATGTTCGCCCCACCCTCCGGGTTGACCGCCTCGATGGCCAGGCCGTACAGCCAGAGAGCGAGGTAGATCGCGCCACCGGCGGCCAGGAACACGCGGGCGCCGGCGACGCTGCGGGCCAGCGCCAGGCCGACCAGCCCGAAGAGCAGGTGCACCACGTTGTGCAGGATCGACACCTGGAACAGCCCGAGCAGGTGGGCGTCCGAGTGGTGCCCGGCGAACCGCAGCTCGCCGTAGTCGGTGGTGATGCCGGGGATGAAGCCGAGGACGCCGATCAGCAGGAAGACCCCGGCCACGGCCAGTGCGGCCTGTTGGACCCGGGGTCGGGGGCCGGCCGCTCGGCCGCCTCGTGCGTCTCGTGCCATCGCTGCCCCCTCCGTGGATCTGCCGGCCTCGCGAACCTCACTGTCCGCAGCGGCGACGTTACGCAGCCCGACGATCCTCCATTTTGAAGACCAACCAGTGGGCCGCGCAGATAAATGCACGAAGAGGTATGGAAGCCGAAACGGAGGGTAGGTGAATGGTCAGCGGCGGCGGCAACGCGCCGCTCCCCCCCAGCACAACCTCGACAACTTCCTGAGCGGAAGGGAAATCATGACTTACGATCTTTCACCTACGTCCTCCACCTACGGGCAGGAGTCGACCAACGGCGGCGGCGCCCGTGACCAGGCGCGCCAGGTTGGTTCTGAGGCTGCACAGGCTGGCGGCGCGGTCGCTCAGACCGCCAAGGAGCAGGGCACCGAGGTTGGCCGCGAGGCGGCCCGGCAGGCCCGCAACCTGTACGGCGAGGCCCGCACCCAGCTCGCCAGCCAGACCGGTGAGCAGCAGCGCCGCGCCGCCGGTGGGCTGCGTTCGCTGGCCGACGAGATGCGCTCGATGGCCGAGAACGGTGGCCAGACCGGCCCGGTGAGTGAGCTGGCCCGCCAGGCCGCCGACCGGGTGCACGGCGTCGCCGGCTGGCTCGAGGAGCGCGAGCCCGGCGACCTGATCACCGAGGTACGCGACTACGCGCGTCGTAACCCGGGCACCTTCCTGGTCGGCGCGGCGGTCCTCGGCGTACTGGCCGGCCGGCTGACCCGGGGCATCTCCGCCGGTGGCGACGACTCTGGCAACGGATCCTCGGCCTACCGCGGCGCCGGGGCGTACGACCCGGAGCAGACCGCCGTGATCCCGACGCAGCCGCCGGCGCCCCGCACGGTGCCGGACGCCACCCCGGCGGGCGGCTACCTCGACCCGACCCCCGGTACGCACACCCCGCCGACGTCCGGTGGCTACGCCGACCAGACGTCCAGTGGCTACGCCGACCCGGCGCCCGGCGGCTACGCCGAGCCTGGCCGGGGCGACACCCCGGAATACTCCGGCACCGGTCAGCCGCTGCCGCCGGTGACCCAGACCGACCCGCTGCCGGGCGTGCCGTCCAGCGGCAGCCCGCGCCCGTGAACCATCGAGTCATCCGAAGGGAGGCGACGGCATGAGCATGCCGACGCAGGGGTCCGGACTGGACTCCGGTTACCACCCCGACGCGGGTGCCCCGCACACTGCGGCGGAGGTGAAGGGCAGCTCGCTGGGTGACCTGATGCGTCAGGTCACCACCGACCTGTCGACGCTGATGCGTCAGGAGGTCGAGCTGGCCAAGGCTGAGATCCGCCAGGAGGGCAAGAAGGCCGGCAAGGCCGCGGGCCTCTTCGGCGGTGCCGGCTTCGGCGGCTACATGGTGGCCCTCTTCGTGTCCATCGCCGTCTGGCAGTTCCTGGACAACGTCATGGACTCCGGACTGGCCGCGCTGATCGTGGCCGTGATCTGGGCCGTGGTCGCCGCGGTGCTCTATTCGAAGGCCAAGAAGAACGCCCAGCACGTACGCGGGCTCAAGCAGACCAACGACAGCGTGCAGCGGATCCCCGACGCGCTCAAGCCGCACCCGGAGGGAGTCACCCGATGAGCACCGATCCCGATCAGATCCGCCGGGAGATCGAAGCAACCCGTAACAGCCTCAGCTCCGATGTGGATGCGCTGGCGTACAAGGTGAGCCCCAGCCGCATCGTCGACGACCGTAAGCAGCGGGCCCGCTCCGCTCTGCAGAATGTGAGGGACAAGGTCATGGGAACCGCGTCTGACCTCGGCCACGGCACCGGCCAGGCCGCCCATTCGGTGGGTGACCGCGCCTCGTCGGCGGCCTCCAGCGTCAGCGACGCCGCACACTCGGCGGCGACCACTGTCAGCGACGCCGCGCACAGCGCCCCGCGGGTGATCCGGCAGAAGTCCCAGGGCAACCCGCTCGCCGCCGGTCTGGTCGCGTTCGGGGTCGGCTGGCTGGCCTCGTCGCTGATCCCGGCCTCCCGCCGCGAGCAGCAGGCCGCCACCCAGGTGAAGGCCAAGGTCAGCGAGCACAGTGGGGCCGTGAAGGAGAAGCTGAGCGAGGTGGCCAGCGAGCTGCGCGAGCCGGCCCAGCAGGCCGCCGAGTCGGTGAAGTCCACCGCTCAGGACGCCGTGCACGCGGTCAAGGACGACACGAAGTCCGCCGCGCACCACGTCAAGGACCAGGCCACCCCCTGACCCCACCCCGCAGAACCAACGCGACAGCTCGCGGCCGCCCTCGGGTGCCCGCGAGCTGTCGCGTTGAAGGGGGGCCGACCTTACTTTGCTCTGCACCCGCCCACGCGCCAGTTGCGGACCGTGCGTGGTGCGCGGGCGGGTGCAGAGCGGTTTCGGCTGGCGTTCTGTGGGTCTACGGGCAGTCTCGCCGCGACCGGACGTGCAAGATCGCGCGGATCCGTGGGTTGCGCGGGGCGGGGTTGGCGGCTCGGCGGATTCGGGTGTCGCCGTAGCGGACGCCGCCCAGCACGAGGCGTTCGGCCACCGCGAGCCAGCCGCACACACCGCGTTCCAGCAGCCAGAGCGGGGCCGCCAGTGCCGTGGCCGGCGGGAACACCCGGGTGCCGCCGGCGCGGCGGCGACCCGTCTCGGCCAGGGCGACGACACCGGCCGCCGCGCCGAGCAGCAGCCTGGGGCGGCGCGACGCGACCGCCGCCGCCAGCGCCGGCAGCACCGCGAGCGCGGTCAGCAGGCGAGCCGGCTGAGCCAGATCGTCGTACGCCTGACGAACCCGTTGACCACGGAAATGCGCGGCGTCCGGAGGCAGTCGGCGGACGTACAGCCAGGCTGGGGTGGCCTCGGTGCCGCCGTGGGCGCGCACCGTGCGGATCAGCTCCAGGTTCTCGAAGAGCACGTTCGGGTCGTACCCGCCCATGGCGAGGAAGGTGCTGCGCCGCACGGCAAGGGTGCCCGGGTAGTCCGCCCCGAGCGCCCGGTTGAGCAGCGTGCGGCCGGTGTCCCACCAGGCGTGCCAGGGCAGCGGGTCGAAGTAGTTCTGCGGTCGTACCAGGTCGACCCGGCCCAGTAGCCGGTGCGCCGCGGTCAGCGCGGACTCCTCGTACCGGACGTCGTCGTCGGCGATCACCACGTGCTCGTGGCCGGCCGCGCGGACGCCGGTGTGTACGCCCAGCACCTTGCCGTTGAGCCCACGCTCACTCGGATCCGGTGGGAGGTGCCGGACCAACCCCCGCCACGCCTGGGCGTGCCGGGCGAAGAGGGGCGGAGGGGAGCCGTCGACCACGAGCACCTCCACCCGGTGACCGAGCCAGCGCAGGTAGTCGGTCAGCTCGGCCAGGCCGGTGTCGGTGTGCCAGCGCAGCGGGAGCACGTAGGTCATCGGTAGGCGGACCGGCGACCTGCCGCCGCCCTCGTGCTCGACCTCCCACCGGCGGGTGGCGCGCCGGGCGTCTCCAGTAGGGCTGAACGAGGACATGGCAACTCCGGGGCGGACAGCGTCGCGGTCGGTGTTGAGCAGCATCTGCCCGCATTTCCGTCGATCAAACAGCAGGTCGTTTCGACTGCCGGACCCCGGGTAGCGCTGCCCTCAAGAGCTGTCCATGCCCGGTTGTCCGGGTGGAGGAGATAGACGTGATGACCAACAACGGAACCAGGTGGGCCCTGCTCGGCGTCACCGCGGCGACGGCGGTCGGCGTGGGGCGGGCGGTGGCCCGCCGTCGACATCGGCATCAGCCGGAGCGACAGGACGGTTGGTACGTGGTGCGTCGCGGGGTGACCGTGGACCGGTCCCGGGACGAGGTGATCGGCTTCTGGACAGACCGCGAACGGCTGGACCGCGCGCTGGCCGGGTGGGCCACGGTGCAGCAGCTCGACGAGCGGCGTTGGCGGTGCGTGGCCCGCGACCGGGCCGGCGGTGAGACGCAGTGGCGGGCCGAGATCACCGTCGAGGGGACGGGCACCCTGCTGTGGCGGGTCGAGGACGGGTCGGTGCCGCAGCTGGGGCGGATCGAGCTGGCCGAAGCCCCCCAGGGCCGGGGCACGGAGATCCGGGCCGAGTTGCGCTACCGCTCCGGTCCGCTGCGGCGGTTGGCTGGCCTGGTCGGGGGCGACGAGCCGGACCTGACGCTGCGGGACGCGCTGCGGCGGGTGAAGTCGCTGATCGAGTGCGGCCAGGTGGTGGACACCCGGGATGACCCGTCCGGCCGGAGCCCTGGCCAGGAGAACGCGACCGACAAGGTTCGGGAGAGGTTGATGACGGGAGGACGGGCGTGAGGGCGCTCTGCTGGGAAGGCGTCGGCAAGTTGGCGGTCCGGGACGTGCCGGAGCCCCAGATCCGCGCCGAGGGGGACATCATCGTCCGGGTCCGCGCCAGCAGCGTCTGCGGCTCCGACCTGCACCTGATCAACGGATACCTGCCGGCGATGCGGGAGGGGGACATCCTCGGCCACGAGTTCATGGGCGAGGTGGTGGAGACCGGGCCCGGTGTACGGCGGCACCGGGTCGGCGACCGGGTGGTGGTGGGGTCGGTGGTCGCCTGCGGTGGCTGTTGGTACTGCCGGACCGAGCAGTACTCGCTCTGCGGCAACTCCAATCCGCAACCGGTGTCCACCGAGAAGCTGTGGGGGCACTCGCCGGCCGGCATCCTCGGCTACTCGCACGCCGCCGGCGGCTACTCGGGATCACACGCCGAGTACATCCGCGTGCCGTTCGGCGACATCGGGGCCTTCGCCGTACCCGACGGGGTGCCGGACGACTCGGTGGTGTTCGCCTCCGACGCGATGCCCACCGGGTGGATGGCGGCGGACTTCTGCGGGCTCACCGGCGGCGAGGTGGTGGCCGTCTGGGGTGCCGGTGGAGTCGGTCAGATGGCGGCCCGTTCGGCTCAACTCCTGGGCGCCGAGCGGGTCATCATGATCGACCGATTCCCGGACCGGCTCAGGACCGCCACCGAACGGATCGGGGTCGAGACGATCAATTACGCGGACACCGACGTGCTGGAGGCGCTGCGTGAGTTGACCGCCGGGCGCGGGCCGGACGCCTGCATCGAGGCCGTCGGCATGGAGTCGCACGACGTCGGACCGACCTACGCGTACGACCGGGTGAAGCAGGCGGCGCGGTTGCAGACCGACCGCCCGACCTCGGTTCGCCAGGCGATCATGGCGTGCCGCAAGGGCGGCACGGTGAGCATCGTCGGTGTGTACGCCGGCCTGGTCGACAAGTTTCCGCTCGGCGCGGCCATGAACAAGGCCCTGGTGCTGCGGATGGGGCAGATGCACGCGCAGCGCTACATCCCGATGCTGCTCGACCGGCTCGCCGCCGGCGAGATCGACCCCGGTTATCTGGCCACCCACCCGCTCTCCCTGGAGCAGGGCGCCCAGGGGTACGAGCTGTTCGAGAAGAAGGAGGACGGCTGTCTGCGCAGCGTTCTGCATCCCTGACAGCTGGGGTACCCGCCTCGCCGGTCGCTGCGATCGGCGGGGCGGGTCAGCCGGCGCGGCGGACGTTGGTGATTGTCAGCCCGAGGGGCGGCAGCGCGGGCATCCGGTGCAGATCCAGGGCCAGGTCCTGGACGGGTACGTCGTAGCGCATGGTGGTGACGAGGTTGGTGACCGCCCGCTTCATCAGGTCAATGGTGATCCACTCGCCGGCGCAGCGGTGCCCGGCCCAGTGGTCGCCGCCGCCCTGCGGGATCAGCTCGAACGGGTCCACCCGGCGGCCGGCGAACCGCTCCGGGCGAAACAGCTCCGGTTGCGGCCAGAGCGTCGGGTGGTGGTTGGTCCCGTAGAGGTCGAGCAGCACCCGTCGGCCGCGCGGAAAGTGGTGGCCCTGCCAGTCGAAGGATCGCCGGACCCGGGCCGCCGCGATCGGAAAGAACGGGTAGTAGCGGCGTACTTCCTGGACGAAGTGCTCGGTGGCCTCGTCGTCGTCACGGACCCGTTCCCGCCAGGCGGGATGGTCGCGCAGGGCGAGCGCGGCGAAGGTCATGTACTGGTCGACGGCGACCACCGGGCGCAGCACGTTGAGCAGCTCCACCGCCGCGATCCGCCGGGGGAGGAGGTTGCCGCGCGCGTCCCGGTGTTCGGCGATCACGGCGAGGGCGCTACCGGCCGGCGCCGGCGCGAAACCGACCCGGGTCCGTTCGATGAGGTCGGCGAGCCGGCGTTCGGCGCGGTACCGGGCCAGCCGTCCCCTCCAGTGCCGGGGTCCCAGCACGGCGGGAGCCTCGATCATGGCGTGCAGCTCGACGGCGCGGCGCTCGACCTGCGACGCGGGCAGCGGCACCCCGGCCCAGGCGTAGACCACCCGGGTCAGCATTCGGCCCAGCTCGTCGTAGAGCGACACCGGGCCGGCGCCCTCCCAGGCGGCGACCCGGGTCCGCCACTCGTCGTCGAAGAGCTGACCGAGCCGCTGGATCGCCGCCGGTGTCATGATCGACATGAACATGGCCTTGCGGTCAAAGTGCTCCGGCCCGTCCAGCCCCTGCACCCCGCCCCGCCCGGTCAGGGTTCGCTGCACCCGCAGTGGCATCGCCGTGGCGCGTTCGAAGCGGTCGTTGTCGTAGAACAGCTCCGCCGCCGGCCGGCCGCGCAGGCAGATGGTCGGGGCGAGCAGGATTCGGGTCTTGAAGACATCGCTGCCGTACCGCTCGCAGCGTTCGCCGACGAACCGGTAACCGGCGCGGAGCAGCGCGAGGGTGCTGTCCGGGCTGCGGTCGGCCGGCATGGTCGCCATCGGGTCTCCTCACGCGCAGGTGCGGCTGGTCGCCGTTTGCCGGTGCGCTTACCCCCGTCCACGCCGCTGAACCCCCGCCCGGCTGGCCCCTCCCAGGGGCGGCGGAACCTGGTTTGCTGCTGGTGGGACGAGCACGGGGAGGGCGGAATGCGCGACAACAGATCACCGCACTGGCGGCAGCGGCGAGCGGCCGGGGCACTCGGCGGGGGCCGCGACGGGCGGTCACTGATCGGTCCGCCGCGGCGGCCCACCCGCCCGCACCGGTTCTTCACCGTGCACCTGGGCTTCACCGCGCCCGGCCCGGCCGAGGCCCGCGAGCTGGCCGTGGCGTACGCGGAGGCGCTGAGCCTGCTCCGCTCGGAGGTGGCACTCGGTGCGGCGGCCCTGTCACCGGCGGACGCCTGGCAGCGGGCCGAGCGGCTGTTCTGCGGCGCGGTCGGCCCGGACGGCGAACGCTGCGTCGACGTGGCCGACCATCCGGGCTTCCACCACGCCCCGGGCCCGGGTGGCCTCGGCTGGGGCGACGGCGACGGCCCCGGCGATGGTTGACCACCAGCCCCGGGTGGCCGATCCGGGAGTGCGCCGGCCGACCCGCCAGCGTGGCCGTGCCGGTCCCGACCACGGGCACCGGCACGGCGATCCACCACCGACGGGTCGGCGGGCACGGTCAGTCCAGGTCGAACTCGCCGTCCTGCGCGCCGGCCACGAAGGCGTCCCACTCGGCCTGGGTGAAGACCAGCACCGGCCCGTTCGGCTCCGCCGAGTTGCGCATCCCGATCAGGTCGTCGACGAAGGCGACCTCGACGGCGCTGTCGGATGTGTCCCCCTCGGCTCGCTGCCAGACCGCCCGAGAGAGGTCGAAGTCGCCCTTGGGGTGCTGCGCCATGGTTCTTTCCTCCAGTGCCGAGGGTCGTGTGGTGACCGAGTGCCGATCCCCATCGGGCAGGATAAGCGGATGCCGAGCCTGACCCGTGTAGAGGCGACCGCGCGTGGCGCGGCGATTACCGTCGAGTCCTATCAGGTGGACCTCGACCTGACCGGTGACGGCGACGTGTTCCGCTCCCGCGTCCAGATCCGGTTCCGGGCCACCGCCGGCGCCGCGACCTTCGTCGAGGTCAGGCCCGTCGCACTGCGCGGTGTACGCCTCAACGACCGCGACCTGGACCCCGGCCTGCTCACCGACAACCGGCTGCCGCTCGACGACCTGGCCGAGGAGAACACCCTCGTCGTCGAGGCCGAGATGGCGTACTCCAAGACGGGGGAGGGGATGCACCGCTTCGTCGACCCGGCCGACGGCGAGACCTACCTCTACGCCGAGTCCTTCCTCGACAACGCGCCGCGCATCTTCGCCGCCTTCGACCAACCCGACCTCAAGGCCCCGGTCACCCTCTCGGTCACCGCGCCGCACCAGTGGATCGTCGCCGGCAACGCCGAGCTGGCGGCCAACCCGGCCCCCGGGCGCTGGGAGTTCGCCCCGAGCGCGCCCCTGGCCACGTACTTCTTCTCGCTGATCGCCGGGCCGTACCACGTCCGGCGGGCCGAGCACGACGGCATACCGCTGGGCATCTACTGCCGCCGGTCGCTCGCCGACCACCTGGACGCCGACGCCGAGGAGATCTTCACCATCACCCGGCAGTGCCTGGACCGGTTCCACCAGCTCTTCACCGAACGCTACCCGTTCGGCAAGTACGACCAGGCGTTCGTGCCCGAGTTCAACGGCGGCGCGATGGAGAACCCGGGCCTGGTCACCTTCCGCGACGACTACGTGTTCCGTTCAGCGGTCACCGACACCCAGCGCGAGCAGCGGGCCGGCACCATCGCCCACGAGATGGCCCACATGTGGTTCGGTGACCTGGTCACTATGCGCTGGTGGGACGACCTGTGGTTGAACGAGTCCTTCGCCGAGTACCTCGGCACCCGGGTCACCGCCGAGGCGACCCGCTTCGATCAGGCCTGGACCACCTTCGCCATGCGGCGCAAGGCCTGGGGTTACGCCGCCGACCAGCGGCCCTCCACCCACCCGATCGCTCCGCAGGAGGTCGTCGACGCCGAGGCGGGCCTGCTCAACTTCGACGGCATCTCGTACGCCAAGGGCGCCAGCGTGCTGCGTCAGCTGGTCGCGTGGCTCGGCGACGAGGCGTTCCTCGCCGGCCTGAACGCGCACTTCGCAGCACACCGTTTCGGCAACGCCACCCTCGCCGACCTGCTGGCCAGCCTCTCCGCCAGCAGCGGGCGGGACCTGTCCGACTGGGCCGAGCTGTGGTTGCGCCGCCCGCAGGTCAACACGCTGCGTGCCGAGGTCGCCGTCGACGCGGACGGTCGCTACACCGAGGTGGCAGTGGTGCAGACCGCGCCCGAGTCGTACCCGGTGCTGCGCCCACACCGGATCGGCGTGGGCCGCTACTCGATGGACGGCACCGGGCGGCGCGACGAGGTGGACATCGACCCGAACGCCGACGGAGGCCGCACCGTGCTCGGTGCGCTGACCGGCGAGCCGGCGGCCCGGTTGCTGCTGCTCAACGACGGTGACCTCACCTTCGCGAAGGTACGCCTCGACCCGGCGTCGGCGGACGCCGTTCCGCAGGTGCTGCCCGGCCTGACCGACCCACTGGCCCGAGCGGTGCTCTGGCGCGAGGCACTGGACGCGGTGACGGACGGCGAGCGGCCGGTCACCGGTCTGGTCGACCTGATGGCCGCCGCGCTGCCCACCGAGACCGAGGTGATCATCGCGGAGGACGTGCTGACACTCAGCCGGTCCCTGGTCGACCGCTACCTCGACCCGCTGACCCGCACCGCGGCGCTGGCCAGGGTCGCGAGGGCGTGCCAGCGGCTGCTCGACGGCGCGCCGGCCGGTGAGTCGTTGCAGCTCGCCGCCGCACGGGGTTGGATCGCTGCGACCACCGACGCTGATCTGCTCGTCGGTTGGCTCGCCGGCCGGAACGTGCCGGCCGGCCTGAAGGTCGATGCGGAGCTGCGCTGGGCGGTGCTGCGTCGCCTGGTGGTGCTCGGCGCCGCCGGCGAGTCGGAGATCGCCATCGAGGCCGCCGCCGACAACAGCTCCACGGGCGCGGAACGGGCCGCCCACTGCCGGGCCGCCCTGCCCGACCCGGTGACGAAGCAGGCGACCTGGGAGATCATCCTGCGGGACACCGAGCTGTCCGGTCGGCTGCTCGAGGCGATCACCGAGGGGTTCTGGCAGCCCGAGCAGGCCGACCTGACCGCTGCGTACGTCGATCGGTACTTCGCGGAGATGCCGGCCGCCGCGCACCGGCGTACCCCCTGGACGGCCGACCGGGTGGCAGCCCTGGCGTTCCCCCGCTACGCCGTGGCGCAGCCCACCCGGGAGGCGGCCGCAGCGCTGCTGGCCCGCGAGGACCTGACCCCCGGCCTGCGCCGGGTGGTGACCGACGCCGACGACGATCTGCGTCGCGCGCTGGTCGCCCGGACGGCGGTGGCCGCCGCCTCGGCCTGACCGCAGAGCAGCGCGGCCTGACACCGTGGGGTGCCCCGCGCGGGCTGGCCCGGCGTGGGCTGGCCGGCGTGGGCTGGCCGGCGTGGGCTGGCCGGCGTGGGC
>NZ_QGSY01000251.1 GCF_003857035.1 Micromonospora arida
GGACACCCCGGCCCGCGTCCGTGGCGTGATCAACTCGGGTTCACGGAAGTCGCGGTATCCCGAGGCCGGTGACCGCCCGACTTTCAGAAACGCGAGTGGATCATCGCCCGTCGACGGCTCTGCTGCCTGATTGGTCGGCCGTTCTGGCCGCTGCCATAGCACGATCGGCAGGCGGATTCGTGGTTGTCCACAGGTCCAGCGGCATGCGCGGGCCGGGTTGTCCACAGGGGTTTCGGTGGCCAGTCGGTGGTCGGCAGGCTGCTCGACATGCCCCCACGTCCGCATCGCCCCGATGCCCTGGCCTGGCAGGTCTTCCGCGGCTCCGACGCTGTCCGGGACGGCCTGCTCACCGAACATCAGCTGCGCAACTCTGCCTGGGTGCGGTTGCGCCACGACATCTACGCCGACTCGCGGCTGGACCGTGATCACGCCCTCGCGTGTCGCGCCGCCCTCCTCCGGCTACCGCCCGGCGTGATGGTCGGCGGCCCGTCGGCCGCCTACCTGCACGGCGTCCAACACGCCGCGAGCTTTACCGACGATGTGCACGTCCTCGTGCCCCGACCGCTGCGGATAGGCCCACAGCGTGGCCTCCGCGTGCACGTCAACGCCATCACCCCGCTCACGGCGAACGAAACTTCTGAGCCCGCCGCGCCAACCACCCGACGACCGACAGGCCGGCCACCGAACGCGAGCCGTCCGCCGACCCCAGGACATCAGCCAGCCGCAATCCGACCGACAGGAATGTCACCACGCCCAGCGCGGCAACTGTCCCGCCCGGCCGCCGTGTCCGTCGGAGCAGGGGGCATGGTGGTGGCTGGTCGAGGCGATGGGTGGGCGGCGGTCAGCCCGTCCAGGCCCAGGGAGCAAGACCTCCCAATCCCCCGATCCGACCCCGGCCGGGCCGCCTGGGAGACGGCTGTCTGGCTCGACCCCGTCCGGGCGGTCACCATCGTCGATTCGCTGCTCGGGCAGGGGCTGGCCGATCGCGAGACCTTGGCCGCCATGGCTGCCGGCAATGCTGACCGTCCGGGTGCGCGACGAGCACGCTGGGTGTTCGACCTGGCCGACGGCGGAGCTGAATCTCCTCCGGAGTCACAGCTTCGCGTGCGGTTGGTGCTGGGCGGGCTGCCACGCCCAGCGGTTCAACACCCGGTACGCATGCCCACCGGCATTGTTCTGCACCCCGATCTGGCCTGGCCGCAATATCGGGTAGCGGTGGAGTACGACGGGAAGTGGCACTCCGACGTAGAGCAGCTGCACCGCGACCGCCGTCGGCTGAATCAGCTGGTCGCCGCGGGTTGGCTGGTCCTGCACGTGACCAGCCGCCGGCTGCACGGCGAGTTCCCGGCAGTGCTCCGAGAGGTACGCGACGCGCTGGTCAGCCGCGGCTGGCGACAGGGATCGTCCAGATGACCAGGATCAACTCGGGTTCCTGGAAACCGCGCCGTCCTTCAGGCACCAACACCGCGCCTTGCAGAAAACCGAGTCGATCATGAGTGTCGCCGGGCGACGGCTGGTGACAACACGCCTGGACGAGCCGGATCCCGGGCGGCGGCTGGTGACAACAGGCCTGGACGAGCCGGATCCCGGGCGGCGGCTGGTGACAACAGGCCTGGACGAGCCGGGGCCCGGTCGACGAGGTGTCGACCGGGCCCCGGAGGACGGTGGCGGTTGGGCCACCGCAGTGCGACGTGCGCTACGGGCGGGCGTTCGGCTTGAGCGGGGTCTTCACCGCCGCATAGGCGTCGACGATCCCGTAGCCGTAGAAGCCGTTGAAGTTGACCCCACCGGCGCAGTACGCGTCGTAGGTCTCGTCCCGGCCCTCGTTGCGGTACTGCTGGAGGCGCGGCTCCGGGCACGCGTGCTCGGCTGCCGTGCGGTAGAGGTGCTGCTCGACCAGGTCCGGCGACATGCCGAAGCCAGTCCGACCCTGCGCCTTGCCGTACCGGCTGACGATCAGCGCGGCGACACCGGCGGCGTGCGGGGAGGCCATCGAGGTGCCCTGCAGGTACGTGTAGTACCCGCACTCGCCGTTGGCCTTGCACTGCTTGAACACGCTCGTGGCGACGCGCGGGTCGATGTTGCCGTCCGCGTCCACCTTGGGGTCCGGGATGGTGAGGGAGATAGGCTCCTCCTGGAGCACCTTCAGCGGGTAGCTGGAGAGGATCCGGTTACCGGGGGTGTTGTACGTCGGGGTCCCGAAGCCGTCCCGCGCGAATCCACCGGGCGCGGCGACCGAGATCTGCTCGGTGCCGTAGTTGGAGAAGTCCGCTTTCTTGCCGGACGGGCCGACCGACGACACACCGATCACGTGCGGGCCCTCGGTGGGGAGGTCCCAGCAGCTCTCGTTGTCGATTGGTCGGTCATACGGGTCTGCGCCGTAGTCAGGGCTCGTGGTGTCGGTGCGCGGTGCACCCAGGTCCTCGTTGTTGTTGCCGAGCGCACCGACGAGGGTGACGCCCTTGTTGTGCGCGAAGACCAGCGCCCGCTTCATCGCCTTGATGATTGCCCGCTGCTCGGCCTGGTCCTCTGGCGAGTCGGCCGGGTTGGCGGTGCAGTTGTAGAGCCACGGGTCGACGTAGAACGACATGTTGACCACGTCGATCCCGGACCGGCCGGCGTAGACCAGGGCGTTGACGACCGGGTCGAGGAAGAAGTAGCCGGAGTCCTGGCCGCCCTTGAGCTCGACCAGCGAGACGTTCGGGGCGACGCCGGAGAGACCGAAGCCGTTGGCCGCGGCGCCGATGGTGCCGGCTACGTGGGTGCCGTGCCCGCCGTCGTCGGTGCCGACCGGGTCGAGGCAGCTCGGCACCTCGCAGGGGCCGTCCACATCGGTCATGTCGGGCGCGAAGTTACGCGAGAGCGACCAGTTGAAGTTCGGCGCGATGTCCGGGTTGCTGGCGTCGACGCCGGTGTCCAGGACGCCGACGGTCACCCGACGGTCGCCCGGCTCGATCTTGCGGGCCTTGTCGGCCCGGATCATCTCCAGGCCCCACAGCTTGTCATCGAGCGGGTCGAGCTTGGCGCCCTTCTTGGCAGCACCGGCGGCATCGGCACGAGCACCGGCAGCGGCCGGCAGGTGCTCCTGCTCGACCCGGTCCAGCTTCGGCTTGCGGCCGATGGCCTTCTGCTCGGCGGCGCCGATCAGCGTCGGTGCCGCGGTCGCCCTCGCCGCGAAGTCGGCCCGGTCGCTGCTGACCTGGAACATGCCGACCTCTTCGGACCGGGACAGCACCGTGCCGCCAGCTGCCCGGATCGCGGCGACGGCCGTGTCGGTGGCGACGCCATCCTCGGCGACGACGGTGAAGGTCCGGGAGTCGCTCGGCGCGGCGTTGGCCGGCACACCCAACCCCGTAGCCGTAAGTGCCAGCACAGCCGCGGTCGCGACCGTACGGGCGGTGAAGCGCTTGCTCACCACATCGGATCCTCTCGTTGAGGGACGTGTCAGCCATCACACATCAACGATCCCGATTACGCCAGTTGAACGCCCGTTACGGCCGTGAATCCCGCCAGTTCGAACCGCACCCCGGCCACACAGGCCCAGGCCACACCAGGCCCAGGCCACACAGGCCCAGGCCGCCGCCTCGACCTACACACCTACGGCGTCGACACCCAGATTCGCCAGCGCGGCCGGCAGGTCGGCCATGCTGGAGACTTCGGCGTCGGGCGGGCAGCCGAGGGGGCGAGGCAGGCCGAGCCGGTTCAGCCACACCGATCGCAGGCCGGCCCGCCGAGGCGCCACCACGTCGTGCTCCCACGAGTCGCCGACGTACACGATCTGCCCGGCTGGCACGCCGGCCGCCGCGACCACCGCGGCGTAGAACTCCGGGGCCGGCTTCTTGGGCAGGCCGTTCTCGTGCGCGTACAGCTCGAAGGCGAACTCACCGACGAGCCCACACCGTTCGGCGCGACTGTTGCCGTTGGTGGCGAAGCCCAGCGTGTACCGACCACGCAGCGTGGCCAGCGCCGGTGGTACGTCCGGAAACGGTCGGGTGAGAGCGAAGCGCTCGGCGAAGAAGAGGTCCACGATCTCGTCCAGGTGGTGGACCAGCGCGGCGCGGGCCAGCGACCGGGCCAGTGCGGCGCGCCGGATCTCCGCCACCGGGGCGGCGCTCAGCTCGCCGAAGACCGCGCCCCAGTCCGACTCCAGTTCGGCGAGCGTTACCCCGGCCGCCGCAGTTGTGCGTCGCCGCATCTCGTCGAGGACCGCCACAAGCCCGCCCGTAACCGCCGGACGCAGGTCCAACAGCGTCTCGTCAGCATCGAACACCACAGTGGTCAGCACGACACCCACCCTCTCACCACCAGCGGATCCTCACTGACCGCCGAGGCCACGGCCTACCGACAAGCGCCGACCGTCAGGAGCACCCCGACCGCCAAACCTCACCGACCGTCGAGCGCCAGCTCGGGCTCGGGTGTGGCCGGCGCGGGCGTCGAGGGCGACCCGCGCAGCTCGTCAAGGCGTACCAGGGCGACGCCGGCGATGATCAGCGCACCGCCGAACAACTGCCAGCCGGTGGGCAGCTCGTTCAGGAACAGCCAGGCGATCAGCACCGCGAAGAGCACCTCGGTCAGGCCGACGAACGACGACAGGCGCGGCCCGAGGATCCGGGTGCCGGCGATGCCGGCGAGGTACGCGATGACGGCGGCCACCAGCGACAGCCCGGCGATGGGCACCAACCAGCTGGTGGACTGCCCGGCGAAGGTGACCTCTCCGAAGGTGGCGTGCAGCGGCAGCAGGCCGGTCAGCCCGATGAGGAGCAGCACGGCGGCGCCGACGGCCATTCCGCCGCTGGCCATGGCGACCGAGGGCAGCCGGGGGTCGACCCGGCCGGCGAGCACGAAGTATCCGGCCAGGCCGAACGCCGCGCCCAGCCCCCAGAGCACGCCCACCGGGTGGAAGTCGGCGGTGCCGGCGAGGTCGAGCACGAACGTCAGCCCGGCCAGCGCGGCCACCGACCCGGCGATGGTGAGCCGGCGGGGCGGCTGCCCGTGCCGCAGCCACATCCAGACCACGACGAGGATGATGCCCAGGTATTCCAGCAGCAGCGCGACTCCGACCGGCAGGTAGCGCACGGCGTTGAAGAAGCACACCTGGGCCACCGCCACCCCGAGGAGCCCGAACAGCCCGATGGTCGCGGCGTTGCTTCGCAGCACGTCCCATTTGCCCCGCAGCGACAGCAGGGCGGGGATCGCCAGCACCAGGGCGGCCACGCCGACGCGGGCGATCACCGCGGACTCGGCTGACCAGCCGGCCTCGATGAGCGAACGGGCGAAGGTTCCGGAGGTGGCGAAGGTGACTGCGGCGAGCAGCGCCAACCCGACGCCGGCAGCAGATCGTGAGTGCATGTCGCGCTCCTCCGGATGGGCACCGTGTCATGAGCAAACTATCCTTGTACTGATGACGCTAGGCGGAAGCCGTGACAGGAGTCAAGTTGCTATTCGCTCATGACACCGAGTGTTCGCTGATCGCCGCCGCGGCGCTGGTCAACACCGCAGGTCGGGACGGTGAGTTGCTGCCCGACATCGCGGCGCTGGACGCGTTCTTCGTCCGCCACTCCTACAGCGGCCGTCACGAGCACACCGAGGCCGAGCTGCGCGCCGTGCGGGAGCTGCGGCCCCAACTGCGCCGCATCTGGCACGCGGAACCACCCGAGATCGTCGCGGTGGTCAACGGCCTGCTGCTGGAACACAAGGCGCTGCCCCAGCTCATCGAGCACGACGACGAGCCGTACCACCTGCACGCCGTTCCCCGCGACGCGCCGCTGGCCACCCGGATCGCGGTCGAGGCCGCCATGGCGATGGCCGACCTGGTCCGTACCGGCGAGCTGAGCCGTTTGCGGATCTGCGAATACCCGGATTGCGACAACGTCGTGGTCGACCTGTCCCGCAACCGGTCCCGTCGGTTCTGCGAGGCCGGGTGCGGCAACCGTGCCGCGGTGACCGCCTACCGCGCCCGCCGGGCCGCCGGCCGCTCCTGACCGACGGTCGCCCACTCCTCGGCCCGCACCTCGTACTCCACCTCGCCCTGCTCGGTGCCCGGAATCGGATCGTCCCACTGGAGGTGGAAGGTCCGCACGTAGTGCAGCCCGGCCTTCACCATCACCCGCCGGGAGCGTTCGTTGACAGTCATCGTCTCGGCCCAGACCCGACGCACCCCGACGGTGTCGAAGGCGTACCGGACCAGCGCCCGCGACCCCTCGGTGGCCAGCCCTCGCCCCCACGTCGAGCGGCGCAGCCGATAGCCCAACTCGGCCTCGGTGCCGTCGGCCGACGGGTCCAACGCGAACCAACCCAGGAACTCTCCGGACTGCCGATCATGCGCCGCCCACCGACCCAGCCCGGGACACCTCTCGTACTGGGCCAGCAGCCTCGGCAACTGCTCGCCGCGCACGGTGGCCAGCGGGGTCGCGACGCCCCCGGTGAGGAAACGCATCACCTCGGGGTCGCTGTCCAACTCGACCAGCACGTCCACGTCGGCCATGGTCAGCCGCCGCAACCGCAGCCGATCGGTCCCCGCCGGCACACGCGCGCCATCATCACCCATGGCCCGGATCATCCGTCCTGCTCAGGGCCTCGTCGAGCCGTTTATCAGGGCCAGGTGCTCGGAAACCCGACCGCCGTCGCGGGCGAGGCGGTCGGGTCAGCGCGGGGGCGCGACCACGAAGAGCCGCCAGGAGTACGCGTCGACAACGAGCACGGGTCCGTCCGAGTCCTTACTGTCTCGCACCCCGACCACGTCCCCGAGATTCGTCGCCACCTCGACGCACTGGTCGTTGGAACCACTCCGGCTGCTCTTACGCCACCGGGCTCCGGTCAACTCCACGACTCTGCCACTTCCCTCAGCAACTCGATCGACTCCTGCGGTGGCAACGCCTGCCCGAGGGTAGCTTCCCAGGTCCGTTGTAGACGCAACAGATCCGCAGGCCGATCGAGTTCTTGGCCGCCGATCTGGCCACCGAGGTAGGCAAGATCGCTATGGTCAGCCACGGTGGCGAGAATGAACGGCCCGTTCAGGCCGGGATACTCCTCAGCCGAACGAGGCACCACATGGAGCTCAACCCGCGGATGCTCGGTCGCCAAGCGCGCCAGGTGCAGAGACTGCTCGCACATGACCTTCCGGCCGCCGACGCGTCGCCTCAGCACCGACTCGTCAAGCACCGCGACGACGTGCGGCGGGCGATCCCCGTAGAGAACCCGCTGACTGTCCATCCGGTCCGTCAGTCGACGCTCGACCTCATCGGCATCGAGCAGTCGGTCCGACTCGAAGATGGCACGGGCATAGCCCTCGGTCTGCAGTAGCCCAGGGACATGCAGCGGGTCGAACCATCGCAGTGCCCGTGCCTCCGCGAGGATCGCACGCCAGCCGCGCAGCCAGACCTGAGCCTTGTCCAGACTGACCAGTTCGGTGGACATCCGGCCGAAGAGGCCGCCGGTGTCCAGGGCGCGGTCGACGAGTTCCAGGTACTTGGCAGTGGGCGGCTGCTGCCCCAGCTCGACGGCGCTGACCATGGACGCCGAGTAGTTGACCGCCTTGGCCAGCTCGTCCTGGCTCCAGCCGCGCCGGACTCGCGCCCGCCGCAGCTCCGCGATCAGGAACGCCGCCGCCGTCATCTGTCCATCGGCCATGCCGTGCCCGCCCTCCACCCCGCCGACGATCATTTCCAGCCGGCCGCCAGCGGCGGTGCCACCCAAAACAGGGCGACTATGACGACGCGGCCAAACCCTTCCGACCGTAGTCGCCTGATCACCAGACTGTGAAGCGCGGCGCCGCTCCCCGTCCCCCGGGATCTGCCGGCACCGCACGGGACCGCCCGCTCCCCCGCGCCGGGCGGTCCCACCTCCCAGACAGCCACAGCCGGACCGAGCCACACCGGACCGAGCCACACCGGAGCAAGCCACGGCCCGAGCAAGCCACAGCCCGACCGAGCCACACCGGAGCAAGCCACGGCCCGAGCAAGCCACAGCCCGACCGAGCCACACCGGAGCAAGCCACGACCAGAACGCACCCACCAGGACAAGCGGAGGCGATGCCACAAACGAGTCAGGTCCAAAGCATCCGCCCGAGACATCCCCGACCACGCGCACGCCGGCCACCCCGGCCAAGCGGCAGCCCTGGCCACCCCGGCCACCCCGGGCGACCCGGGCGACCACGCCCACCATTCCAGCCGCGCTCAGCACCCAACCCCGCCCACCACCCGACCGACCACTGCGGCCACTGGACCCCGCCGGCAGCCCCGACCGACCACGCAAGATCGTGCTCGATCGTGGAAAGAGTGGGGTCCTGGCGTGCGGAAGCCACTACATCCAGGATCGAGCACGATCTTGGGGCAGGCCGGCCCAGGGCGAGCGGGGGCGTGGTGATGCCACAAACGATTCAGGTCGAAAGGAAGGCCGCCGCATGTCCCGGACCGCCCCGGACGGCCGCGCGACGACACCACGTCGACCGCACCTGCCGCTGCGCCCGCTCTGGCTCTGCCGGGTCTGCGCCGCGCCCTGGCCGTGCCCGGTCGCCCGACTCACCCTGCGCCAGGAGTACGCGCACGACCGCATCGGGTTGAGCATCTACCTGTGCATGGTCCTGCACGAGGCCGCTGCCGACCTGTACCGACTCAACCCGCACGACGGCCCCGACCCTGCCGCGCTCTTCACCCGCTTCCTCGGCTGGGCGAGACCACGGCACCTACCCTGACCAGGGCAGGCGAACCGGGTCAGGGGTGGGTCATCCGGAGCAGGTCCAACGTCTCGTCCAGCTGGGTCTCGGTGAGCTTCCCGGAGTCGACGTGACCCCGGGAGATGACCACCTCGCGGATCGAGGTCTGCTTGGCCAGCGCCTCCTTGGCGATCGACGCGGCCTCGTCGTACCCCAGGTAGCGGTTGAGTGGGGTGACGATCGACGGTGATCCCTCGGCGTACGCCAGGCAGACCTCGGCGTCCGCGACCAGGCCGACCACCAGCCGGTCGGCGAAGAGCCGGCTCACCGCGGAGAGCAGCCGGATCGACTCCAGCAGGTTGCGGCCCATCACCGGGAGCATCACGTTCAGCTCGAAGTCGCCCTGGGAGCCGGCGAACCCGACGGTCGCGTCGTTGCCGATCACCTGGGCGCAGACCTGCCGCATCGCCTCGGCGACCACCGGGTTGACCTTGCCGGGCATGATCGACGAGCCGGGCTGGAGGTCCGGGATACGCAGTTCGCGCAGACCGGCGCGGGGGCCGGAGCCCATCCAGCGGATGTCGTTGGCGATCTTGTAGAGGCCGATCGCCACGGTCCTCAGCTGCCCCGACGTCTCCACCAGCGCGTCCCGCGCGCCCTGCGCCTCGAAGTGGTTACGCGCCTCGCTCAGTGGCAACCCGGTCGACTCGCGCAGCTTGTCGATCACGGCGGCGGCGAAGCCGAGCGGGGTGTTGATCCCGGTGCCGACAGCGGTGCCGCCCAGCGGCAGCTCGGCCAGTCGGGGCAGCGCGCCCTCCAGCCGTTCGATCCCGTAACGGACCTGGGCGGCGTACCCGCCGAACTCCTGGCCGAGGGTGACCGGGGTGGCGTCCATCAGGTGGGTACGCCCGGCCTTGACCACGGTCTCGAACTCGGCTGCCTTGGCCTCCAACGCCGACGCCAGGTGGGCCAGCGACGGCAGCAGGTCTTCGACGATGAACTGGGTGGCCGCCAGGTGGATCGAGGACGGGAAGACGTCGTTGCTCGACTGGGAGGCGTTGACGTGGTCGTTCGGGTGCACCGGTGAGCCCAGCTCCCGGCTGGCCAGGGTCGCGATCACCTCGTTGGTGTTCATGTTCGACGAGGTGCCGGAGCCGGTCTGGAACACGTCCACCGGGAACTGGTCGTCGTAACCACCGTCGGCCACGTGCGCGGCGGCGGCGGCGATCGCGGCGGCCACGTTGGCGTCGATCACGCCCAGCTCGCCGTTGACCTCGGCCGCGGCACCCTTGATCTGGGCGAGGGCCTTGATCTGGGCCGGTTCCAGGCCCCGGCCGGAAATCGGGAAATTCTGCACCGCGCGCTGGGTCTGCGCCCGCCACAGCGCCTCGGCGGGCACCTCCACCTCGCCCATCGAGTCGCGTTCGATGCGGTAACCGGTCGCCTCTGGAGTCGTCACGCGTACCATCCTGCCGCGCCCGTGGCCGACTCGCAGATGATCCGTCAGCCCAACTCGGCCAGCAGCCGCTCCACCTCGTGCTGATCGGGCGACTCGACCTGCCGGAACAGCGCCAGCGCCTGTTCCAGGTGCGTGCGGGCCGCCGACGGATCCGTGGCCAGTACGCAGCGGGCGATGCCCTCCAACGCCCGTGCCTTCTCGTAGCGGGCACCGAGCCGGCTGGCGTCGGCGAGCACCCGGCGGTGCAGGTCGAGCGCGCTGGCGGCGTCGCCCTGCTCCAGGATCGCCCGGGCCAGCAGGTTACGGGAGGCGCACTGACCGATGCGGTCGCCGGCATCCACCATCGCCACCAGCGCGTCCCGGTGCAGGGCGGCGGCACGATCCGGCTGTCCGGCGACACGCTCCATCACGCCGATCTCGTTGAGCACCTCCCCCTCCCCGAATCGATTGCTGGCCCGGCGTTTGAGGTACAACGCCGTCCGCAGCAGACGGCGGGCGGGGCCCAGGTGACCCATTCGATGCCGGACCATGGCGAGGTGCCCCACCGCGTTTTCGATCTGCCGGTGGTCCCTCGCCTGCCGGGCCAGCAGGACGTGCAGCCGGGCCAGGCGCAGCGACTCGTCGTACCGGCCCCAGGCGATCAACGCGTAGGACAGGTTGTTCAACAGATTGGTCAGTGAATGGATGTCGGCCGGGCCCCGAATCATGCCGAATGCCTCGTCGAACTTCGCCTTACCCAGCCGGTGGTCACCGTTCGCGGCGTAGGAGACGCCCAGGTTCCAGAGCGTGCTGAGCGTGTCGCCGTGTAGTCCGAGCCGACGGCGCACCGTGAGCGCCACCTCCATCGCGCTGATCGCCTCCGGAAAGCGGGCCAGCCGGAAGTACGCCGACGAGAGATAGTTCAGCATGGTGGCGGAGGCCGCCTCGTCGCCCAGCCGCTCGGCGACCCTAAGCCCGATCGTGTGAGTCTCGATCAGCTCGTCGAGGTGCCCACCCTCGAAGTTGAGCCGCCAGCAGGCCCGGGCCAGCTGCCAGCACTGAACCGCGAAGTCCTCCTCCTCGGCCTTCCGAACCAGGGCGGTGAGCGCTACGTGGTTCTCCTCGAACCACGCCCGCCCCTCGGCCACCGGACCAGCCAACAGGTCGGGTCGGCTGGGCGTGCGCTCGGGGATGTTGCGACGACTGCCCGCGGCCTCGACCGCCCGGGCGATCGCCAACATGACCGACAGGTGGTGATCCAACAGCCGCTCCACGGCGGCGCGGCGCTCGGTCTGCCGCTCCGGGCCGGCGAGCAGCAGCCGAGCGTAATCGCGGAGCAGATCGTGCAACCGGTACCGACCCGGCTGCACCTCCTCCACCAGATGCGCGTCGACCAACTCGTCCAGCTGCTCCTGGGTGTCGGCCAGGGGCAGGTCGACGAGGGCTGCGGCCACCCGACCGTCGAAGCGTCCGGTCGGGTACAGGCCGAGCAGCGGAAACAGCCGCTGCGCCGACGGTGAGACCTGCGCGTACGACAGGGCGAACGCCTGCCCCACCGAGCGCTGCCCGGCGGTCAGCTCGGCCAGCGGGCCCGCCCCGGCGACCAGTCGCTCGGCCAGGTCGGCGACCCGCCAGCGCGGCCGGTGCGCCAGCCGTGCGCCGGCCAGCCGGATAGCAAGCGGCAGGTGCCCGCAGCGACGCGCCACCTCCGCCGCCGCCTCCGGCTCGGAGGCGATCCTCTCCATCCCGGCCACCCGGCCGAGCAGCTCGATCGCCTCGTCGGGGTCGAGAACCGGCAAGGACGACGGCCGGCCCTCGTCAAGCCCGATCAACCGGCGACGACTGGTGATGAGGACCAGGCTCTGCGAGCCGTTGGGCAGCAGCGGTGCCACCTGTTCGGCGCTGGCCGCGTTGTCCAGCACCACCAACGCGCGGCGGCCGGCCAGCTCGATCCGCCAGAGCGCCAACCGGTCGTCCAGGTTCTCCGGCACCCGCTCCGCTGGCACCCCGAGTTGGCGCAGGAGGGCGGCCACGGCCGTGGCCGGTGTCAACGGTCGGCGTTCACTGTGCCCGTGCAGGTCGATGAAGAGCTGGGCGTCGGGATATCTGTCGGCGAGCGCGGTAGCGACGTGCACGGCGAGCGTGGTCTTGCCGCTTCCCGGCATCCCGTCGACCACCTGGATGCGGGTGCCGTCCTCCTCAATCTCCTTGACCAGACGGGCCATCGTCTCCTGCCGACCGATGAAATCCCCGATCGCCCGGGGCAGCGAACGAACCGGGCCGACGGGTGGGGCCGGCCGACCGGCCAGGGCCAGGTCGCCGGCGAGTACGCGTTGGTGCAGCTCCTGCAACGCGGCGCCCGGTTCGATGCCCAGCTCGTCGGCGTAGAACCGTCGACCCTCCCGGTAGGCGGCGAGCGCGTCGGCCTGCCGGCCGACCGAGGACAGCGCGAGCATCAGTTGGCCGCGCAGACGCTCCCGCAGTGGATGCTGGTCGACGCTGTCGGTCAGCTCCTCGATCAGCTCCGCGGCCTGCCCGAGGCGCAGCTCGACGTCGACGCACTCCTCCAGCGCGGTGAGGCGCTGCTCATCGAGCGTCTGCGCCCGGCGGCGCACGCTGCGGCTCGGGATGCCGCCGAGCGCCGGCCCCCGCCACAGTGCCAGCGCGATGCGGAACCGCTCACTGGCCTCGGCCAGCCGTCCGGCGGTGACAGCGGCACGGGCCGCTTCGACGGTACGGGTGAAAACCTCGGCGTCCAGGTCGTTCGGGGCGGTGCGGACGCCGTATCCGACCGGGTCGGTGATGATGGTCTCCGGGGCGAGCCCCAGCTCGGTGAAGCGGCGACGCAACCGCGACACGCAGGTCTGCAACTGGGCCCGGGCGGTGGCCGGCGGGCGCTCCTCCCAGACCGCGTCGATCAGCTCGTCGACCGGTACGAGCCGGCCGGCCCGCAGCAGCAGCAGGGCGAGCACGATCCGGTCGCGTCCCGCGGTGACAGTGGACTCGCCACCGCCCACCCGCAGGGGCCCCAGGATCCCGAACCGCATCTGCTCTCCCGCGTCAGTGGTGCAACTTCCAGCAGAGTAGTCCGGCGGTAACGGACCGCCTTGGTCAGGCGATAGCGATCTGAGAGCGGATCGACAGCGGTGCACCGCACACTCATTGCGAGTTGTCGGTGACGGCATCCGACGGGGGCGGTGCGACCGTCCCACCCCAGGGGGCGGGCGTACCGATGTCGGCAGAGCACGGGCGACAGAACGGGCGCCGGGCGAGTTCGCCCGGCGCCCGTTCGCGTACCTGTCGGGTCAGCGGCGGCCGACGGTGAGCACCGGCTTGGTGACCTCGGCGAAGAAGTCGTTGCCCTTGTCGTCGACCACGATGAAGGCGGGGAAGTCCTCCACCTCGATCTTCCAGACCGCCTCCATGCCCAGCTCCGCGTATTCGAGCACCTCGACGTGCTTGATGCAGTCCTGGGCGAGGCGGGCCGCGGGGCCGCCGATCGAGCCGAGGTAGAAGCCGCCGTGCTGCTGGCAGGAGCGGGTCACTTGACCTGACCGGTTGCCCTTGGCCAGCATCACCTGGGAGCCGCCGGCGGCCTGGAACTTCTCCACGTAGGCGTCCATCCGGCCGGCGGTGGTCGGGCCGAAGGAGCCGGACGCGTACCCCTCGGGGGTCTTCGCCGGGCCGGCGTAGTAGACCGCGTGGTCACGCAGGTACTGCGGCATCGGCTCACCGGCGTCCAACCGCTCGGCGATCTTGGCGTGGGCGATGTCTCGGGCGACCACGAGCGGCCCGGAGAGCGAGAGGCGCGTCTTCACCGGGTACTTCGACAGCTCCGCGCGGATCTCGTCCATCGGCCGGTTCAGGTCGACCCGGACCACCAGCTCGGCGTCGAGCGAATCGTCGGTGACGTCGGGCAGGAACCGCGCCGGGTCGGTTTCGAGCCGCTCCAGCCACACGCCCGACGGGGTGATCTTGGCGACGGCCTGGCGGTCCGCCGAGCAGGAGACGGCGATCGCCACCGGGCAGGACGCACCGTGCCGGGGCAACCGGACCACCCGTACGTCGTGGCAGAAGTACCGCCCACCGAACTGCGCCCCGATGCCGAAGTTGCGGGTCAGCTCCAGCACCTCCGCCTCCAGCTCCAGGTCGCGGAAGCCGTGCGCGCTCATCGAACCCGAGGTCGGCAGCGCGTCGAGGTACTTGGCGCTGGCGTACTTCGCGGTCTTCAGCGCGTACTCGGCGGAGGTGCCGCCGATGACGATGGCCAGGTGGTACGGCGGGCAGGCGGCGGTGCCGATCAGCCGCAGCTTCTCCTCCAGGAACTGCATCATCCGCGTTGGATTGAGCAGCGCCTTCGTCTCCTGGTAGAGGTACGACTTGTTGGCCGAGCCACCACCCTTGGCCATGAAGAGGAACTTGTACGCGTCCGGGTGCCCGTCCGGGTCCTCGGCGTACAGGTCCACCTGGGCGGGCAGGTTGCTGCCGGTGTTCCGCTCGTCCCACATGGTCAGCGGGGCGAGCTGGGAGTAGCGCAGGTTGAGCCTGGTGTACGCCTGGTAGACGCCCCGGGAGATGGCCTCCGCGTCGGCACCGTCGGTCAGCACGTGCCGACCGCGTTTGCCCATCACGATGGCGGTGCCGGTGTCCTGGCACATGGGCAGGACACCACCTGCGGCGATGTTGGCGTTGCGCAGCAGGTCCAGCGCGACGAACCGGTCGTTCGGCGAGGCGGCCGGGTCGTCGATGATCGCCCGGAGCTGCGCCAGGTGCGCGGGGCGCAGGAAGTGCGCGATGTCGTGCATCGCCTCGGCGGTCAGCGCGGTGAGCGCGGCCGGCTCCACGGTGAGGAACCGACGGCCTCCCGGGCCGTGTACGACGTCCACGCCCTCGTCGGTGACCAGGCGATAGTCCGTCTGGTCCGGGCCGGTCGGCAGCAGAGGGGCGTACGAGAATGCGGCGGCACTGCTCATGAGCGGCAAGCCTAGGGCAGACCGGTCGATCACTCCCACCCGCCGGGCGGGTGCTGGGACGTCGCTCTCATCCACCGGGCGAACGGCCCGCTCAGCCGTCCTTGCCGCCGCCCGGGTCGGGGCAGAGTTCCCCCTTCGGCCCGCAGTCGCCGTTGTTCGGCCCGCCGGGGCCGGGGCCGCCCGGTCCGGGATTCCCACCGTCGCCGGGTGGTCTGGTGGGCGAGCTTCCGGACGCGCCGAAGCGGACGTACCCGATCTCCCGCCCCTCTCCGATGATCATGCCCTGTGACCCGATGGCGAGGGCGTTCGCCGAGGTGCGCAGGACGGCCAACTCCCGGCCGGTGCGCGGGTCCAGTGCTGCCAGCCGGGACGGCTTCTCGTCGGCCACCACAGCCGCGTACGGGGTGAGCGCCGCCCCGGCCTTGCCGCTGGCCTGTCGCGTCCAGAGCACCTTCTCGGTGCCCAGCTCACGGGCGATCACCGAGCGCTTGTCGGCGGCCCGGAACACCGCCGAACGATCGTCCACCGCGATCAGCTTGGTACCCCGCTCACCGACCCAGAGCAGCCGGCCGTCGTACCCGTCGATCACCGCCTCGCGGCCGTCCGGGGCGACGCCGATCAGCACGTTCCGCGCACCCTGCGGGTCCTCGCGTTGCACGCAGCCGGCGGAGTCGGCGGTGCGCAGGTTGATGCCGGCCTGCTGCCAGGCCTCCTGCCCCGTCGCCGAGTCCCGTGCGGAGATGGTGAAGTAACAGGTGCCGTCCTGGGAGCGGGCGGTGATCCGCAGTAGCCGGCCGCCCACCACGGAGAGCCGTTCCTCCCGGCCGGGCTCGACGTTCTGCAGCACCCGGCCGGTGGCGGTGTCGACCACGTGGACCCGACCGTCGACCGGGAAGCCGAGCAGCGGTGGCGCGGCCTCCGCCCCGGCCACGCCGTCGTCGATCCGGGTGGCGGTGAGCCGGCGGGTGCCGCGCAGACCCGGGTTGTCGGCGAGCAGGCCGCTGTGCACCCCGGGCAGGAAGGCCGTCCAGAGCGGCGCGGTGCCACGCGGGTCCCACGCGCTCAGGGTGCAGTCGGTGGCGTCCGTGCACCTGGCGTCGAGGAGCAGGTTGCGGTAAGTCCAGACGGCCACCGCGTCATCGTCACGCCGCCGGGTCACCCCGGTCGTCGGATCGAGCAGCTCGTACCCCTTGACCAGGAGCTTGCCCACGGCCACGACCGGGTCGCGGTCGCCGCCGGCGACCGCCGCCCAGTCCGCCTTGCGCTCCCAGAGCTGGGCACCGGTGGCCAGGCTGCGAGCCTCGACCCGGGTGCGCTGCTCGACCACGACGGCGTCGCCGGCGATGGTCACGCTGCGCGGAGTGCCGCCGACCCGTTGCTGCCAGACCACGTCGGGCTCGGAGATGGGTTCGCTGCGGTCCACCCAGTCCCACAGGCCGGGGAACGGGTTCCACACGCCGGTGGCGGCGAGCGCGACGACCACGGCGAGGCCGAGCAGCAGCCCACCGCGCACGCTCCCCTTCGCCACCCGCACACCGTAGCCACGATCACGGATCTTCCGTACGCTCGCGCCGCCGTGTCGCCGCGCTTTCTGCGCTCGGAGGTGTTAGAGCACCCTTCCCTCGGCCCGAACAGCACTGCGCACCAGCGGAAGCGTGCGGTAGGGAATCTGCTCGGCCAGCGCGATGATCGTCGAGGCGCGGGTGATGCCGGCGGACGAGACGATCTGGTCGATGACCCGTTGCAGGTCGGTGTTGGAGCGGGCCACGATCCGGCAGAGCAGGTCGCTGGAGCCGGTGATGGTGTGCGCCTCCAGCACCTCGGGGATGGCGGCGAGGTGAGCGGTGACCGGGTCGTGGCCGTGCCGCTGACTGATCTCCAGGGTGACGAAGCTGGTCACCCCGAACCCGATGGCGGCCGGCGCGATCTCGGGGCCGAAGCCCTCGATGACCCGCCGCTCGACGAGCTTGTCCAGCCTCGCCTGCACTGTGCCCCGGGCCACCCCGAGCCGCCGGGAGCACTCCAGCACCCCGATCCGCGGCTCCTCGGCGAGCAGTTCGATCAAGCGCACGTCCAGCGCGTCGAGCTGTACATTCTGCTCACCATTCATGAGTGAAGACCATACCGAATGCGCAACCTGACCAGCATTTCTGGCAACAGTTGCCCACTCGACGCCGGGGCAGCGATCCTCGCCACAAGAACCGACCACGGCGGCCCACAGGGCCGGCCGGTACGCGAGGGAGCCCATCATGACCCAGGCGATCGACCGACCCCAGTCGACCGAGGACGTCGACGTCGACCGGCTCGTCGGCGCTGTCGACCACGACATCAGCCACGACCCGTTCCCGGTCCGGGGCCTCGACCACGTGCACTTCCTGGTCGGCAACGCCAAGCAGGCCGCCCACTACTACTCCACCGCCTTCGGCATGACCTGCGTGGCGTACCGCGGCCCCGAGCAGGGCTACCGGGACCACGCCCAGTACGTGCTGACCAGCGGCTCGGCCCGGTTCGTCCTGACCGGCATGGTGCGCCCGGACGCGGACGGCGCCGAGCACGTGGCCCGGCACAGCGACGGGATCAGCGACATCGCGCTGGAGGTCCCGGACGTCGACGCCGCGTACGCGCACGCCGTCGCGCAGGGCGCCGCCAGCGTCGTCGAGCCGCACGAGGTGACCGACGAGCACGGCACCGTCCGGATGGCCGCCATCGCCGCGTACGGCGACACCCGGCACACGCTGGTCGACCGGTCCCGCTACACCGGCCCGTTCCTGCCCGGCTTCGTGGCCCGGGGCCCGATCGTGGACCGGCAGCCGATGATCGACGCCGGCATCCAGCCGAAGCGCTTCTTCCAGGCCGTCGACCACGTGGTCGGCAATGTGGAATTGGGCCGGATGGACGAGTGGGTCGAGTTCTACAAGCGGGTGATGGGCTTCTCCAACATGGCGGAGTTCGTCGGCGACGACATCGCCACCGACTACTCGGCGCTGATGAGCAAGGTCGTGGCGAACGGCACCCGCAAGGTGAAGTTCCCTCTCAACGAGCCGGCGATCGCCCGCAAGAAGTCCCAGATCGACGAGTACCTGGAGTTCTACCAGGGCCCGGGTGCGCAGCACATCGCCGTCGCCACCAACGACATCCTGGCCAGCGTCGACGCGATGCGGGCCGCCGGCGTGGAGTTCCTGGACACCCCGGACTCGTACTACGAGGACCCGGAGCTGCGCGCCCGCATCGGCAAGGTGCGGGTGCCGATCGAGGAGCTGAAGGCCCGCAAGATCCTGGTCGACCGGGACGAGGACGGCTACCTGCTCCAGATCTTCACCAAGCCGGTGCAGGACCGTCCCACGGTCTTCTTCGAGCTGATCGAGCGGCACGGCTCGCTGGGCTTCGGCAAGGGCAACTTCAAGGCGCTCTTCCAGGCGATCGAGCGGGAGCAGGAAGCCCGCGGCAACCTGTAACACTTGCGAGCGTGACGCAGCCTCCGTCGTACCCGACGCCGCCGGTCGGTGGGCCTCAGCCCGCCGCCGGCGGCGTCGCGCCGCCGCCCGGACCACACCCGCAGGGGTACGCCGCGCCGCCGCAGTACGCCCCACCCGGGTACGCCCCGCCGC
>NZ_QGSY01000161.1 GCF_003857035.1 Micromonospora arida
GCGCCATGGCGTAAGTGCGTCGGGGCGCGGTGGGCGGTCGGGGTGGGCTCTGCGTCGATGCTGTGGTGCGTACCACTTCTCGACACAAAGAGGTCATCGTGGCTCTGTCTCACCGGCGCCGCCGATCCGGGCTGATCACCCTCGGCGCCGCCCTCACCCTGGCGGCCGGGTTCACCCCACCCGGCGCGGGAGCGGCCGCCGCCCCGCCGAACAATCCCGACCGCCCGGCGGGTCAACCCCCGGCCGCCGCCGGACGCGCGTCCACCGTCACCCTGATCACCGGTGACACGGTCACCGTCACCACCGCGGCGGACGGCAGCACGGTGTCGACAGTGCGCCGGCCGGACGGCAGCACCCCGAGCTTCCACCGCACCGTGCGCGACGGCGACACCTACGTCTACCCCGACGCCGCGCTGTCCTACGTGACCAGTGGTGTGCTGGACCGGCAACTGTTCAACGTCACCGACCTCATCGCCGACGGCTACGACGACGCGCACACCGACGCGCTTCCGCTGATCGTCACGATGACCGACGCGGCGGCCCGCAACCGCACCCGCCCCACCGTCGACGGCGCCGAACTGGTCCGACCGTTGGACAGCGTGCAGGGCGCGGCGCTGACCCGCCAGCGCGCCACCGCCGACCGGTTCTGGACCGCGCTGACCGCCGGTTCGACCCGGCGTACGGGTGACGCCCCGACCCTGGCCAACGGCATCGCCAAGGTCTGGTTGGACGGTCGGGTGCACGCGGACCTGGCCGAGTCCACCGCGCAGATCGGTGCGCCGAAGCTGTGGGCCGAGGGCAACACCGCCGCCGGTGTCGACGTCGCGGTGCTCGACTCGGGCGCGGACGCCGAACACCCGGATCTTGTCGGCCAGATCGCCGAGTCCAGCAGCTTCGTGCCCGAGGAGCCCGACATCCTCGACTACAAGGGCCACGGCACGCACGTCGCCTCGACGATCGCCGGCACCGGCGCCGCGTCCGGTGGCGCGGAGCGGGGCGTCGCCCCGGGTGCCCGCCTGCACATCGGCAAGGTGCTCAACAGCGAGGGCAGCGGACAGAACTCGTGGATCATCGCCGGCATGGAGTGGGCGGCCCGTGAGCAGAAGGCCCGGGTGGTCAGCATGAGCCTGGGCGGTGAGGCCACCGACGGCAGCGACCCGATGAGCCAGGCGGTCGAGCGACTCAGCGCCGAGACCGGCGCCCTCTTCGTGATCGCCGCCGGTAACAGCGGCCCGGCCACCATCGGCAGCCCGGGTGCCGCCGACTCCGCGCTGACCGTGGGCGCTGTCGACAACACCGACCACCTCGCCGACTTCTCCAGCCAGGGTCCGCGGGCCGGCGACGGCGGGCTCAAGCCCGAGATCACCGCCCCCGGCGTGGACATTCTGGCGGCCCGCTCGCACCTGGTGCGGGGCGGCTCCGGCGACTACACGCTGATGAGCGGCACGTCGATGGCCACCCCGCACGTGGCCGGCACGGCTGCGCTGGTCGCCGCCGCGCACCCGGACTGGACCGGTCAGCGGATCAAGGAAGCGCTGGTCAGCACGGTCAAGGCCACCCCTGAGTACACCCCGTACCAGGCGGGTGCCGGCCGGGTCGACGCGGTCGCTGCCGCGCACGCCACCGTCTTCGCCACCCCGAGCGCCTACTCCGGCTTCCAGGCGTGGCCGCAGCAGCCGGGCAGGACCGTCGACCGTACGGTCACCTACACCAACCTCGGCAGCGCGTCGGTCGACCTGAAGCTGGCCCTCGACGCGGCCACCGCGCCGGCCGGCCTGTTCGCGCTCTCCGCCGACCGGGTCAGCGTGCCCGCGGGCGGCACCGCCACCGTCACGGTGACCGCCGCGTACGACAAGCTGCCGGTGGAGAAGCAGGTCAGCGGCATGATCGTCGCCACCGACGACGCCGGTGCGGTGCGTGGCCGCACCCTGATCGGCGCCGGCAAGGAGGGCCAGCGGCAGAACCTGACGCTGGTCGCCAGGGACCGCGACGGCAAGCCGCTCGTCGGCAAGGTCATCCTCACCGCCGACACCCTCTTCACCGCCGTGGATCTGCCCGAGAGCGGCACCGCCACGCTGCGGCTGCCGGTGGGAAGCTGGAACGGTTGGATCTCCGCGGACGTGCGCGGCGCGCATGGGCCGCACTCCAAGGGCATGGCGATGCTCAGCTTCACCGACGTGAACCTGGACCGCGACCGCACCGTCACCCTGGACGCGCGCGCCGCCCGACAGGTGCAGGCCCGGGTGCCGCAGGAGGCCACCGCCAGCGCGCTGCGGATGGACATCCACCGGTCCACGAAGAACGGTCTCACCGAGAGTCAGGTGCTGCCCGACGACTCGTACGACAGCATGTGGGCGTTGCCGACGAGCCGTCCGGTGACCGACGGCGAGTTCGAGTTCGGTGCCCGCTGGCGGCTGGAGCAGCCGGCCCTGACCGTTTCGGCGGGCGGTCGCTCGTACGACGATCTGTTGGTGAAGCGGGCGACCCCGGCGCTGCCGGCCGGTCGTCGTCAGCTGGACGCGGTCTACGTCGCCGACGCATCGGCGACGGGGCTAGCGAAGCGTCCGGTCCGGGATCGAGCCGTGGTGGTGCGCCGCAGTGACAGCGTGGACATCGCCACCCAGGCGCAGGCCGCCGCGGCGGCCGGAGCGACGGTGCTGCTCGTGGTGAACGACGGCGTCGGTCGGCTCCAGCCGTGGGACGAGGCACCGTGGAGTCCGGAGAGTCCGGCCCCGGTGACCGTGGCGACCCTCGGCGCCGACGAGGGTGGGCAGCTCATCGCCGCGCTGGAGCGCGGCCCGGTGCGGCTCACCGTCGAGTCGCACCCGGAGACCACCTACCTGTACGACGTGGCGCACCACTGGACCGGCACGGTTCCGGCCGACCCCACCTACCGGCCCACGAAGCGGCAGTTGGCCCGGGTCGACGTGGAGTTCCGCAACTACCGGCAGGGCAAGGCGCTGGAGTTCCGCACCGACGTCTGGCGCGGCTGGGCGTCGAGCAACCAGGAGCCGGCCCCGGCGCAGGGCCGACGCACCGACTGGGTGAGCGCCGACCAGCGGTGGATCGACGACGCGTTCATCGCCGGCGAGACCGGTCAGCACCTGATGGCGGTGACCACGTACCCGGCCGGCAAGCCGAGCGCCGTCACCTGGTTCGGGCCGATCCAGCGACCCCGGATGGGCGGCAGCTACGTGCCGGTCCGGTACCTGGACACCGTCTACCTGCCCGCGCCCGGTTGGGGCGACGGGGGCGGGCACATCGGTGAGGCGTACGCGAACTACGACATGGTCAACCGGACCACCCTCTACCAGGGTGACAAGGAGCTGAACTGGGGTAACGCCGAGTACCTCCAGGTCTCCGGGCTGGCGTCTCAGCGACTGCCGTACCGGCTGGTGTTGGAGAACGACCGGGCCGCGTGGACCAACCCGTACTCCCGGCAGACCCGCACCGAGTGGGGCTTCCACTCGTCGGTCACCGGGGAGGAGTCGGCCGAGGTGCTGCCGATGATCCAGCTCGACTACCAGGTGGCCATCGACTCCACCGGCAGGGCGTCGCGGCGGGCACCGCTGACCGTTGTCGCCTCCCACCTGCCCGACGTCACCGGCACGATCGGCGCGGTGACCGTCGAGGTGTCCTACGACGACGGGGCGACCTGGCAGAAGCAGCGGCTGACCCGGCACGGCGACGGCTGGCGTACCTCGCTGGCCGCACCGGCGAAGGCCGGCTTCGTGAGCCTGCGCACCACGGCGCGCGACACCGCCGGCAACACCGTGAGCCAGAGCATCAGCCGGGCGTTCGGCCTGCGCTGACAGCACCGCGGCCGGTGCCGTCAGTGGAGTTCCTCGGCGAGCTGGTCCCAGTCCGTGACGACCGGCAGCAGGTCCCCGGCCAGCCAGGCGGCGCTCTGGTCATTGTGGTGCGGATCGCCGGGCACCCCGCAGGCGCCCAGGGGGACCACCCAGCGGCTGTCCGAGCGGCGGGCCAGGTCCCAGACGAAGCGCGCCGCCGGCCCCCGGAAGCACCAGTGGGTGACCCCGGGGACGCTGGAGGTTGCCAACACACAGTCGTGGTCACCGCCGAGCCGAGGGCCGGGCCCGGTGTCCGGTCCGGGCAGGGCCCGCCACGGCGCCAGCCGGTGCAGGTCCCCCCAGGGCACCTGCCCGGCTGCCGCGTCGGCGACCTCCTCGGCCGCCGCGCGTACCAGCGCGGTGATGTCCACACCGGGCAGCGGGGTCGCGCCGAGCAGGTGCTCCAGCGCGTGACCGACGCGCGGCGTCAGCGCCAGCCAGGGCGCGAACACCTCGGGGTACGCGGGCAGCTCGGCCAGCTCGGCCAGCGCCGGGTGGGCGGCGATCCGGCGTACGACAGCCGCCCGCAGGAGGGCGTAGGCCGCCGCGTCCGTGCTGTCGGCGGCCATCCGGCGGTCCCAGCGCAGCAGTCGTTCACGCAGCGCGGTGGCGGCCTGACCGAGTTCCGTCGACTCGCCGAGGACGGCCAGCAGCGCCCCGGCCGCGCCCAGGTACGTGTCGGTGTGCACCGAGGCCATCTCGTCGGCCGTCCAGGCCGAACGGGCGTCGAGCAGCTCGGCGATGCGATGCGCCCGGTGCGGTGGGGCGAACTCCACTCCGAATGGCGCCGCCAGCCCGCGCTCGTTGGCCATCACCGACCGACCGACCACCTCGGCGCGGGGCATCGGCGCGTGCCAGCCCTGCCAGGCGTACGCGGAGTCCCATCCGGGGACCACCCGCCGGCCGTTCTCCGGGTGCCGCGCCGGCACCGTTCCGGCGACCCGGTGCAACAGCCCTCCGGCGGTGTCCGCCGCCTGCACCACGTTGACCGGCTCCACCCAGTGCCGCAGCGCGTGGTCCACATCGGCCACGGTGCGGGCGCGCAGCAGCTCGGGCAGCGTCGCGAAACCGAGGTCGCCCCGGACCCGGGGCGGGTAGCGCAGGCTGACGGCACTCTCGTCGTCCGGCCCGCCGGCGATCACCGGACCACGATCGGTCTCCACCACCTCGACCTCGACCGGCTCGGCCCTGGCCACCTCGATCGTCTCGACGTGGCGGTGCGCCGGTCGCCAGCCGTCCGGGCCGAGCGCCTGCACCCGGGGGCCGTCGCGGCGCAGCCGCTCCGCGTACACGTCCTGGTAGTCGGCCATCGCGTTGGTGATCGCCCAGGCCACCGCGCCGGTGTGCCCGAAGTGCGCGATGCCCGGCACACCCGGCACCGCCAACCCGACCACGTCGTACTCCGGGCAGGCCAGCCGGATCTGCTGGTAGACGCCGGGATCCTCGATGAACCGGTGCGGATCGCCGGCGAGCAGCGCGGCCCCGGTGCCGGTGCGCTCGGCGGCGAGCAGCCACCCGTTGCTGCCGGCCACGGCCGGCCCGTCGGTGGCGAACAGGTCGATCGCGTCCGGCCCGAGCCGCTGCGCCACGTGCTCGCGCCAGAGCTTGCCGGGAAACCCGGCGAACAGGATGTGGTGGCCCAGCCAGACCGCGAGCGGCGTCCACGGCTCCCACCGACCCGGGCGCAGCCCGGTGGCGGCGAACTCCGGTGATCGGGCCGCCCCGGCGGCGAGAGCGGCGTTGACGCCGTCCACGTAGGCGCCCACCCACTCGGCGGTCGCCGGGTCCAGTGCCGCGTGGCACCGGCGTGCGGTGTCGTCGAGCCGGACCTGCCGCACGAACCGGTCCCAGCCGAGCGCGTCGGGGCCGAGAAACGCCGCGCTGGTGCCTTGGGCGCGGTGCCGTTCCACCTCGATCTGCCAGGCCCGGTCGTACGCGGTCACCCGGCCCTGCGCCGCCGCCAGCGCGAGCGGGTCGTCGGCCCGCAGGTGCGGCACCCCCCACGGGTCGCGGAAACGGCGCTCGTTGCTGTGCTTGCTGGCTCGCTCGCGCCGCTCGCTCACGCCGGCTCCGGGGCCAGGGTGGTGGCGCGGCGTCGGGCCGCGGGGACGACCAGCGGGGTCCCCGTCTCCGGGTCGTCGATCACCCGGCAGGGCAGCCCGAACACCTCCGCCACCAGGTCGGCGGTGACCACCGACGCCGGCTCCCCGGCGGCCACCACGCGCCCGTCGCGCATGGCGATCAGGTGGGTGGCGTAGCGGGCCGCGTGGTTCAGGTCGTGCAGCACCGCGACAAGGGTGCGGCCCTGCTCCTCGTGCAACCGGGCGCAGAGGTCCAGGATCTCGATCTGGTGGGCGATGTCGAGGTACGTGGTCGGCTCGTCGAGCAGCAGCAGGGGCGTCTGCTGGGCCAGCGCCATGGCGATCCAGACCCGCTGCCGCTGCCCGCCGGACAACTCGTCCACCGCCCGGTCGGCGAGGTCGTCGACCCCGGTCGCGGCCATCGACTCCTCGACCACCCGCTCGTCCTCGCGGGACCACTGCCGCAGCAACCCCTGATGGGGGTAGCGACCCCGGGCGACCAGCTCGGCGACGCTGATGCCGTCCGGTGCGATCGACGACTGCGGCAGCAGGCCGAGCGTACGGGCCACCTTGCGGGCCGGCAGATCGTGAATGTCCCGTCCGTCCAGCAGCACCGCACCGGCGCTGGGGCGCAGCATCCGGGACAGGGCGCGCAGCAGCGTCGACTTGCCGCACGCGTTCGGGCCGATGATCACCGTGAAGGACCGGTCGGGCACCGCCACGGTCAGGTTCTCGGCGATGGTGCGCTGGTCGTAGGCGAGGGTCAGCGCGGTGCCGCCGAGTCGGGATTCGCCGGGTCGCATGGGTGCTCCTTCGAGGGCGTCACGGGTGTTCACAGCCGGCCCGCCCGACGTTCCATCGCCAGCAGCCAGACCAGGTAGCCGCCGCCGATCACGCCGGTCACCACGCCGACCGGGAGTTGGTGCCCGGCGAACGCGCGCTGCGCCACCAGGTCGGCCCCGACCAGCAGCGCCGCGCCGACGGCCATCGACGGCAGCAGGTTCGGACCCGGGGCCCGGGTCAGTCGTTTCGCCACGTGTGGGGCGACGAGCGCCACGAAGGACACCGGCCCGGCGGCGGCAGCCGCGAACGAGACCAGCAGCACGGCGGCAGCGAGCAGCACCAGGCGCAGCCGGCGTACCGGCACGCCCAGGGCGCTGGCCGCGTCGTCGCCCAACTCCATCATCCGCAGCGCCGGGGCGCAGCCGACGAGCACCAGCGGCGCCAACACGACCAGGACGACGAGCAGCGGCCCGGCGTTGGCCCAGCCTCGCCCGTCCAGGCTGCCGGTGAGCCAGAGGACCGCGCGGGCGGCCTCCATCAGGGGCGCCCGGGTCAGCAGGTAGCCG
Organism: Micromonospora arida; assembly: GCF_003857035.1. Lineage (GTDB taxonomy): Bacteria > Actinomycetota > Actinomycetes > Mycobacteriales > Micromonosporaceae > Micromonospora > Micromonospora arida. Next base: position 7,282 of record NZ_QGSY01000161.1, read on the forward strand.
TTGACGCCGGTCAGGATCGCGGCCACCCCGATGCCGACCAGGATGAGCCGGTAGCCGTGCACTCCGCGCCGCCAGGCGAGCGCGTAGATCACCAGACCGGTACCGAGGCCACCGACGACCGCGGCGCCGGCCAACGCCAGGCTGCTGCCACCGAGGACGACCACCACGAGCGCTCCGGTCGAGGCACCCTGGGTGAAGCCCAGGATGTCCGGGCTGCCAAGCGGGTTGCGAACCAGCGACTGGAACACCGTGCCGGCGAGAGCCAGTGCCGCACCGACCAACAGGGCGGTGACCAGTCGGGGCAGGCGCAGTTCGAGCACGATGAACTGCTCCGCCACGGTGCCACCGCCGGTCAGCGTGCGTAGCACGTCCGCCGGTCCCATCGGGTAGTCACCACTGCCCAGGGCCACCAGACCGAACCCGGCGGCAAGCACCGCCGCGCCGGCCCCGACGCCCAACGCGCGGGGCCGGAACCGCAGCGACAACCCCCATGAAGTACGCAGAACTGTCACGGTTGCGCCACCGGTCGGCGGGTGACCAGCCACAGGAAGAGCGGGCCGCCCAGCACGGCGGTCACCATGCCGACCTGGAGTTCTCCGGGGCGGCCCAACACCCGGCCGAGCACGTCGGCGCCGAGCAGCAACGCGGGTGCGAGCACCGCGCAGTACGGCAGCAGCCAGCGCAGGTCCGGGCCGGTCAGGGCGCGGACCAGGTGCGGCACCAGCAGCCCGACGAAGACGATCGGCCCGCATGCGGCGGTCGCCGCACCGCAGAGCAGGGTGACGGCGACGATCACGGCGGCGCGGATCAGCGCGGGTCGCGCGCCGAGGGCTCGCGCCGCGTCATCGCCGAGCGCCAGCGCGTTCAGCGGACGAGCGGCACCGAGCGCGACCAGCAGCCCGATGAGGATGAACGGCAGCACCCGGGTGACGGTCGCGGAGTCGGCGCTGGCCAGTGAGCCGACCGTCCAGAAACGCAGCCGCTCCAGCGACGCGGTGTCCAGCAGCATCACCGCGCTCACGTAGGAGTAGAGGGTGGCGTTGAGCGCCGCCCCGGCCAGCGCGAGTCGGGCCGGGGTGGCGCCGCGTCCGCCGCCGACGGTGTAGACGAGCGCGGTCACCGCCGCCGCGCCGAGCAGCGCGAACCAGACGTACCCGCCGACGGCGGTGACGCCCAGGAACGCGGCGGCGGTGGCGACGGCCGCGGACGCGCCGGCATTGATGCCGAGCAGCCCGGGGTCGGCGAGCGGGTTGCGGGTGAGGGCCTGCATGATCGCGCCGGCCACCCCGAGGGCGGCACCGGCGAGCAGCCCGAGCAGGGTGCGGGGCAGGCGCATCCGGTGCACCACGGCGTACTCGGTGGCGTCGCGGTGCAGCAACCCGGACCAGACGTCGGCGAGCGGCATCGCCTTCGCGCCGACCGCGATGCTGAGCACCACGATCACCGCGAGCAGTGCCACGGCGGCGACCAGGCCGGCGGCGCGGGCGGTCCGACGGCCACGCCGGCGAGGGGGTGCGGCCGTTCCCCTGGCCGGCACGGGCGGTGCCGGTCGGGTGACGGTGGGTGTGGCGTCCAGTGTGGGCTCCGGGGTGGTGGCGACACGGCGAACCGCTGTTGACAATGACCGAGGTTAGGCTAACCTAACCCCGCTGCCCCGGTCGACCCCGGCCAACCCTTGATCGAAAGACAACACCATGCCCGATGCTCTGTCCGCCCGTCGCCTCTCCCGCCGTGGCCTGCTGGCCGCCGGTGGCGCTGCCACGCTGGCCACCTTGCTCGCCGCCTGCGGCAAGGACGATGCCGCCAAACCCGCCGCCGGCAACGGAAGTGGCCCCTGGGCGTTCACCGATGACCGCGGCACGAAGGTCGAGGCCCCGGCCCGTCCTGCCCGCGTGGTGGCCTTCACCGGTGTGGCGGCTGCCCTGATCGATTTCGGTCTCGACAAGCAGCTCGTGGGCGTGTTCGGTGAGACCAAGCGCGCCGACGGCACCGCCGACCCGCAGGCCGGCGACCTGAACGTCGAGGGCGTCGAGATCCTCGGCAACGTGTGGGGCGAGTTCAGCCTGGAGAAGTACGCCGCGCTGCGCCCCGAACTGCTGGTCACCCACATGTACGACCCGGACGCGCTCTGGTACGTGCCGGACGAGAGCAAGGCCAAGATCCTTCCGCTGGCGCCCAGTGTGGCGATCACCACCGCCCGGGTGCCGATGACCAAGCCCATCGAGCGGTACGCGGCGCTGGCCGAGTCGCTCGGCGCGGACCTGTCCGCGAAGAAGGTCACCGACGGAAAGGCCCGCTTCGACGCCGCCGCCGAGGCGGTCCGGCAGGCGGTCAAGGCCAACCCAGGGATCAAGGTGATGGCCTGCTCCGGCAGCCCCGACCTCTTCTACGTCTCCAACCCGAAGGTCAGCACCGACCTGATGTACTTCGCCGAGTTGGGCGTCGACATCGTGGTCCCCACCAAGCTCGAATCCGGCGACTACTTCGAGGCGTTGAGCTGGGAGAGCGCCGGCAAGTTCCCGGCCGACCTGATCCTGCTGGACAACCGCAGCACCGCGCTACAGGCCAAGGACCTCACCGCCAAGCCGACCTGGCAGCAACTGCCGGCGGTCAAGGCCAACCAGGTGAGCCCGTGGGACGCCGTACCCCGCTTCTCGTACGCCGGCTCCGCGCCGTTACTGGAGAACCTCGCCACCGCCATCCGGAACGCGAAAAAGGTCAGCTGACGAACACCACATCCCCCAGGCGCACCGCCGCGCCTGGGGTGGGTTCCGGCTGCCCTCGTCCAGAACGTGGAAGGACTACCAGTGACCGTGCCGACGTACCCCGCCGAGACCACCACGCCGCCACCGGCGTCGACCGCCGCGCGGGCCCAGCTGCTGCATGGCGGCTCGGTCGAGCAGTACCGCCGGACGATCGCCGACGGCATCGACCGGGTCGCCCGCCGGGTGGCCACCGTGGACCGTCCCGGCACCGGGATCACGCCGGCCGAGCTGGCCCCCCTGGTCGACCGGGTGGACCTGGACCGTCCGCTGGGCGACGCCGGCGCCGCCCTCGACGAGCTGGAGAACGTCTACCTGCGCGACGCCGTCTGGTTCCACCACCCCCGCTACCTGGCCCACCTCAACTGCCCGGTGGCCATCCCGGCACTGCTCGGTGAGGCGGTGCTCACCGCCGTTAACTCCTCCCTGGACACCTGGGACCAGAGCGCCGGGGCCACCCTCATCGAGCGCCGGCTGATCGACTGGACGGCCGAGCGGATCGGCCTCGGCTCCCGCGCCGACGGCATCTTCACCAGCGGCGGCAGCCAGTCCAACCTCCAGGCGCTGCTGCTGGCCCGGGAGGAGGCGTGCGCCGACGCCATCGGCCCGGCGGCGCGCGCCGAACTGCTGCCCCGGCTGCGCGTGCTCACCTCCGCCGCCGGTCACTTCAGCGTGCAGAAGTCGGCCAAACTGCTCGGCCTCGCCCCGGACGCGGTGATCGCGGTGCCCACCGACGCCCGGCGACGGATCCGGCCGGCCGCCGTCCGCGAGGAGATCGCCCGGTGCCGGCAGGCCGGGCTGGTGGTGATGGCCGTCGTCGGCACCGCCGGTACCACCGACTTCGGCTCGATCGACCCGCTCACGGACCTGGCCGCGATCTGCGCGGCAGCCGGCGTGTGGCTGCACGTGGACGCCGCGTACGGGTGCGGTCTGCTCGTCTCGTCGACGCGCCGGCACCTGCTCGACGGCATCGAGCGGGCCGACTCGGTCACCGTCGACTTCCACAAGTCGTTCTTCCAGCCGGTCAGCTCCAGCGCGCTGCTGGTCCGCGACCGGCGGACGCTGCGGCACGTCACCTACCACGCCGACTACCTCAACCCGGCCCGGATGGTGGAGCAGCGCATTCCCAACCAGGTCGACAAGAGCTTGCAGACCACCCGCCGTTTCGACGCGCTGAAGCTCTGGCTCACCCTGCGGGTGATGGGCCCGGACGCGCTCGGCGGGCTCTTCGACGAGGTCGTCGACCGCGCCGTCGACGCCTGGCAACTGGTCAGCGAGGACCCGCGCTTCGAGGTGGTGACGCGCTCGGAGCTGAGCACAGTGGTGTTCCGCTACCTGCCCACCGGCCCCGGCCGGGAGTTGGCCGACGCCGCCAACCTGTACGCCCGGGAGGCCCTGGCGGCGTCCGGTCTCGCCGTGGTCGCCGGGACCCGGGTGGACGGCCGGCACTTCCTGAAGTTCACCCTGCTCAACCCGGCCACCACCGTCGACGACGTCGGGTACGTGCTCGACCTGATCGCCACCCACGCCGGTCAGTACGTGCACGACCACGTCGACGCCGACCTGACCTGCCCCGTCGGCTGACGCCGGTGACCACGAATCCGCGCCTGGAGACCCCGATGTCCACCCACGACTTCATCGCCATCGGGTTGGGCCCGTACAACCTGGGCCTGGCCTGCCTCACCGCGCCGATCGACGACCTCGACGGGGTGTTCCTGGAGGCCCGGCCGAGCCTCGCCTGGCACCCCGGGATGCTGCTGGAGTCGGCCCGGTTGCAGACCCCGTTCATCGCCGACCTGGTCAGCCTCGCCGACCCGACGTCGCCGTACTCCTTCCTCAACTACCTCAAGGAGATCGGCCGGCTCTACCCGTTCTACATCCGGGAGAGCTTCTACCCGCTGCGCAGTGAGTACGACGCGTACTGCCGGTGGGCGGCGGCGAAACTGCCGAACCTGCGCTTCGGTCAGAGCGTGACCACTGTGGAGTACGACCCCGCTGACGAGCGGTACGTGGTGCGGGCCAGCACCGGCACGGGGGAGACCGTGGAGTACCGGGCCCGGCATCTGGTGCTCGGCACCGGCACCCCGCCGCACCTGCCCCCGGCCGTGGCCGAGTTGCCCGGCGACGCCGTGCACAACTCCCACTACCTGGAGCACCGCACGGCGCTGCGTACCAAGCGCAGCATCACAGTGGTGGGCAGCGGGCAGAGCGCCGCCGAGATCTACCACGACCTGCTCGGCGACATCGACCGGTACGGCTACCAGCTCAACTGGGTGACCCGGTCGCCGCGGTTCTTCCCGCTCGAATACACCAAGCTGACGCTGGAGATGACCTCACCGGACTACGTGGACTACTTCCACGCGCTGCCCGAGGTGACCCGCTACCGGCTGGAGTCCGAGCAGAAGGGCCTGTTCAAGGGGATCAACGTCGACCTGATCAACGACATCTTCGACCTGCTCTACGCGCACAGCGTGGACGGTCCGGTGAACACCCGCCTGCTCACCAACACCGAGCTGGTCAGCGCCGAGCACCAGGACGGGCAGTACACGCTGGGGTTGCGTCAGGTGGAGCAGGAGCACGACTTCGTGCTGCGTACCGAGGGGTTGGTGCTGGCCACCGGCTACCACTACCGGGTGCCGGAGTTCCTCACGCCGGTGCGGGACCGGATCCGTTGGGACGCGCACGGCCGCTTCGACGTGGCCCGCAACTACAGCATCGACCACAGCGGGCGGGGCATCTTCCTGCAGAACGCGGGCACCCACACGCACAGCATCACCTCACCGGACCTGGGCATGGGCGCCTACCGCAACTCCTGGATCATCCGCGAGCTGCTCGGCCGGGAGCACTACCCGATCGAGAAGAGCATCACCTTCCAGGAGTTCGGGGTGTCGTCGTGACCAGCGTCTTCACCCGGGTCGACGAGGGGCTCGGTGAGTTCGCGCTGCGGCCGCTCGATCCGGACGCCGACGCCGCGCTGCTGCACGCCTGGGTGACCCACCCGAAGGCGGCGTTCTGGATGATGCAGGACGCCGACCTGGCCCAGGTCACCGAGGAGTACCGGCGCATCGCCGAGCACCCGCACCACGACGCGTACCTCGGCCTGTGGCGGGGGAGTCCCGCCTTCCTCGCGGAGCGCTACGACCCGGCCCACGTCGAACTGGTCGGCCTGTACGACCACCAGCCCGGTGACGTGGGCATGCACTTCCTCTGCGCGCCGGTCGACGCGCCCGTGCACGGCTTCACCCGGGCGGTGATCGGTGCCGTCATGGCGTGGCTCTTCGACGACCCGACGACCCGGCGGGTGGTGGTCGAACCGGACGTGCGCAACACCGCCGTGCACGCGCTGAACGCCACCGTCGGCTTCACCGTCGTCGGCCCGATCGCCAAGCCCGAGAAGGACGCGCTGCTCAGCGTCTGCACCCGAGCCCAGTTCCAGGCCGCCGCCGACCGCGCCGCCGCCGACCGCGCCGCCGCCGCCGACCGCGCCGCCGTCACCCGAACCGAAGGAGCCCCGGCGTGACCACCACCGCCGTCCCCACTCACCCGCCCGTCGCCACCGCGTACAACGCCTCCGGCGACCCGGTCGGGCACCTCACCCCGCAGCGCTGGGCCCGGGCCAACCGGCTGCTGGTCCGCAAGGCGCTCGCCGAGTTCACCCACGAGCGGCTGCTGGCCCCGGAGGCCGTGGCCGGCCCCGACGACCAGCAGTGGTACGAGGTCCGCAGCGACGACGGCGGTGTCACCTACCGGTTCGCGGCGCGGGTGCTCGCCCTGGCGCACTGGCAGATCGACGCGGACAGCATCACCCGACACCGCGACGGCACCTCCCTGGCCCCGGACGCGGTGGACCTTGTCGTCGAACTGCGCGACACGCTCGGGCTCTCCGCGCGGGTGCTCCCGGTCTACCTGGAGGAGATCACCTCGACGCTGGCGGGTACGGCGTACAAGCTGGCCCAGGCCGCGCCGAGCGCCGCCGAGCTGGCCGAGGCGGACTTCCAGACCATCGAGACCTCGATGACCGAGGGCCACCCCTGCTTCGTGGCGAACAACGGCCGGCTCGGCTTCGGCATCGACGAGTACCACCGGTACGCCCCGGAGGTCGCCGCGCCGGTGCGGCTGGAGTGGCTGGCCGCGCACCGGGACCACTCGACGTTCAGCAGCGCCGCCGACCTCGACTACGACACGCTCATGGAGAGTGAGCTGGACGCCGAGACCCGGACCCGGTTCGCGGCCACGATGGCCGATCTCGGGCTGGATCTCGCCGACTACCACCTGATCCCGGCGCACCCGTGGCAGTGGTGGAACAAGCTGGCGGTCACCTTCGCCGGTGAGCTGGCGGAGCGGCGGCTGGTGCACCTCGGCCCCGGGCCGGACGTGTACCTCGCCCAGCAGTCCATCCGCACCTTCTTCAACGTCAGCGAGCCGGGTCGGCACTACGTCAAGACCGCGCTGTCGGTGCTGAACATGGGCTTCATGCGGGGGCTGTCGGCCACGTACATGGAGGCCACCCCGGCGATCAACGACTGGCTGGCCGGCCTGATCGCCGCCGACGAGGTGCTGACCGGCACCGGCCTGACCGTCATTCGGGAGCGGGCCGCTGTGGGTTACCGGCACCGGCAGTACGAGGCGGCGACCGAGCGCACCTCCCCGTACCGCAAGATGCTGGCCGCCCTGTGGCGGGAGAGCCCGGTGCCCGAGCTGGCACCGGGGCAGCGACTGTCCACCATGGCCGCGCTGCTGCACGTCGACGACGAGGGCGGCTCACTGGCGGCGGCGCTGATCGCCCGGTCTGGCCTGGCGCCCGAGGTATGGCTGCGCCGCTACCTGGACGCCTACCTGACCCCGCTGCTGCACAGTTTCTACGCGCACGACCTGGCCTTCATGCCGCACGGCGAGAACGTCATCCTGGTCCTCGACGAGCAGGACACCGTCCAGCGTGTGATCTTCAAGGACATCGCCGAGGAGATCGCGGTGATGAGTGACAAGGTCGAGCTGCCGGCGGCGGTGGAGCGGATCCGCGTCGAGGTGCCCGACGACACCAAGCTGCTGAGCATCTTCACCGACGTGGTGGACTGCTTCCTGCGGCACCTCAACGCGGTCCTGGTAGAGGCCGGCGTGCTCGCCGAGGACGACTTCTGGCGCACTGTCGCGGCCTGCGCCGCCGACTACTTCGACCGGGTGCCGCACCTGGCCGAGAGGGTCCGTCACTACGACCTGTTCGCCCCGGAGTTCACGCTGTCCTGCCTCAACCGGCTGCAACTGCGCAACAACCAGCAGATGATCGACCTGGCCGACCCGTCGGCGGCGCTCCAGTTCGTCGGCACCCTCACCAACCCGCTCGCCGCTTACGCTCCGGCCCGGTGACCGCTGTCGCGTCTGGTCGGCGGGCACGCCGACGCGTGCAATAGGGCGGATGGGAGTTCTGAGTCGCGCTGCTGTTCACGGCTCAGTCGGTCGGCTCTGCCGTGCCGGCCCGCTGGAACGCGCGGGCCAATTGGGCGAGGTCGAAGCCCTCGAAGTGCTGGAGGAACCGGCGGCGTACGGCGGCCAGGTGGCTGGGCCAGGCCTCCTGCAGGCGGGCGTAGCCCGCGTCGGTGAGGACGGCGTTCCAGCCGCGCGCGTCCTCCTCGCACCGCTCCCGTCGGACCAGGCCCTGCGTCTCCAGCCGGATGATCGTGCGGGTCATGCCGCTGAGGGAGAGGTAGCAGAGCGCGGCCAACTCGTTCATGCGCATCCGCCGGTCCGGTGTCTCGGAGAGGTTCATCAGCGCGGTGTACTCGGTGAGCGGTAGCTGACGGTCACCGACCATGTCCGCGTCGATCGCGCGGGGCAGGACGTGCATCACCTGACCCAGGGCGCGGACCAGGGATTCCTCGTCGGGGGTGAGGGGTTGCGGAGTCGCTGCGGAGGGGTTGGGCATCCTCCCATCGTACTTGTTTGACCGAGCAAATGCTTACCCTCCGTGTGACCACGCCCATAGGCCAGATATTTGCTTGACCAATCAAGCTCCGGTTAGCGTTTCCCGTCGTCAGGCAAGGACCCTCTGAAAGGCGCCACACATGACCAGGATCGGGATCATCCTCGGAAGCACCCGCCCGGGGCGTAACGGCGAGGCCGTCGCCCGCTGGGTGCTCGAGATCGCCAAGCAGCGCTCCGACGCGGAGTACGAGCTGATCGACCTGCTCGACTACCAGCTGCCGCACCTCGACGAGGCGTACCCGCCCTCGATGGGCCAGTACACCCAGCCGCACACCAAGCGGTGGGCCGAGACGATCGCGTCGTTCGACGGGTTCATCATCGTCACCCCCGAGTACAACCACTCGACCTCGGGCGCCCTGAAGAACGCGATCGACTTCCTCTACTCCGAGTGGAACAACAAGGCCGTGGGCTTCGTCAGCTACGGCTCGGTCGGCGGGACGCGCGCCGTGGAGCACCTGCGTCTGATCTCCGGTGAGCTCCAGATGGCCGACGTGCGTTCACAGGTCGCGCTGTCGCTCTTCACCGATTTCGAGAACTTCAGCGTCTTCAAGCCCAACCAGTTCCACCAGGACTCGCTGACCGCCACGCTCGACCAGGTGGTCGCCTGGAGCACGGCGCTCGCTCCGCTGCGCAAGGGCTGAGCGTTTCACGTCGTCCGGAAACGGCCGCGCGGGATCCCGCGGCCGTTTCCGGACGTTCAGGCACGCTGCGCGCCGGCGAACAGGTCCAGCGAGAGCTGCCACAGCCGCGCCGCCGCCGCGGGGTCGATCGCGTGGTCGGCGACGCCGCTCAGCGGGTCCGCCGGGTCGTGGCGCACCGCCTGCTGGCAGTCCTCGAAGTACCGGCCGCCGATGCCCTCCAGCTGCGGCCCCGCAGCGAGCAGCACGGAGGTCGCGGCCCCCTGCTGCGGGGTCTTGAAGTCGAACGCCGGAAGCTGTGCGTAGTCCTCCTCGGTGAGGTGCCGTCCCAGGTTGGTGGCGACCGCCCCCGGGTTGGCCACGTTGACGGTGATGCCGTCGCCGGCCCAGCGCCGGTTCGCCTCGACCGCGAACAGCGCGGTGGCGGTCTTCGACTCGCCGTATGCGAGCAGACGGTCATAGGGGCGTGCCCGGAAGTTGACGTCCTCGAAGACCATCGGGGCCGAAACGTGGGCGATGGAACTCAGCGACACCACACGGGCCCGACCGGCCTCGGCGAGCGCCCGGTGCAGCCCGTTGGCGACTGCGAAGTGACCGAGGTGGTTGGTGGCCAACTGCAACTCCCAACCCTCCGCCGTGCGCATCTCGGGGGTCGCCGACACCCCGGCGTTGTTGACCAGGATGTGCAGGGGCCCGTCCCAGGCGGCCACGAACGCGGCGACCGACCGCTGGTCGGACAGGTCCAACGGCGCGACCCGGAGCAGCCGGTTCCCGGTCCCGGCGCCAACCTCCCGCGCCGTCCGTTCTCCGGCCCGCACGTCCCGTACCGCCAGGGTCACCTCGGCGCCCGCCGTGGCGAGCGCCCGGGCGGTCTCCACCCCGATGCCCGACGAGGCACCGGTGACGATGGCGCGTCGCCCGGTCAGGTCGACACCGGCCACGACGTCGGCGGCGGTGGATCGGGCGTTGAACGGTGTGTTGACGCGTGTTTCCGACATGAACGTCTTCCTTCGGTTGGTGTCCTCACGTGGCCGTGCCGGTTCGCGGTACCGGTGCCGCCCTTCGCACCGATCGTGCGCGGAGGTCTGAGCGGACGGCCAACACGCTCTTCCTGGCGTGGCTACAGTCTGTTCCTGTGGCGACGCCTGAGCTGCGACAACTGCGGTACTTCCTGGTCCTCGCGGAGGAGCTGAGCTTCACCCGGGCCGCCGTCCGCCTGATGATCGCCCAGCAGTCGCTGTCGCAGCAGATCACCGCCCTGGAACGCGCCCTCGGGGCGAAACTGTTCGACCGTGACAGCCGCGGCACCACCCTCACCGACATCGGCGCCCTGTTCGTGCCCGAGGCGCGCGCTGTCACCGACCGCGCCGAGCAGGCCGTCGCCGTCGTGGAACGGGCCCGGCGGGGTCAGGTCGGCACCCTCCGGCTCGCCTTCCTGACCACCGTCGCCAATCACCTGCTGCCCCCGGTGGTCCGGGCAGTCCGCCACCACCTCCCCGACCTGCACGTGGCCACCGAGTCCACCAGCATCGCGACCCTGGTGCAGGGCGTCCTCGAAGGGCGGTTCGACGCCGCCTTCACCCGGACCCCGCTCGTTCCCGGCCTGGAGTCCAGGAGACTGACGACCGAACCGGTCTGCGCGGTGCTGCCCGAGGGCCACCCGCTCGCCGGGCGCGACGAGTTGACCCTCGCCGACCTGGCGAACGAACCGTGGGTCATGACCCCGCGCAGCTCCTGGGAACCCTGGCACCGCGCCTACGAGGAGCAGTTCCGGGAAGCGGGCTTCGTACCGACCGTCGTTCAGGAGGAGGCCGGCGTGCAGAGCCTCCTCGGCCTGGTCGCCGCCGGTCTCGGCGTCACCCGGCTCGCCTGCTCGGCGGCGAGCCTTCGCCGCACCGGCGTGGTGTTCGTTCCGCTGTCCGGCGCCTACGCGTACACCGAGATGGTGTGGTTGGCGGGCAACACCGCGCCCGCGCTGCACCGGTTCCTGGACGTGGTCACGGAACTCGCGGCGACCACCGACCTCACCAGCACCGGCTGACGGCGAGCCGGCCGGCTCACCGCGCCGCGAGGTGGTGGGTGGTGCCGTCGGCGACGGCGCGAAGCTTGTCGGGGTTGGCGACGTTGTGGATGGCGGTGATGCGACCGCCGGCGTCGATGTCGAGGGAGACGGTGGCGACCACCCGACCCCCACCGCTGAACACCAGACCCGGCCCCCCGTTGATCTCGACCAGGGCGGCACGCATGTCGTGCGGCGCGACGCCCTGGTAGGTGACCGTGCCGATGGCCGCGAACCACGCGGCAACCGTTCCCGCACCCCTGATGGGAAGCAGGGCCTGGCGGACCTTGCCGCCACCGTCGGTCCACAACGTGACGTCCGGAGACAGCAGCTCCAGCAGGGTGTTGATGTCGCCACCGGTCGAGGCGGCGAGAAATCGCTCGGTGACCCCACGCTGCTGCGACCGGTCCGCCGTGAAACGTTGCCGCTGGCCTCGCACGTGCTCGCGAGCCCGGTGGGCGGTCTGGCGGACCGCCGCCTCGGAGCGCTCCACCGCCGCCGCGATCTCCGCGTGGCTGAAGCCGAAGACCTCCCGCAGGACGAACACGGCACGTTCGAGCGGGCTGAGCGTCTCCAGCACCACCAGCATCGCCATCGACACCGACTCCGCCTCGGTGACGGCGTCGGCGGCGTCCCCATCGGTCAGGACGGGTTCGGGCAACCACGGCCCCGGATAGGTCTCGCGGTGGTGCCGGGCCGAGCGCAGGCGCTGCAACGCGAGGTTCGACACGATGCGGGCAAGGTACGCCCTGGGGTCGGCGACCTGGGAGCGGTCTGCCGAGGACCAGCTGATCCAGGCGTCCTGCACCGCGTCCTCGGCATCGGCCGCGCTGCCGAGGATCCGGTAGGCCACCGAGAACAGCAGGTTGCGATGACTGTGGAACACCTGCTCGTCGGCGTCCGGCCGGTGCGTCACCGCGCGTCCCGCAGGCGGGTGAAGCGGCCGCCGCGCGGCCAGAGCGCGCCCGAGGAGGGCAACCGCGACATGCGACGGTAGGTCGGCCAGGGCGAAGCGCTCACGGTCTCCTTGTACCAGACCGCCATCCGCCCGGTCAGACACCCGCGGCGAGGGCTGTCGTCGGGGCGGGTGAACTGCACGACCGCGTCGTTACGGCCCAGGCTCACCGGCGTGTGGTAGTAACCGAACCGGAACGGCCTGGGTTGCCTGCCCCGCAGCGCGCGGGCGATCGACACCGCCGCGTGTACACCGGTCGGCATCCCGCTCTGGCAGGTGCCGTGCAGCACCCCGTAACCCTGCCGGATCGCTGCCGCATCGCCGATCGCGTACACGTCGGGGTGCGACACCGACCGCAACGCGGAGTCGGTGACGACGCGACCGCGTTCGTCGACGGTCAACCCGGCGGCGGCGGCCAGCGGCGCCACCCGGGTACCACCCGTCCAGAGGACGACGTCGGCCGCCACGGTCTCCGCACCGGCCAATTCGACCCCGTCGGGCCGGACCCTGGTGACCGCCGCTCCGGTGATCACCTGGACGCCGAGGCGGGTCAGCGCGCCCCGCAGGTACGCCCGGGCCTTCGGGTTCATGCTCGCTCCCGGGTCCTGCTGGCCCACCAGCGTGACACCGATCTGCGGGTGCCGTTCCGCGATCTCCGCGGCCGCCTCGACCCCGGTCAACCCGCAGCCGACCACGACGACCGTGCCGGCACCGAGCCGTGCCAGCCGGTCCGCCAGCGTGGTCGCGCCGCTCGGACCGTCCAGGGCGTACGCGTGCTCCTCGACGCCCGGGACCGCCGCCGTGTCCGTCACGCTGCCCAACGCGTAGACCAGGGTGTCGTAGCGCAGCACCCGACTGTCGTCGACACGGACGGTCTTCGCGTGGGCGTCCACCGCCGTCACCCAGCCGCGCACGAACTGCGCACCGGTTCCCGCCAGCAGCTCAGGGATGTCCAGCTCGGCGAGCCGCTGACCGGTCGCCGTCATGTGCAGCCGGAGACGCTCGGTGAACCGCTCCTGCGCGTTGACCACCGTCACCTGCACGTCGGCCCGCCTGGTCCGGGCCGCCAGTTGGGTCGCCGCGGCCATGCCCGCGTAGCCCGCGCCGAGGATCAGTACGCGGTGTGTGCCCGCCGGGACCTGTCGATGCGCTGTGCTCATTGTTCCGCCTCTCTGATCGGACTGACGACCACGAGATGCGTGGCGCTCGTCGGTTCGTGACATGGCAGCGATGTGACGCCCGCCACGGCCGGCGCAGGAGGGGCGCGTTCACTACCCTTGGCGCGATGAGCCGATCCGTCGCCGCTGGTCGGGCTCCGCTCTGGCGGGACCGGACCTTCGGCACGTACTGGGTCGCCCAGTCGCTCTCCGCGGCCGGCGACTCGTTCGCCTACCTGGCGGTGCCGCTGCTGGTGCTCCAGGCGACCGGGTCGGTGGCGCAGATGGGCCTGCTCACCGCCGTCGCGGGCGCGGCGTCCGTCGTCGCCGGGATCTTCGGTGGGGTGCTGGTCGACCGGTACGACCGGCGCACCCTGATGATCGTGGCGGACCTGACCCGGCTGGTGCTCTACGCCCTGGTGCCACTGGCGTGGCTCGCGGGCCCGCAGGTCTGGCTGCTCTTCGTCGTGCTGCCCATCTGCGAGGCGGCCGGCATGCTGTTCCAGGTCGCCGCGGTGACCGCGGTCCGCAACCTCGTCGACTCCGACCGGATCACCGAGGCCAACGGCCGGTTGCAGGCGACGTACGCGTCGGCGGCCGTCCTAGGGCCGCTGCTCGCCGGTGTGGTGGCGGCCCGCTTCGGCCCGGCCACCGCCATCGCCGTCAACGCGGCGAGCTTCGCGCTCTCGGCGGCCGGCCTGTGGCTGATCCGACTGCGCCCCGTCCAGGTGGACGAGGGGGTGGCCCGGCAACGCCCGCTGGCCGAGTTCCTGGCCGGGGCGCGGTTCCTGTGGCGACAGCCCGTCCTGCGCGCGCTGACCGTCCTGTTGTCGGTCTTCATCTTCCTCACCTACGGCTTCGTCGACGTGCTGATCTATCACGTCACGCACGACCTCGGCGGCTCGGAGGGCACCGTCGGCACGGTGCTCGGCCTGGCGGCGCTGGGCACGGTCGCCGGCGCGCTGCTGGTGGCGCCGCTGCGCCGCCGTCGCGGCTTCGGCGCCACCTGGATCGGCGCGCACGCGATCTGCGGTTTCGCCGTGGCGGGGGTCGGCCTCGCCACCACCGTGCCCGCGGTCACCACGCTGACCGCGGTGTACCTGTGCTGTCTCAGCGTCGGCGGGATCTGTTCGATGTCCCTGCGGCAGGAGATCACCCCCGATCACCTGCTGGGCCGGGTCACGTCGGCGTTCTGGAGCACGCACTACGCCCTCGGTCCGGCCGGGGCTGTCGTGCTGACCTGGGCCGCCGGCCGCTACGGTGCGCCGGCGGTCACACTCACGGCCGGCGCGGGGTGCCTGCTGGTCGCGGTCGGCGCCCTCTTCACCCCGATCCGCCGTGCCGGCGCGGAGCCGGCCGCCGGCCAGCCCAAACTGCGCCCGGCCCCGGCCGGCGGCTGAGTCCTCCCGGTCGATCATGGACTTATGGTGGGCGCGTTGTGAGCGCCTGCCCCTTTTGCACACCACCACAAGTCCATGATCGACCGGAGGCCGGCGCGGGCCGGCGTGGGCGCGGTCAGAACTCCTGGTACATCACGTGCAGGCCGACCCGGCCGAGGGTGGGGTGACGGAACGCGCCTGGCACGGTCCCGACCACCTCGAAGCCCTCCCGCCGATACAGCCGCACCGCCGAACTGTTGCTCTCCGCCACGGCGTTGAACTGCATGCCGGCGTACCCCTGCCGGCGGGCCCAGGTGAGGGCGTCGCGGCACAGCGCGGTGCCCACGCCCCGGCCCCGCGCGTCGGCGGCGACCATGAAGCTCGCGGTGGACACGTGCGCGCCCGGCCCGGGCCGGTTGGTGCCCATCTTCGCGGTGCCCAGCACCCGTTCGCCGTCGACCGCCACGACGGTCCGCCCCGGCGCCGCCTCGACCCACATGCCGTACGACTCCTCGGCGGTCATCGCGGGGTCGTAGGGGAACGTCTCCTGGGCCCGGATCACCTCCTCGATGATCGGCCACACCTGCGACCAGTCCCGGTCGACGAACTCCCGAATCAGCACCCGGGGAGGTTAGGCCCGGGCAGGAGCCCCGGACAATCCGTTATCCGTGGGTGCATCTGCGCGGCCTACCCGGTGCGAAGCATGGATCGTGACGAGACGTCACGGATCCGTCGCTTCGACGAAAGGCCCGCTGATGAAGATCGCACGACTCGCCGCCAGGATGGCGGTGGGCGCCATGGCCACCGCGCTGGCCACCACGGCCATCGCTGTGCCGGCCGCTCAGGCGACCGGCAAGGCCAAGCCGCTCGGCACGAACTCACTCGCCGCGGTGCTCACGAAGGACACCAGCGGTTTCGACCGCAACTCGCGGGACTTCGACGTGCTGACGGCGGCTGTGCTGGCCGTGTTGGAGGCCAAGCCGAACTCTCCGGTCAAGGTGCTCACCGATGGCACCGTGGCGCTGACCGCGTTCATCCCCACCGACGCTGCCTTCCAGCAGTTGGTCCGCGAGATCACGCAGGCCCGGAAGCTGCCGAGTGAGAGTGCCGCTTTCACCGCCGTAGCCGGGCTGGGCATCGACACCGTCGAGTCGGTGCTGCTCTACCACGTGGTCCCGGGGGCAACCATCGACCGCAAGACGGCGGTCCGGGCCGACGGCACGGACCTGACCACCGCGCTCGGCTCGACCGTCGAGGTCGACGTGCGCACCTACCTGTACTTCTTCCGGCAGGTGCGACTGGTCGACGCCGACACCGACGACCGTGACGCGCGGGTCGTCTCCTACGACGTCAACAAGGGCAACCGGCAGATCGCGCACGCCGTGGACCGGGTGCTGCGCCCGATCGACCTGCCCTGACCGAGGGCGGGTGGCGTCCGACCACGCGTCGGACGCCACCCGCGCCGGGCGGTCAGCCCGAGGCGAGCGCGGCCAGTTCCTCGTCGAGCAGGGCCGTCAGCCCGGCCTGCCGTCCGGGATGGCTGTGCGCGGTCATCCCACGGCTGGGCATCTCCACAATCATCAGCAGGTACAGGTGCAACCGGTAGAGACCGAGCCGGCGGCGTGCCGAAGCGTCCAGCACCAGCGGTTCGGCTGCGCTGGCCTGGTAGCCGCGCAGCAGAGGGTGCTCCGGCTCGTCCTCGACGCGCCGGAAGAGCAGCGGCGACACCAGGTCCAGCAGTGGGTCGCCGTAGAGGAACCGCTCGCCGTCCACCAGGCCGCGCAGCCGCAACCGGCCGTCCCCGTCGGGCGCCACCAGCACGTTGCCGTCCCAGCAGTCGAAGTGCAGCAGCGCGGGCCGGCGCACCTCGTCGAGCACGTCGCCGTGCCGCCCCACCAGCGCGTGCAGCTGCTCCGGGGTCACCGGCAGTGGGACGTCCCAGTCGACCGCGTCGGCCAGGAGCGCGTCGAGCATCGCCGTGAACGCCGCCCGCCAGGTCGGTGCGCCGGCCCGGTCGTCGTCGTACCCGAACCGCTCACCGGTCACCCGGTGCAACGCGGCGAGAGCCACCCCGAGGTCGTAGCGCGCCGGGCCGTCGTCGACCACGACACCGGCCTCGGCCAGGTCGGCCAGCGACCGGCCGGGCAGCAGCGCGGTGACCAACCACTCGCCGTACGCCGGGTCGGCGCCGCGCCAGAGCACCGGGGGGACGGGCACCTGCGGCGCCCGCTGCGCGACGAGCCGAAAGTACCGCTCCTCGGCAGCGCAGAGCCCGCGCTCGTAGCGCAGCAGCGGCGTTCCGGCCGGCGGAGCCAACTTCAGCACCACCCGACGGTCGTCGTCGAGCAGCGCCCACCAGACCGTCGCGTAGCCGCCGCCGGCCAGCGGGCCGGCGTGCTTGACCCGGGTGTGTGGCCCGAACGACGCACCGACCAGGTACGCCACATCGGCGCGCGTGAGGGGCCGCTGAGTCGGGCTGGCACCGGTCATGACGTGCTGTCACCTCGTCGTGCACGTGGCGCGGAACCTGCCGTGGCGCGGGTGGACGGTGGGACGAAACCGGCGGTGTCGCGGCGGACCAGCTCGGCGGGGAGCACCTCGACCCGGGGCGTCGGGGCCCCGACGCCGAGCACCAGGGACATCGCCCGCACACCCATGTCGACGAGGGGCAGCCGCACGGTGGTCAGCGCCGGGGTCACGTCCCGGGCGATCGGCATGTCGTCGAAACCCAGCACCGAGATCTGCTGCGGCACGGCCAACCCACGCGCGCGCAGGGTGGCGAGCGCGCCGATGGCCATCGAGTCGTTGAGCGCCACGATCGCGGTCAGCTCCGGGTCGGCGTCGAGCAGTCGGGCGGTGGCCTCGGCGCCACCGTCGCGGTCGAACTCCGCGTACCGGATGCGCCGTTCGGGCAGCTCGCGGCCCTGCTCGCTGAGGGCCTGCCGGAGCCCGGCGAGCCGGTCGGTGGTGGTGGTCAGGATGCGCGGGCCGGCGACCACGCCGATCGCGCGGTGCCCCAGACCGCACAGCTCCCGCCCGGCGAGGTAGCCGCCGGTCCGGTTGTCCGGCATCACCGCGTCGCCGGAGTGCTCGTGCCGGCCGATCACCGCCACCCGCCCGCCGGTGGCCTCGTACGCGGCGAGCTTCTCGTTGAGTTGCCGGGTGAACGCCTCGTCGTGGTAGCCCGAGCCGGCCAGGATCAGCGCCGCCACCTGGTGGCCGCGCAGCAGCTCCACGTACTCCAACTCGCGGTCCGGGTCGCGGTAGCTGTTGCAGATCATCAGCAGCCGGCCCTGGTCGGTGGCGACCCGTTGCAGCCCTCTGGTTATCTCGGCGAAGTACGGGTCGGAGACGTCGTGCACGATCACGCCGACCGCGCTGCGGTGCGAGCGGGCCAGCAGTTGGGCGTGCGCGTTCGGCACGTACTGCAACTCGGCGACGGCGGCGAGCACCCGTTCGCGCAGCTCATCGGTGACCGGCTTGCTGCTGCCGTTGATGACGCGGGAGGCGGTGGCGGGCGAGACGCCCGCACGGCGGGCCACATCGGACAGGGTCGCCATGGCCCGCCCCCTCGATCTGTTGACGGCGTTTCGTCGTGCCGGCTAGCGTCACCGTACCGCAGAGAAAGCCCTTTCCCGCAGGGAGGTCCGGCCGTGTCCGATCGCTTCGCGGTACTTCAACTTGACGACCTGCCCGCCCGGCGCTGCTCGTGTGGGACCACCCGCCGGGGTTTCATCGCCGAGAGCGAGGGCCAGGCCAGCGTGCATCTGCTCCAGGTGCAGGACGCGGTGACCCACCACCACCGGATCGCCACCGAGTACTACGTCGTGCTCGCCGGTGAGGGCGAGATCGAGCTGGACGGCGTCCGGCACCCGGCCCGGCCGATGTCCGCGTTCCTGATCAAGCCGGGCTGCCGGCACCGGGCGATCGGCGATCTCACCGTGCTGCTGGTGTCCCTGCCGGCGGCGGACGACGCCGACGAGTACTTCGATGCGTGATCGGCCGGCACCGCTGCCCGGCGGGGTCGGCGTGTCCCGGCTGCGCGTCTACGACACCGTGGCCGCGGACGGCCTGGTCGGCGGCACCCCGCACGTGCACCTGTGCTGCACAGAGGGGTACGTGGTGACCGACGGCGAGGGCGCGGTGCAGACCCTGACCACGGCCGGCTACCGGGAGACGCCGCTGCGGCCGGGGGTGGTGGTCTGGTTCGAGCCGGGCACCGTGCACCGCCTGGTCAACACCGGCGGGCTGCGCATCGTGGTGCTGATGCAGAACAGCGGCCTGCCCGAGGCCGGCGACGCGGTGCTGACCTTCCCACCAGAGGTGCTGGCCGACCCGGCCGCGTACGACGCCGCGGCGGCGTTGCCCGACGGGGGAGCGCCGGGCGCGGACGTGCACGCCGCGTACCGCCGTCGGGATCTGGCGGTGACCGGCTTCCAGGCGCTGCGGTCGGGCGGTCCGGCGGCGCTGGCCGCGTTCCACGCCGCCGCGATCGCCCTGCGCCAGCCGTTGCTGACGCGGTGGCGGCAGCGGTGGGAGGCCGGCGCGGGCCGCGCCGCCGCCGACACCGCCGCGCAGCTCGACGCCCTGGAGCGGGGGGATCCCGCCCATCTGGGCGACGCCGGTGTGTACGCGGTGAACGAGCCGGTCGAGCGGGGCCGGTTGGGCATGTGCGGCCTCCTCGACACCTATCCGGCGACCGGCTGACCGTCCCTTCGGGACAGTTGGCGGACTGCCAGGCATCGGCGGAAACAGATCGAGGAAAGGCCTTGCCCGGCGTGAGGGGGCCGCCTACGCTCCAGGAAAGCGTTTGCCTGATCCGCCGAATGCCCGGTCCATGGGTGCCGTGCCGGGCCCCGAGGAGGTTCCGCGTGACCGAGAACTCTTTGGACACGGCGGGCCGGCAGGCCGCCGCCGACCAGGCCAGTGGTGCGCGAGCAGCCGCTGCCGGGCCCGGCAGCGTTGGTGCGGGGGACGGCCTCGACGGTGCGGCCTCGTCCACGGTGGCGATACCGCCACCCAGCGGCGGCCGTCCACCACGTCCCACGCTCGGTCGCCGGGCGGTGACCTTCGCCGACTCGCTCTGGCGCCCGGCGCTGGTGCTCGCGGTCTTCTTCGCCGCCTGGTGGTTCGTGGCGGCCCGCGAGTACGTCCCGAACTACCTGGTGCCCACCCCCGGCCAGGTGTGGGAGACGATGACCACCCAGTGGTCGGAGCTGGCCCGGCACACCCTGGTCACCCTCTACGAGACGGTGCTCGGCTTCGTGCTGGCCGCCGCGTTGGGTCTGGTCACCGCGGTCGCCATCGCCTACTCCCGCACCCTGGACAAGGCGCTCTACCCGATCGTCCTGTTCGCACAGGTCATTCCGAAGATCGCCATCGCTCCGCTGCTGGTGGTCTGGTTCGGCCTCGGCCTCACCCCGAAGATCATCCTGGCGGTGCTCATCGCGTTCTTCCCGGTGGTCATCTCCGGGGTGGCAGGGCTGCGCTCCACCGACCCGGAGTTGCTCGACCTCGCCGCCACGATGGGCGCCGGGCCGTGGCGCACCTTCCGCAAGATCCGCTTCCCGAACGCGTTGCCGCACCTGATGGCCGGCCTGAAGGTGGCCGTCACCCTCGCCGTGGTCGGCGCCGTGGTCGGTGAGTTCGTCGGCGCCAGCGAGGGGCTCGGCTATGTCCTGTTGCTGGCCAACGGCAACCTCGACGCCCCACTGCTGTTCGCCGACCTGATCCTGATGTCGGCCATCGGCATCGTCCTGTTCGTCCTGGTCGAGATCGCCGAGGCACTGCTCATTCCGTGGCACGCCAGCCGTCGGGCCGGCGTGTCCCTCACCACCTCCTGACCGACCCCATCACGGAGGCACCGATGAAACGCACCGCCACCACCATCCTGGCCACCGCCGCCCTGCTCCTCGCCGCCACCGGCTGCGGTGGGGACGATCCCGCCGGCAAGACCGGCGCGGACGGCAAGAAGCAGGTCACCCTCACCCTCAACTGGGTGCCCTACGGCGAGCACGCGCCCTTCTACTACGGCCTGCAGAAGGGTTACTACTCCGCCGAGGGCATCGACCTGAAGATCCTGCCCGGCAACGGCTCGGGCAACACCATCAAGCAGGTCGCCCAGAAGCAGACCGACTTCGGGTGGGCGGACAGCCCGGTGCTGCTGAAGTCGGTGGCCAGCGGCATGCCGGTGCGCAGCCTCGGCGCGTACCTGGAGAAGGGGCCCTCCTCGGTGGAGTTCTTCACCGAGGAGAACATCAAGACACCGGCCGACCTCAAGGGCAAGACCGTCGGCGGCACCCCCGGCGACGCCCTCTACGCCACCTTCCCGGCCTGGCTTGAGAAGAACGGCCTCAAGAAGGACGACGTCAAGGTGGTCAACGTCGACGCCGCCGGCAAGATCGCCGCCCTGGCCGAGGGCAAGGTCGACGCCATCATGGGCTTCTTCCACGACCAGGCGCCCACCATCGAGAGCAAGACCGGCAAGAAGGTCGACGTGCTGCTCTTCGCCGACTACGGGATGAACCTGCTCGGCACCGGCCTGATCGCCAACACCCAGACCCTGCAGAAGGACCCGGAGTTGGTCCGCAAGTTCGTCCGGGCCACCCAGAAGTCCTGGGCCGACGCCGCCCGGGACCCGGCCGGCGCGGTGAGCGCGATGACGGCTCTGGCCGAGAACGAGCCGGCGCCCGAGGTGCTCACCAAGCAGCTCACGCTCAACATGCCGCTGATCGGCGCGGACGGCCCGCCCGGCGTGAACACCGAGGCCCAGTGGACCGAGACCATCAACCTGATGTCCCGCTACGCCGAGCTGAAGGACCCGGGAGCGCCCAGCGCGTACTGGGACTCCTCGTACGCGGCGCAGGGGTGACCCGGTGACCGCCGCGCCGGCAGCCACCGGCACCGCCATCGGGATGTCCGGGCTGACCGTCCGGTTCACCACCCGACGGGCGCAGACCACCGCGTTGGACGACGTGTCGCTGGACATCGAGCCGGGCGAGTTCGTCACGATCGTCGGCCCGTCCGGCTGCGGCAAGTCCACCCTCCTGAAGATCGTCGCGGGGTTGGTCAAGCCGACCAGCGGTGACGTGTCGCTGTTGCAGCGCCCGGTGCGCGGCCCGCAGAAGGAGATCGGCTTCGTCTTCCAGAAGGCCGCGTTGCTGGAGTGGCGCGGTGCCCGAGCCAACATCCTGCTCCAGGCCGAGATGCGCGGCATGGACCGGGCGCAGGCGGCCCGCCGCGCCGACGAGCTGATCGAGATGACCGGCCTGACCGGCTTCGAGAAGGCGTTGCCACACGAGCTGTCCGGCGGCATGCAGCAACGGGTGGCGCTCTGCCGCGCGCTGCTGCACTCCCCACCGGTGCTGCTGATGGACGAACCGTTCGGCGCCCTGGATGCGCTGACCCGGGAGCAGATGAACGCCGAACTGCACCGGATCTGGCGGGAGACCGGGACCACTGTGGTGCTGGTCACCCACTCCATCGCCGAGGCGGTCTTCCTCGGCACCCGGGTCGTGGTGATGAGTCCCCGGCCCGGCCGGATCATCCGCACCTTCTCGGTCGAGCTGCCGGCGCACCGCGACTACGCGCAGGTGATGTCGGATCCCCGCTTCGACCGGCTCGCCACCGACCTGCGTGGGTTGCTCGGCAGCGCGGCCGCCAACCACTGAGCGCAGATCGGCACGACCAGCACGACGGAAGGAACACCATGACCCGCAGGTCGATCGGCATCATCGTCAACGGCGTGACCGGACGGATGGGCTACCGGCAGCACCTCGTCCGGTCGCTGCTGGCCATCCGTGAATCCGGTGGTGTGGCGTTGGCCGACGGCACCACCATCTGGCCGGAACCGGTCCTGGTCGGGCGCAACGAGACGAAGCTCCGGGAGCTCGCCGAGCGGCACGGGCTGACCGACTGGACCACCGACCTGACCTCGGCGCTGGCCCGCGACGACGTCGAGATCTACTTCGACGCGCAGGTCACCCAGCAACGGGAGAAGGCGATCCGGCAGGCCATCGAGGCCGGCAAGCACATCTACACGGAGAAGCCGCTGGCCGAGGACACCGCGGCGGCCCTCGACCTGGCCCGGGCGGCGGACGCGGCCGGCGTCCGCACCGGTGTCGTGCAGGACAAGCTCTTCCTGCCCGGTCTGCGCAAACTCAAGCGCCTCATCGACGGCGGCTTCTTCGGCCGGATCCTCTCGGTGCGCGGCGAGTTCGGGTACTGGGTCTTCGAGGGCGACTGGCAGCCCGCTCAGCGGCCGTCGTGGAACTACCGGACCGAGGACGGCGGCGGCATCGTGGTCGACATGTTCCCGCACTGGCACTACGTGCTGGAGGAGCTGTTCGGCCGGGTCACCGCCGTCTCCTGTGTGACCGCCACCCACGTGCCCGAACGGGTCGACGAGGCCGGTCACCCGTATGCCGCCACCGCCGACGACGCCGCGTACGCCACCTTCGAACTCGACGGCGGGGTGATCGCGCAGATCAACTCCTCCTGGGCCGTGCGGGTGTACCGCGACGAGTTGGTGGAGTTCCAGGTCGACGGCACGGAGGGCAGCGCGATCGCCGGCCTGCGCAACTGCCGGGTGCAGCACCGGGCGGTCACCCCGAAGCCGGTCTGGAACCCGGACCTGCCGGCCACCGAGGACTTCCGCGCCCAGTGGGCCGAGGTGCCCGACAACGAGGAGTTCGACAACGGCTTCAAGGTGCAGTGGGAGGCGTACCTGCGGCACGTGGTGGCCGACGAGCCGTTCCGGTGGAACTTCCTGGCCGGCGCGCGCGGCGTGCAGCTCGCCGAGCTGGGGCTGCGCTCGGCCCGCGAGGGCGGTCGCATCGAGGTGCCGGAGCTGCACTCATGAGCGCCGAGGTGGTGCTACCCGGCGGACGGCGACACCGACTCGCCGGGGGTGGCGGCTTCGCCCGCCCGGCCGCGCCGGCGACCAGCCGGATCGCGTACGCCGCCGCTCACGTGGTCGCCGACCCGGGCGCGGAGAACGTGCCGGGTGCCCCGGCTGCGGTGGACTGGGACACCACCCTCGCCTTTCGACGGCACCTCTGGTCGTACGGGCTGGGGGTCGCCGAGGCGATGGACACCGCCCAGCGGGGGATGGGGCTGGACTATCCGGCCACCCGTGAGCTGATCCGGCGCAGCGCCGCCGAGGCCCGTGCGGTCGACGGGCGGATCGTCGCCGGGGTCGGCACCGACCAGCTGCCGGTCGGCCCGGCCACCCTGGCGGCGGTCACCGCCGCGTACGCCGAGCAGCTCGACGACGTCCGCGCCGCCGGCGCCCGGCCGGTGCTGATGTGCAGCCGACACCTGGCCGCCGCGGCCCGTGGCCCGGAGGACTACCTGCGGGTGTACGACGAGCTGCTGAGCGCCGCCGACGAACCGGTGGTGCTGCACTGGTTGGGTCCGATGTTCGATCCGGCGTTGACCGGCTACTGGGGTGCGGTCGACCTGGACCTGGCCGCCGACACGGTGATCGAGCTGATCAAGGCGCACCAGTCCAGGGTGGACGGCATCAAGGTGTCGCTGTTGGACGCCGACCGCGAGGTCGCGTTGCGCCGCCGCCTGCCGGCCGGGGTACGCCTCTACACCGGTGACGACTTCCACTACCCGGAGCTGATCCGCGGTGACGAGGTGGGTCACTCCGACGCGCTGCTCGGGGTGTTCGCGGCCATCGCGCCGGCCGCCGCTGCCGCGCTGGCCGCCCTGGACCGGGGGGACCTGACGGCGTACGACGAGATCTTCGGGCCCACCGTGCCGCTGGCCCGGCACCTGTTCGCGGTGCCGACCTGGCACTACAAGACGGGGATCGTCTTCCTGGCCTGGTTGGCCGGGCACCAGGACCATTTCACGATGGTCGCTGGCGCGCAGTCCGGCCGGTCCCCGGTGCACCTGGCCATGCTGCTCACCCTGGCCGACGCGGCCGGGCTGCTGCCCGACGCCGACCTGGCCGCCGCTCGCGCCCGAGCGCTGTTCACCGTGGCGGGGGTGGCCCAGTGAGCGCGAGGAGTGAGCCGGTTTTGCGAGCCCCGCAGTCGCGAGCAGAGACCAGCCCAGTGAGCGCGAGGAGTGAGCCGGTTTTGCGAGCCCCGCAGTCGCGAGCAGAGACCAGCCCAGTGAGCCTCGCGCGCTTCTCGTTCAACCAGGCGACCGCCCAGCGCTGGCCGCTGCCCGAGGTGGTTGCCGGGTGCGTGGCGGCCGGTGTACCGGGCATCGGCCTGTGGCGGGAGCCGGTGGCCGAGTACGGGTTGGCCCGCTCGGCGAAACTGGTCCGCGACGCCGGCCTCGCCGTCACGTCGCTGTGCCGGGGCGGGTTCTTCTCCGCCGACGACTGGCGCGCGGAGAACCTGCGGGCCATCGAGGAGGCCGCTGCCCTCGGAGCCCCGGAGCTGGTGCTGGTCTCCGGTGGGCTGCCGGCCGGCAGCCGGGACGTCGACGGCGCACGACGTCGGGTCGCCGACGCGATCGGCGAGCTCGCCCCGCACGCCGAGGCCGCCGGCGTACGGCTGGCCATCGAGCCGCTGCACCCGATGTTCGCCTCCGACCGGTGCGTGATTACCACCCTCGGCCAGGCGCTGGACGTCGCCGAGCGGTTCGACCCGGCTGTGGTCGGCGTGGTCGTGGACGCGTACCACGTCTGGTGGGACGACACGGTGTACGCGCAGATCGCGCGGGCCGCCGCCCGGATCGCCGCGTTCCAGGTCTGCGACTGGGTGACCCCGCTGCCGGAAGGGGTGCTGCTCGGCCGGGCGCTGCCCGGCGACGGCTGCATCGAGCTGCGTCGGCTGCGCGAGGCGGTGGACGCGGCCGGCTACGTCGGCCCGATCGAGGTGGAGGTCTTCTCCGCCGAGGTGTGGGCGCGTCCGGGCGCGGAGGTGCTCGACGCGGCGATCGCCGGCTACCTGCGCCACGTTGCCTGACGTCCCCGAGCGGCGGTGGCCGGCGGCGGTCGGTGCCTGGCTGGGCATCGGCACCGCACCCGCCACGCTGGTGCTCGGTGCGGCGATGGCCGCCCGACACGGCGGCGCGGTGCCGGTGGCCGGGCTGCTGGTCGGCGGGGTGCTGATGGCGGCCCTGCTCTGGGGGCAGGGCCGGATCGGGCTGCGCCGGCCGCTGGGCGACGGCGGGACGTTGACCGCGGTGCTGCCCGCGTACCTGGGGGACACCTCGCGGCTGCTGCTGGCGGCGGTGCTGGCCGTGTCGATGGTCGGTTGGAACGGGTTCAACGTCGGGCTCGGCGGAGCCTCGCTGGCCGCGCTGACCCACCTGCCGGGCTGGGCCGGGCCGGTGCTGCTGGAGATGGCGGTCCTCGCCGTCTCCTGGGCGCCGGCCCGGCTCGGCAACCGGGTCGCGGTGGTCACCACGCTCAGCGCGGTGGTGCTGGTCGGCTGGTGCCTGACGGTGCTTCCACCACCCGGTGCGCCGGTCCGCCTCGCTGGCGGCGGGCTCGCCGACGCCGCCGCGCTGATCGGGTACGCGGCCGTGTTCGCGCTGCGCGCACCAGACTTCAGCGTGGGCCTTTCTCGAAGGCGGGACCTGGCCTGGTGCGTGGGGCTGCTGATCGGGCCGGCGCTGCTCGGGGTGCTCGCCGGGGCCGGCCTGTGGCTGCGGACCGGCTCGGCCGACGTGGTCGCGCTGCTCGCCGCCGGCTCGGGGCTGGCCGCGTACGCGAATCTGTTCGTTGCGGTGGCGGTCTTCGCGGCGGCGCTGACCACCACGTACTCCGGTTCCCTGGCGTTGCGTGGTCTGGCTCCCCGCCTGCCGGCGCGGGCGGCGATGCTGCTCGTCGCGGTGCTCGGCGGGATGCTGGCGGTGGCGCGGTTCGACCGGCTGGTGCTGCCCTGGCTGACCCTGCTGGCCGCGGCGTTGCCGGTGCTGGTGGTGCCGATGGCCGTGGAAGCCGCGGCCCGTCGGAGCGGTCGTGCCCCGCGTACCGTGCCCGCCTGGTGCTGGGTGCCGCCGGCGCTGCTCGCGGTGGCCTGCACGCTCGCCGGTGTGGGTGTCGCCCCGCTGCTCGGTCTGGCCCTGGCCGCGGCGTGCACAGTGCTCTGGCGCCGCCGAGGGGGCGCGGACCACTCGGTTGGCGGCGCTTAGCGGGTGGCGTGCGAGCCGTGGTCGCTGACCTGGGCATCGAACCAGTGGTGCAGTGCGTCGCGGAGCCCCGCGTCGTCCGTGGCGTAGGTGGCGCGTGCACCGTCGGGAATGGCTTCGTACGTGATGGTGATCCGCCCGCCGTGTGCTCGAAGCGTTGCCAGGCCGGGCATCTCGGTGCCGTGGATGCGGGCCGGGTCGCTGAAGTCACCGCGCCGGAACCGCTCGACCTCGGCGCTCACATGCTGTTGGACAAGGGTGATCTGGGTGCTGTCCCGGGGGTCGTCGGCGACCACGGTCTGCACGCCGCCGGTGTCGGTCCTGGTGAAGCGGTGTGTGGTGCGCTCCAGGTCGAAGGGCATGACCGAAGCGCCTCGCTCGGCGACGTCGGCCTGTCGATTCGAGGTGGTCGTTGTCGGTGTCGACGGTGCCGAGTCGTCGGCGCAGCCGCCGTTGAGCGCGGCGGCAGCGACGGCCACCAGGAGCAGAGCCCGAGGGGGACGAGGGTGGTCAGAACGGTTCACCGGTGGCCTCCGCGAGGGTCTGGAGCGCACGCACCACTGACGCGCGCTGGTCGTCGGGAACGCGATCGAGCAGGGCGGTGAGCCGGGCCCGACGGGCGTCGGCCTGTCGGGCGGCGGCCGTGGTGCCCGCGGCAGTCAGCAGAAGCAGGACGCCGCGACCGTCACCCTCGGCTGTCTCCCGGTGCACCCAGCCCCGGTTGACCAGGTTGGTGACCAGGCGGCTGACGCTGCTCTTCTCCAGACGCAGCCGGCGAGCCAACTCCACCTGCCGGATCTGCCCCTCCCGGGCGATCTCCACCATGGCGTGCGCCTCGGAAACCGGCAGCGGCTGCCCGCAGGGAGTCCGGTCGGGCTGATGGAGGCCGAAGTTGCGGACGAACCGCATCAGTGCCTCCTGCGCCGCGTCGAGCTCGCCAGTCTGCATGGTTCGACGGTACAACCAGATGGTTCGACCGTGCAACCATTGTGGAGAGAACCCGCATCTGAGCCCCCACGGGAGACATGGCATGACACCGGAAAGCGACCGTTACGTGGTCCGGCCCGGCCGAGCCAGCGACGCCGCTGAACTAGCCCGCCTGCACGCCTCGGTTCAGCTCCAGGCGGTGACCGGCGGCCAACCACACCCCGGCATCGCTGCCTGGGTGGAAGACCTGCTGGACGGTCACCCCTCCGTCGTGCCCGACGACTTCCTGGTTGCCGAGGACTCGGCCACCGGATGTCCGGTGGCAAGTCTGGTGGGGCTGCGGCAGCACTGGAGCCTGGCCGGGGTTCGGCTGCCGGTGGCCCAGGTCGAGTTGGTCGGAACAGCGCCTGAGCACCGCGGCAACCGGCTCACCGAACGGTTGTTCGCCGCACTGCATCAGCAGTACGCGGCCGATGGTGTGCCGGTGCAGGTGATCGAGGGGATCCCGTACTTCTACCGGCGGCTCGGCTATGACTACTCGCTGGCGAACGACGGCGCTCCGACGGTGCCCATCGCCGCGCTGCTGGCCATCGAGCACGATCGCTCCACTCACCGCACGGTCCGACCGGCCACCGTCGCCGATGCGGACGCGCTCGCCCGCATCGACCGACGGCTCGCCGACGGGGAGGTCCTGGTCTGCCCGCGAGACGCCGCGGTCTGGCGGTACGAGATCGCCGGTCGCCGTCCGGCGGATCTCGCCCGGCGGGAGGTCGCCGTGCTGGTCCACGGCGGCGACGTGGGTGGCTACCTGGTGCACAGTTCCCGGCTCTCGGCAGCCGGTGAGCTGATCGTGTTCGCGGCCACCGCCGACCGGCCGGCCGACTGGCCGCAGGCCGCCGTCGCCATGCACAGGTACCTCGCCCAGGTCGGCCGGCGGTACGAGGCGTCGATGGAAGGGTCGTTCACCGCAGTCCGCCCCATCCTCGGCCCCGAGCACCCACTGGTCCGGCTCAGCCCGACCGGCGTACCGAGGCGGCCCAGAGGCTGGTACGTCCGCACCGGTGACCCGGCCGACCTGCTTGCCCGGCTGCAACCGCTGTTGCGGGCCCGCTGGCAGGCAGCCGGTCTGCGATGGCACGAGCCGACGATGACCATCGACATGTACGGTCGCGCCGCCCGGCTCGAATTCACCGACGGCAGGCTGAGCGGTGTGACCGGCGTGCGCGGCGCCATCAGCCCGTCCACCGAACCCGGAACCCACGCCGCCATCCCACCGGGCGCCCTACTCCAGCTGGCCCTCGGTCACCGCACCCTGCCCGAGGTGCTCGACACCTGGCCCGACTGCCTCCTCCGGGACCGCCGCACGGAAGACTTCCTGACCACGGCCTTTCCCCGGGTGCCGGTCCAGGTCTGGCCCCGCAACTGACCGAGGCTCGGCAACGGTGGGAAACGGTCGGCCAACGCCACCACCGAAGCCGGACCGGCGGCCGTCAGCGCGTCGTCGGGTGCGGCGACGGCGGGCGCCGACGGCCATGCGTCGCGCCGCTACTCGGGCTGGCCCTGGCCGGGGTGTACGCCCTGCTCCGGCATCGTCTAGAGAAAGTGATCTAGGCGCGACCGGCAGAACGTGATCTTATACGCACCGGCGATCCGTAACACCGTGCAAACCATCGATTAACCATCGGCGGCTTAGGTGGGGGAGCGCTCCCATGGGCGGGTCGCAATCGATGAGAAGCTCCACAAGGGAGCAACCGAAAGGAGCCTCGTGGCTACAGGCACGAGCGGAAACAGGCTGCGAAGACTGGCGATACCTACGCTGGTCGTCGCCCTGATCACCGGTACCACCGGTGTAGCGGGAACGGCGTCGGCGGCACCCGCTGGGCCGTCGGGTAACGGCAGTGGCACCGGCTACTTCACCGCCGGGTCCGACCGGAAGGTCACCCTGACCGACGGGGCCGACCGCCGACCCGGTGGCACCCGTGCGGCCACGCCGAAGGCAGCCGTCGACGAGACCGGCTCCGGCATGTACGTCGTCGAGTTGGCCGAGGACCCGTTGACCACGTACACCGGTGGGGTGTCCGGTCTGGCGCGGACCCGCCCCGCAGCGGGTAACCGGCTGGACGTGACGTCGACGCCGTCGCAGGCGTACCGCCGGCACCTCGACACGCAGCGGGGCGCCGTCGCCGCCGCGGCCGGGGTCACCGTCAACGCCGTCTACACCGCCGCCTTCAACGGGTTCTCGGCGAAGCTGACCGCTCAGCAGGTGAGCACGTTGCGGGCGGACAAGCGCGTTCGCGCCGTCACCGCCTCGCGGGCCCTCGGCACCCCCTCTGCGCCGCCCACCGCGAGCACGGCGACCGCCGACAACCCGACGCCCGCCACCCCCGGTGGCGCGGACCAGTCGGCGCCGACGGACCGTTCCGGCCGGCCGGCCAAGCCCGGCCCCGGCACCGGCGCGGGCATGGTGATCGGCGTCCTGGACACCGGCATCTGGCCGGAGAGCGCATCGTTCGACAAGAAGATGCCCGCTCCCGCGAACTGGCACGGCACCTGCCAGACCGGTGTGGCCTTCGTGGCCGCGCACTGCAACGGCAAGATCGTCGGTGCCCGGTACTTCGCCGACTCGTGGCTCGCCGGCGGTGGCTCGGTGCCCGAGGGCGAGTTCCTGTCCCCCCGCGACGCGTCCGGGCACGGCACCCACACCGCCTCCACGGCGGCCGGCCTGCCCATCGCGAACGTCACCATCGACGGTCGCCGCTACGGTCCCGTCTCCGGGGTGGCGCCGGATGCCCAGATCGCCGTCTACAAGGTGCTCTGGGGTGGCATGGGCTACGACGCCGACATCATCGCCGGAATCGACGCGGCCGTTGCCGACGGCGTGCAGGTGCTGAACTTCTCGATCGGTTCCGACCTCGGCGACTGGGAGGCCAACACCCCCATCGGCGTGGCGTTCCTCAACGCCTCGCTGGCCGGGGTCTTCGTCGCGGCGTCGGCCGGCAACACCGGCATCGTGAGTGGAGCTATCAGCAACGCGGCGCCCTGGGTGACCACGGTCGGCGCGGCGGTGACCAAGCTCGACGAGGCCACCGCCAAGCTGGGCGACGGCACCAAGCTGGTCGGCGGCTCGCTGGACGCCCTGCCCGGCGGTGGCGCACGGCCGCTGGTCTTCGGTGACCAGGCCGGCTCGCCGGATCTGGGCGCGGTCTACTGCGAGCCCGGCAGCCTGGACCCCGCCAAGATCAAGGGCAAGGTGGTCGCCTGCGCGCTGTCCGACATGTTCGGCTCCGCCGCCGAGATCAAGGCCAAGGGCGGGGCGGCGATGGTGGTGTTCGACCCGGTCGGCAACTACCGGATCAACTCCATCTTCAACTTCCCCGTGGTATATCTGCCGACCGAGAAGCAGGCCGGCACGCTGTTCAACTACCTGATGCGCCACCCCACCGACGCGACCGTGTCGTTGCGCACCGGCGGTGACGGCTCCAGCGTCCCGGGCATACCGAGCGTCGCGGACTTCTCCTCCACCGGCCCGGACAAGGTGACCCTCGGCGTCTTCAAGCCGGACCTGGTCGCACCCGGATCGAACATCATCGCGGCGGTCTCACCAGCGGGCAACTTCGGTCGACAGTACGACGCGTACTCCGGCACCTCGATGGCCTCGCCGTACGTGGCCGGGGCGGCGGCGATCCTGCGCGCCTCGCACCCGGACTGGTCACCCGGCGCGGTCGCCTCCGCGCTGCGCACCACCGCCACCGACACCGTCGGCACCAGCAGCCCCCTGGAGCAGGGCAGCGGCTTCATCAATCTGCCCCGGGCCACCGACCCGGGACTGGTCATCGAGCCCACTGCGGCAGAGCTGATCGAGTTCAGCGAGACGGCCGAACCCGACGGCAAGGCACTCAACCTGCCGGCCATCTCGTTGCGCGAGTACGACGGGACCCGCCCGGTGACCCTCACCCGCACCCTGACCAACGTGGGCAAGGCGCGGGAGACCTACCGTTCGTCGGTGTCCGGTCTGCCCGGCATGAAGGTCACCGTCTCGCCGGCATCGGTGACGCTGGCACCCGGCAAGTCCGCGACGGTCAGCATCACGCTGCGTCGGGGCAGCGCGCCCTGGGACCGGTACGTGACCGGGTCGATCACCTGGCAGGGTAAGGCGCACAGCGCCCGGATCCCGGTCGCCGCCCGTCCGTGGGGTATCGCGGCCCGGCCGTACGCGGACGACGGCGAGGAGTTCGCCCGGATGGCCAACGGTGCCTTCGGCATGGTCCAGCCCGGCTTCACCGGCCCGCTCGTCGGTCGCAGCACCGGTTACACCCCGATGCGGCGCACGTCGTACTCCATGCCGGCCGGCGTCTACGGGGGCGTGTTCGACCCGAGCGCCACCGGAGTGAAGAAGGTCGACTTCACCGTGCCGGCGAACACCGCCGGCATTGTCGTCAAGGCCAACACCGCCGATCCGAACACGAACCTCGATCTCTACCTGTACAAGGGCGACACCCTCGTCTACAGCAGTGACAGGTTCTGGACCAGCGACGAGCAGGCGTACAAGTTCCTGCCCGAGCCGGGGCGCTACACCGCGTACGTGTTCGCGCAGTACCCCGGTGGTCCGGTCATCGACTTCGACCTCAGTCACGCCATCATCGGCCGTAACGCCAAGTATTCCGGTGCCACCCTCACGCTGCCCTCCACCTCGGAGCGCGGTCAGGGCTTCAACTTCACACTGAAGCCGAACAAGCCGCTGGCCGAGGGTGACTTCTGGGCGTACACCGAGTACAGCACCAACGGCACGGTGGTCCCCGGCAACCTCGTCTACACCCAGCAGAGTTCCTGGCAGTAACCGTGCAACCGGGCGTGGGGCGGTGCGACGTGCACCGTCCCACGCCCGGCAGGAGATGGTCTGTCAGGCAAACGCCTGCCCCCCTTTTCTCGGATGTCTTCGCCTGGACCGAGTGTCACACTGTCGCGGTGGAGGGCTTTCGGTGTGCGAGCTGTGGGAACACGCTGAGCGTCCCGGTCCGGTTGGTGGAGCTGCCGACGGAGCCGCACTGGTCGCTCCTGGATTGCCATCACGTGAACCCGCCGCTCCTCGACCCCGGCACGTACGCCGTCGATGAGGCCGCCTATGGCCGTGATCAGGTCATCGGCACTTTCGTTCTCTCACCCGGCGACGTCCGCGGGACACGCATCGTCCATGAGCTTGTTCGCACGGGCTGCTGGTCGATGGTGGGGTGGATCCCCTGTGTGGCCTGTGAAGGCTGTGGTGCCCTGGTCGCCTCCCGGACGGACGACTGCAGGGTGGCCCAGGAAACGCGCTTCTACCCTGCGATGGTTGACCGGGTGGCGTGTGACGATGAGTCGGACCGCGCCACGGATCCTTTCGCGCTGATCGCCGACTGGGACAGCCCCGCGCCCGACACCAGACAACACGGCTGGGTGCCCGAACCGATCCGCCCTCGTCCCGAACTCGTCGCGACCCGCTGGGGCGGACGAGGTTTGAAAGAGCACCTTTTTCGAGATGACCCGCCGGCCTGACCAGCTGGCCGACGTCGGGCCTCGACGGTCGGCGTCAGGAATTGGTCCGCCTCTTCGGCAGGCCGACATGGACCATCAACGAGCAACCACTCGACCGACGGCGCACGTCCCGCCACAGCGCACTGATCTGCCGCTGGTCGAGCGGCACCGGAGCTGTCACGCCATCAGGGACGCTTCCAGGTCGCGGCGGGTGAGGGCGGCGCGGAGCTGTAGCGCCTCGACCGCGAGATTTTCCCGACCACCCTGCTCGCGGTCGATGGCGCAGACCACTGTCTCCACCTGCGCGCCGATGGACCGTAGCTGCGCGCACGATGCCAGTAGTGCGCCTCCCGTGGTGACGACGTCCTCGATCAGCACGACACGCCGTCCGTTCACCGGACCGCCCTCGGCGGCCTTGTTGGTGCCGTACTCCTTGGCGTGCTTCCGCACGAAGACTGTGGGCAGCCCGGTCAGCTGTGACATCACCGTGGCGAGAGGGATGCCGCCCATCTCCATCCCCGCCAGCACATCGCACTCCGGCAGCATGGTCACCATCGCTTCGGCGACCTCGCGCAACAGATCCGGCTGCCCCTCGAACAGGTACTTGTCGAAGTACTCCTCGCTGACCTGCCCGGATCGGAGACGGAAACGTCCGGTGAGATGGCAGGTGTCGTAGACGCGGCGCGCGAGTGGGTAGGTCATCCGCTCAGCCTCGCATCTCGCCTAAATCAACAGCCTGGAGGTTCGGATCGCGGCGGCCGCGGTCCCGCCTTCAGGGCAGCGAATACGCCGTGAGGCGGTCGGCGAGTTGCTTCGGGTGGCTGAGCGTCACCGCGTGGCCGCCGTCGATCTCGTCCGGGACGACGCCGAGTCGGTCGGCGGCAACCCGGCGCTGGAAGTCTGCCGGGAAGAACCGGTCCTCGCGTGCGAGGAGCACCGTCGTCGAAACGTCTGGCCAGGCGTCCAGGGGCCACGGCTCGTCGCCCTCCGCACTGACCTGGCCCCGGTTGTGTGATGCTGCCTCCGCGATGATCTCGGCCGGGACACCGTTGAAGAACTGCTGCTCCTCACTGAGCCCTTCGGCACTGCGGTAACCGGTGTTGGCCCACCAGTCACCGGGCCTTTCACCGGGCTTGGGGATCATCGGTGTGAGCAGGACGAGCAGCCGTACCGGCAGCTTGTCGGCAATGAGCGGCGCGGTGAACGCACCGTACGAGTGCCCGACGACCACGAGGTCGCTCCGGTCGCCGATCGCGTCGACGACCGTCTGGCAGAACTCGGCGAACCCCGCGGATGTGTCCTCGATCGGCAGTTCCGGTACTACCACGTCGTGGCCGCGGCTGGTCAGCTCGGGGACAAGGAGATGCCAGTCCCAGGCGCTGCCCCCGCCGCCGTGGATCAGAACGAAAGTCGCCATGCCCGGAAGCCTCACACACGGGTACGACACCCGCCTCTGTCGATGACAGATCCACTGGATACGGACGACGAAAGCGCTTCGGGTCAGTCAGATCGAGGCTGAGGTCAGTAGGGTGCCGTCGATGCGGTACCGGCCACCCCGGAGATGGTCCTCGGCGTGGCTCAGGTGACATCTGCCGATTGCGAAGGAAGCCCGACATGAGCAGCCCACGCGAAACTTTCCTCCGACTGGTGAACGGTGTTTGCGACGGTCCGTACGAGGACTTGGCCGACCTGTACGCCGAACAGACCCACGTCACGCATCCGTTCCATCCGCTCAACCCGCCGCCGCTGCATAGCCGCAACGAACTGCACGAGCACTTCACCGCGCCGCCTCCGGTCGCCCGGACGCTGGTCCGTAAGCCGGTCGACGTGACAATTCACGAGACGGTGGACCCTGAGGTGATTGTCGCCGAGTTTGCCTATCAGGGGCGGGTAGCCGAGACAGGTGAGGCATTCACGGTGCCCTGCGTCTTCGTGATGCGTATCCGCAATGGGCTCATCATCGAGTCCAGAGACTACATCGACCCCATCGCCAGCGCGCGGGCCTGGGGTCAACTCGACAGTCTCTTGGCCGCACTGCGTCCGCAAGAAAGCACCCCCATCGAGGGCACAGCCCGACCCTGATTCGCGCCCGACGCCCTGCGCACGCATCTGCCGCGGCCAGTGCCTCACCCAGACCAGCGCGAGCGCGACACAGGCGACCCATCGGCGGCGCGCGGACCGGCGTGACCGCCAACGAGTGCCGCCGTCGCCGCGCCGAACGTGAGCGCACCGCTGAACACCTCGCGCAGCGTCCCATTGACGCGTCCCAGAAGTCGTGGCGGCGTGACGTGCTGGCGGAACGACATCAACACCACGCTGTCGCAACCGACCGTGAAAATCAGCTGGTCTTCTACGCGCGGACGCGGCGAGGTGACGCGCTCCTCGGCAGCTGATGACTTGGCCGAGGAACTCCGGGATCTGGGCGGTCCGCTTGGTAGCGCCGGCGGACGGGACGCTCCCGCCCGCCGACGACCGGGTCAGCTGACCGTGATGGTCAGGTTGAGCGAGCGGGTCTCCCCGCTGGTGTAGGTGACCGTCACCCGGGCGGTGAAGGTCCCCTTGCGGGGGTAGCTGTGGGCCGTCGACCGTAGTGTCGCCCCGTGCGTGATGGCGCTGTTGTCGCCGAAGTCCCACGCGTAGTCGGTGATGCTCTGCCCGGACGGCGCCGTCGCCGTGGCGGTGAGTGTGGTGGTCAGCGGTGCGGCGCCGCCGGTCGGGTTGGCGGCCAGGGACAGCGTCCCGCCCGGCTCCTGTTTGACCCCGGCGCCGTTGAACCGCAACCAGTCCAGGGCGAGCAGGTCCGGGGTGCCGTTGACCTG
This sequence comes from Micromonospora arida, assembly GCF_003857035.1. Taxonomy (GTDB): domain Bacteria; phylum Actinomycetota; class Actinomycetes; order Mycobacteriales; family Micromonosporaceae; genus Micromonospora; species Micromonospora arida. Next base: position 43,567 of record NZ_QGSY01000161.1, read on the forward strand.
GGCGGAGTTGACGAACTTCGCGTACAGGGTGGTCGTGCCGGTGGGCTTGTTGGTCAGCGTGACGGTGGGGGAGACCAGGTTGTCCCACCCGCCGGTGGAGCCGATGGTGGCCGTGCCGATCAGCGTGCCGGTGGGCGAGCCGGTGCGCAGTTCGATGGTGCCGCCGAGCCCTCCGTTGGTCACCCCGAGCGTCACCGAGCCGACGTTGCGCAGGTCCGCCGGCCCGAACGCCACCCAGTCGTTGTGGTCGACCTCGCCGAGCCGCTTGCCGGCGCGGGCGGTGGCCCGGTCGTTGACCGTGATGCCGGACTGGGCGCTGAAGTGCTCGGCCTCCTTGCTCTTGGGCTGCAACTGCACGCGGGTCGAGCCGGTCAGCGCCGGTACGCCGCCGGCCGCGCCGCCGTCGGTGTACTGCGCGGTGATCAGGGTGTAGAGGTTCTGCCCCGGGCCGTGGCCGTCACCGGCGTCCGCCTCGGTGGCGAGCAGGCCCGAGCAGCCGGTGTAGACGTCCAGCGGGTGGGCGTGGGAGTCGTGGCCGAGCTGCGTCTGCACGGTGACCTTGGCGCAGTCGATGGTGCTCTCCTCCGGGTCGGTGACCGTCACCGTGTACGGGATCTTGTCGCCGAAGTCGAAGAACCCACCGTCGGGAACGGTGATGGTCACCGTCGGTCGGGTGTTGCCGACCACCACCTCGGTGACCGCGGTGGCAGTCAACCCGTTGCCGCTGTTGCGCACGGTCAGCCGGGCGGTGTGCTTCCCGGCCGTCGAGTAGGTGAAGCTCGGGTTGGCGGCGGTGGAGTCGGTGCTGCCGTCGTTGGTGAAGTCCCAGGCGTAGCTGAGCGCCGACCCGTCACCGGCGGACGACCCGGCCGAGGAGAACGCCACCGCGAGCGGCGTACGTCCGCTGTCCGGGCTGGCGGCGATCTTCGCGGTCGGTGGCCGCCCGTTGGCGACGTAGTCGATCCGGTAGATGCCCGCGCCGGCGTTGCTGCCGCCGCGACCGCTGCCGGTGCCCTCGCCGAAGTCGATGACGTAGAGCGAACCGTCCGGGCCGAACTCCGCCTCGAAGGGCTGGATCCAGCTCATGGTGCCGAAGATCCCGTTGATCGACTGGAGGTCACCCACGGCGGTCGGGCCGAAGCGCGCGTTGCTGAAGGTCTGCGCCGTCTTGTGGATCGACAGCGTCTTGAACCACCTGCGGGTCAGCTCGTAGGTGATCCACTTTCCCTCGAAGTACTCGGGGAACTTCGTGGTGCGGGTGTTGGCCGGGTCGTAGTCGTAGACCGGGCCGCTCATCGGCCCGCCACCGCCGGTGCCCAGCTCGGGGAACTGGGTGGAGGCGGAGTACGCGTACCAGACCAGCGCGGACTTCGCCGCCGGCAGGGTGGTCAGGCCGGTGTTGTTGGGTGAGTTGTTCACCGGTGCGGCGCAGTTGAACTTCGCCCCCGAGGTGTTGGTGGCGAAGTTGTAGTCGTTGAACGGGATGTTGTTGCCCACGCAGTACGGCCATCCGAAGTTGCCGGCGCTGGTGATCCGGTTGAACTCGACAGTCCCCTCTGGACCACGGTTGGGGTCGGCGGCGCGGGCGTCCGGACCGTAGTCGGCCACCAGCACCGCGTTGGTCTGCGGTTCGATGGTGATCCGGAACGGGTTGCGCATGCCCATCGCGTAGATCTCCGGCCGGGTCCTCGCGGTGCCGGCTGGGAAGAGGTTGCCGCTGGGCACGGTGTACGTACCGTCGGATTGTGGGGTGATCCGCAGGATCTTGCCGCGCAGGTCGTTGGTGTTGCCGGCGGTGCCCTGGGCGTCCCAGGCGGCGCGGCCGGCGCGTTCGTCGACAGGGGTGTAGCCGCTGGAGGCGAACGGGTCGGTGTTGTCACCGATCGCCGCGTAGAGCCGGCCGGTGGCGTCCATGGCCAACGAACCGCCCATGTGCGAGTTGGCCCGGCCCTCACCCCGGTAGGTGGGGACGGTCAGCAGCCGTTTCTCCGAGGAGAGCGCGACGCTGTTGTCGGCGACCGTGAACCGGGACAGGTTGAGTTGTTTGAGGGTCTTGTCCGACCAGAGCAGGTAGATCCAGCCGTTGCTGGCGAAGTTGCGGTCCAGGGTCATCCCGAGCAACCCGTCGGACTGGTCGGTCATCGCCGAGGTGTACGCGAAGTCCAGCAGCGTGGTGACCTGGAGGGTGTCGGAGTTGACCACCTTCAACGCGCCGGTGCGTTGGATGTAGTAGACCTTCCGGTCCGGGCCGACGGCCAGCTCGAAGGGGTCGGCCAGGTTCTCGGTGACCAGCCCCACCCGCTCGAAGTTGCTGGTCTTGGTGGCTGAGCAGTCACCGGCGACCGCGCCGGCCGCCCACTCGATGCCGTAGCGCAGGTGCTCCAAGAAGGTCGCGCTGCTGAACTGCGAGCTGGCGTGCCCACCGGCGGTGAACCAGGACCGGCCGCCGTCGTAGGGCTGACACCAGGAGTACGCGTGGTCGACGCCCTCGTCCAAGCCGTTGATCCCGTCGCGCACCTTGATCTGGGCGAGGGTGTGCACGTTGCCGGTCGGGTTGGTCCGCCAGTTGTACCACTCCTCGCTCTGCTCCCAGAGCTCCGGCAGGTTGCGCGTGGAGGGGTGCGCCCGGTCGAGCACCTTGACCCGGCCGGGAAAGGTGCCGCCGGTGGACGAGAAGTCGGGGTGGTAGTCGAAGATCGTGCCGACCAGGCCCTCGTACCACTGCCAGTCACGTTCGCTGGCCGAGGCGGCGTGCAGGCCGGCCCAACCACCGCCGTTGCGGATGAACGTCTGCAACGCGGCCCGCTGGCTGGCGTTGAGCAGGTCACCCGAGGTCGGGAGGCTGTTGGTGTTGTTGAACACGAGAGCGTCGAAGGTGGCGAGGTTGGCGTCGGTGAACGCCGCCGCGTCGGTGGTGGCGACGACCTCGAAGTTGTGGGCGGCGCCGAGCTGCTGGATCGCGGCGATACCGGCCGGAATCGAGTCGTGGTAGAAGTTGGTGATCTTGGAGAAGACCAACACACGGAAGCGCGGGGCGGCCTCGGCGGGCAGGGCGGTGGTGCTGCTCACCACGGTGGCGATGGCAAGCAGGATCAGGCAGAACGCACGGAGGTGTCGGGGCATGGGGGCGCTCCCTGTCGGACGGTGAGGGGTCGGAAAGCGCTTTCTCGCTGCCCGCATCACGGTACTGACAGCCAGTTACGACCGTCAATAGCCATCTGGTAAGCGGTTTCCCGCCTCGGTGGCGTCCGTGCGTCGGTGGACCCCAAAGGCCCATGGGTACGACTTAGGACGTCCTCTGGATACGTCCGGTGACCCTATGGATGCGGCGTGCCCCGTCGACCTGGGGAGGTCTCGTGACGCTGCCGTCCACGGGTCCTTCATGGGTCAGGCAAATGGCTTCGGGTCGAAGCTGATGCCGCCCCGTTCGGCCATCCGGAGCACTCGATTGCCGTAACGCGGGGGTTGGCGCAGGTGAAGGGTGTACCCCGATGCCTGGAACCTCAGGTCCAGGTCGCGTCCCTCCAGGCGCCAGCAGGGCTCCCCTGACTGTGCGGGAGCCTCCGGGCGCAGGTCTTTCAACTCGAACGGCAGACAGACGGAGTGCAGGCTGCCGACGATGTCCCAAACGTTGTGGAAGATCAAGGTGGACGGCGCGACCCAGAAGTGAATCTGCCGCATCGGCCCCGGATCGACCCGGCGCACGATGTAGTCCAGGTCGAGATGCAGCTGCAGGGCCGACGGTGCGGTGGGGTCGAGGTCGTCGTCCTCCCGATAGTCCAGGGTCGGGTCGTCGGGCGGACCCTCGTCGTCGGTGACCGCGAGCGCGTGAATTCGGCAGTGGTCCCACGATGTCTCCACCAGGTCCTGATCCGTCAAGGTGGCCTTCCGGAGACCGGACTCAGGGTGCACATCCGTCGTCATAGAACGATTATCGCCACCCGCGTCGACAACGCCAGATGTCAATCTTTGCGTGCGGCCTCCGCCGGTCGGGTGAAGAAGCGAACGATGTCTTCCGCCGCGGTGGGGGACAGCATCATCGCCTGGACTCGTGCGGACATTTCGGCGATCGGGTGAATCCTGCTGAACATCGACTCTTCGTACGTCCGAATCGCCGAATTCGGGTCGGCGGGGTTGGCGGCGAGTTGGCCGGCGAGTTCTGCGGCGTCGAGCATGGCCTGGTTGGCGCCCTCGCCGACCGGTGGCATGAGGTGTGCGGCGTCGCCGATGAGGGTGACGTCCGGCCGGCTGGTCCAGCGCGTACCGATGGGCATCGCCTCGATCAGGCGTGGCGTCGGCGCGCTCTCGGCGGCCTCGATGAGTGCGGTGAGGCGGGGGTTCCAGCCGGCGAACAGGTCCAGCAGGGCCTGCTTACTGCGGTACGTGTCGAGGGGCTGGTCCTCCGCGCGCAGCGAGATCCCGACCTGGAGGCTGCCGTCGCCGAGACGTTGCGCTGCCAGGATCTGGTTCACGCCGATACACCACAGGTTCCCGGGCCCGACCAGCTCGGCGAGATCGGGATGGCGCCGGTCGACGTCTACGACGCTCAGCTGCACGAGAGTGGCCACGTAGGACAGTTCGACGTCGGTCAGCAGGGACCGGACGGCTGAGCGCGCGCCGTCCGCGCCGATGAGGATGTCGCAGCTGGCTCGTTGACCGTCGTCGAATGTCAGGTCCCAGCCCTCGGCGGGTCGGTGGGTCGCCGCGACGAGCCGGTGCCGCCAGGCAACCGTGTCGTCGGGGAGGGAGTCGAGCAGGAGATCACGTAGTGCGCCCCGGTCGATCTCGGGACGTCCGGAGAACGAGCCAGGGTGCGGCACGTGGTGGACCAGGGTGCGTCCGGTCGGGTCGAGGATGCGATGTTCCTCGCCCTCGGGCCGCGCCTCCGACCGGAACTGGCCGGCGAGCCCGGCCTCGGCCAGGGCCAGTTGCCCGGACTCCGGGTGTAGATCGAGGGCGCCGCCCTGGGGGCGCGCGGATCGGCTTGCTTCCCGGTCGTACACCACCGCGTCGATGCCGTGTCGGTGCAGGATCCGTGCCAGCGTCAACCCGCCGAGTCCGCCACCGGCGATCGCAATTCGCGTTCTCACGGCGCTACCGTACACTGTATTGGTGGATACACCGTACGGTAGCGGGCCGGTGCCCGTCTGGGAACGGCCCGAACCTCAGCCGCGGGCGGTGCCGGTGCCGTTGAGCCGAGAGAAGATCGCCGCTACGGCGATCCGGCTTGCCGACGAGCACGGCCTCGACGGGCTGTCATTGCGCAAGATCGCCAAAGAGCTCGGTGTCGGGCCGATGCGGCTCTACGACTACGTGATCAACAAGTCGGAGCTGCTCGATCTCATGGTCGACGTCGTCTATGCCCGGATCGCCGAGGTGGGCCAGCGCTCCGGGTGGCGCGACACGGTGCTGGCCATCGCCCACGCGACCCGCGACGCCGCCCTTGACCACGAGTGGTTCTCCGACGTGCTCGGCGGACGGCCGCACCTGGGACCACACGCGCTCGCCGTGGGCGAAGCGACCGCCGCGGCGCTCAGTGCGGCCCCCGGCGTGCGGGACATCGACGATCTCCAGCGAGCCGTGGGCGCCCTCAACGCCTTCATCGTCGGATCGGTCCGCAGAGAGGTCACCGAACGACGCACCGCACGTGCCACCGGCACCGATGAAGCTGCCTTCCAGGCCAGCCTCGGCCCCTACCTCACGCGCATGTTGAAAACCGGCAGGTACCCCACCGTGGCCCGACTCGTCATCGACGGCGCCCACCTCAACGCCGAGGAGACCTTCAACCACAACCTGACCACCATCCTGGACGGCATCACCAGCCGACCCGCGACGTGATCCCGAATCCAGACAGGAGGCCACGAGTGGACGTCAGCCTGGCGACGAGCGCCGGAAGGGCCAATCGGTCGAACGAGGACTTCGTCGGTGCGGTTCCCGGCGCTGTCGTCCTGCTCGACGGTGCCGGCATTCCGGGAGCCGAGTCACTCTGCTCCCACGGCGTCGCCTGGTACACGCACCGCCTCGGCGGCGTGCTGCTCGGCCAACTGTCGCGCGGCGACGGGCGAGAGCTCGCCACGATCCTCGCCACCGCCATCGGCGAGATCGCCGCCGAGCACGGCGACACCTGCGACATCGCGGACCCCAGCAGCCCGCAGGCCACCGTCGCGATGGTCCGCGCCCGGCAGGACCGCCTGGACTGGCTCCTGCTCGCGGACTCCTTCCTCGTCATCGACCAGGTCGACGCCGGCCCGCTGGTGATCACCGATGAGCGCGAGATGACTGCCCGGCGGGAATGCTCGGCGCCGCTGGCCGGCATCGCTCAAAAAACGCCAGAGTACGACCGGGTGCGAGCCTCCTGCGCCACCGCGCTGCGTGCCCGCCGGAACCAGCCGGGCGGCTACTGGATCGCCAAGGACGACCCGCGCGCCGCGCGGGAAGCGGTGACCGGCAGTCGATCCCTCGCCGACGTGAACGGTGTCGCGTTGCTCAGCAACGGTGCCAGCCGCATCGTCAGCCCGTACGGTCGGACCGACTGGCCGGGCGTGCTGGACCTGCTTCGGGTCAGCGGGCCGGCCGGCGTCATCGCCTGCGTCCGGCAGGCCGAGGCGCAGACCACCGGTGACGCGGATGCGCACAGCCCAGACGACGCCACAGTGGCCCACTGCACGCACCTGCCACGTTGAGCACCTGCCCGCAAAGTGCCGATGACCCCGTCAGTCGACCCGTGCCGCGAGAGAATGCTCGGCTTCACGCGTGAGACGGGGGAGCTGCGACAGGGGCTCGGTCGTCCGACCCCTCCGGCGCGGTGATCGGGGCCGCGATGATCCGGCTGGGCACCACCGGAGCGTCCCGGCCGGTGCCCCGCTGGCTGTCGCCTCCGCCTCCGGAGGATTCCTCGTGGTAGTCCTGCTCCACGTTGACCGACCAGACGTCGTGCGTACTCCCGGTGGCGATGTTCTCGGCGGTGAGCATCGCGGTTAACATCGAGTGGTCCTGGTTGTTGTAGCGGTGCATGCCGTTGCGGCCCACCGGGTGCACGTTCGGCACCGCCTCGGTCAGCCAGGCCCGAATCACGTCCACGTTGTGCTGGTAGCGCTCGTCGTACACCGGGTAGGCCTTGGGCATGCGCACGACGTAGCCGGCCTCCACCACGCCGGGTCGAACCAATCCCAGCCGCTCCAGCTCCGCGGTGGCGAGGGCCACGAGGTCGGCATCGGGGGTACGCCACATCTCGTCGTCCTCGAACACGAAGTACTCCAGGCCCAGGCAGGTGCGGCCGTCCTTGACGAGGTACGGCGACCAGGAGCCGAAGTTCTGGATTCGGCCCACCCGTACCCCCGGGTCGTGCACGTAGATCCAGTTGTCCGGGAACGAGAACTCTGCCGGCACGACCAGGGCGACCGTCAAGAAGTCGCGGTAGCGCAGGTCGGCCGCGCAGGCCAGCACCTCCGGCGGTGGCGGCGGATGCAGCGCGGTCACCAGCTCCGAGATCGGCATGGACGAGATCACGTGGTCGGCAGCTTCGGTACGCTGCCCGCCCGCGCCGTTGACCGTCACGCTGATCGCCCGCCGACGGGCCGGGTCTCGGTGCACGGCGGTGACCCAACTGCCGGTGGACAGTTGGCCGCCGCGCTCGCGAACCTGCTCGGCGCAGCGCTCCCACATCATCCCGGGCCCGTACTTCGGGTACTGGAACTCCTCGATCAGGCTGGTCACGTCGGTGCGTCGACGTCGGGGCAGCAGCGCGTTGCGGATCGCCGTGGCCAGCGACAGGTTCTTGATCCGCTGCGCCGCCCAGTCGGCCTGCAACCGGTCCGCCGGCATGCCCCAGACCTTCTCCGTGTAGGTCTTGAAGAAGATCGAGTACAGCCGCCAGCCGAACCGGGCCGACACCCAGCCCTCGAAGTGTGACTGGTCCCGTGGCGGCCGCAGCCGGGCGCGGGCATACGAGCCGAGGCAGCGGACGGCCTCCGGCAGACCCAGGTTGCGCAGCGCGTTCACGGCGCTGAGCGGGTAGTTGAACAGGGCGCCCCGGTAGAAGATGCGGCTCATCCGGGGCCGGGTCAGGAAGTCCTCGTCCGGCAGGATCTCGTGCCAGAACGCCTCCACCCGGGGCACCTTGGTGAAGAACCGGTGCCCGCCGATGTCGAACCGCCACCCGTCGCGCTCCACGGTCCGACTGATCCCGCCGACCACCTCGTCGGCCTCGAACACCTGAACCGACCGGCCGTGCCGGAGCAGCTCGTACGCCGCGGTGAGCCCGGCCGGCCCCGCACCGATGACCACCGTGCCGTTCTGCTCGCTCATGCTGACGCGCTCCCTGCTCATCGCCATGGTTGAGGCGCGGCGTCCAGCCGTTAAGCGCAGAATGTCATACTTAGTGGTGGTTGGTCCTGGCTTCGGCGGGGCGCGCTGCGGCGTACCACGAGAAGAGCGACTCCCCGTGCGACCGGGGGATCGGGGAAGCGGGACGGATGGACCGGTGGGGCAGCGGCGCGACGACGCTGGCCGCCCGGGCGGTCGCGGCCGGCCGCGGCGGAGCGCGCCTGGCCCGCCGGGTGCCGGCGCCCTGGCCGTACGTCATCGGCCTGTTCCTCGGCGCGAAGCTGCTACTCACCCTGCTCGGGCTCCTGGTCCTGCACGCCTGGGACGACATCCCCGGCGCTCCGCCGGCCGACGAGACGTTGATGTGGGCGCAACAGCGGGAGATCTCCGGGCATCGGTGGATCTCCTTCTGGTTCGCCTGGGACTCGCTGCTCTACCTGCGGCTGAGCGAGCTGCCTCTGACCGGGCCGTGGCGAGACTTCGGATTCCCGCTGCTGTACCCGTTCCTGGCCCGGCCCCTCGGCGCGGTGCTCGGCGGCGACACCGCACTGGCCCTGTTGCTGATCAGCAACGTCGCGTTCCTGCTGGCGCTCTGGTACGGCTACCGGCTGGCGGAGCTGCTGCTCGGCGACGCGGACGCGGCCCGCCGGTTCACCCGTTACCTGGTGCTGCTGCCGACCGCGTTCCTGTTCCAGGCCGCGCTGACCGAGTCGCTCTTCGTCTGCCTCGCGTTGGCCACCTTCTACTACGCCGAGCGACGCCGGTGGCTGCTGGTCGGCGTGATCGGCTACTTCCTGGCGATGAGCCGCTCCGTCGGCCTGCTCGTGGCGCTGCCGCTGGCCCTGGTGCTGCTCCGGCAGCACGACTGGCGGCTCGGCCCACGCGCCCTGCTCGACTACCTCCGGATCGGCTGGCCGTTGGTGCTGCTACCCGCCGGATGGTTCACCTTCATGGCGTACTGCCGGTGGCGGGGCGGTGACTGGTTCGCCTACCAGCACGCCCAGAAGACCGGATGGGGCATCGAGGTGCAGAACCCCGTTCCGGTGCTGCTCAACGGGTTGACCGGGGAGCCGCGCGACGCCGCCCGGGTGTGGTTCGCCGTGGCCGTCCTCGCCGTGCTGGTCGCCGGGTTCCGCCGCCGGGAGCTGGCCTACCTGGTGTACGGCGTCCTCATGGTGCTGGTGCCGCTGTCGATGGGCCCGCCGGTGTACAAGAGCCTGCTGCGCTATCTGCTCGCTGCCTTTCCGGTGGCCCTGGTGCTGGCCCGCTGGGCCCGCCACGCCAGCGTCGACGTGTGGCTGACCGCGACGCTCGCCGTGGTGCAGGGCGTGCTGTTCGTGCTCTGGCTCAGCTACTGGACCCACATGATCATCTGATTGGCGCTGCCCTCGGCCGGGCAAGATGTACGCGATGACCGAGCCACGGGTACGCCTCGACGACCTGGGCGCCTGGCTGATCAAGGGCAACGCGGACCTGGTCGACCTCGCCGCCCGGTTCGCCCGTGGGCCACTGGTGAGAAGCTGGTGCGTGCGTCCCGGCTACCGGGCGCGGTTGATGCGCGCCGGGCAGCCGGTGGTCTTCTGGGCCAGTGGCAGCCGGGGCCGACTGCCGTACGGAGTGTGGGGCGTCGGGCGGGTCACCGGGGCGGCCGAGCCAGGCGCACCGGGGCAGCCGTGGTCGGTACCGCTGGATCTGCCCATCCTCGCCGAACGGGACCGGGTCTCCCGGCTCCTGTTGCGCGCCGATGACCGGCTCGCCGCCCTGGAGGTGTTCCGTCAGCCGCAGGCCGCCAACCCCTCCTACCTGACCGTGGCCCAGTTCGCCGCGCTGCGGACCCACCTGCCGGGGTGAGCGCTGCGGGCCTACCTGCCGGGGTGAGCGCGGAGGGCGGCCGTGCCTCGACCGAGGTGCCTGTGCGAGCCTGCTACGGACGTGAGAAGCGCATTGACTGGAGGCCCGGTGTTCGCCCTGCCGTTGACCGAGGACGTCGAGCTGCGCCCGTTGAACCCGTGGCGGGCCGAGGAGTTCCTCGCCCACCTCGATCGGGCCCGTGAGCACATCCAGCCCTGGGTGTCGCCGTCGTTCGTCGCCACCGACCTGCCGTCGGCCCGTGCGGTGTTGCAGCGCTACGCCGACCGCTGGGCCAGCGACAGCGGTGGCATCTGGGGGCTGTGGTGGCGGGACACGCTCGTCGGTGGGGTGATGTTCGTGTCGTTCGACGTGACCCGGGGCGTCTGCGAGGTCGGTTGCTGGGTGGAGCCGGCGGCGCAGGGCAGAGGCCTGGTCGCCCCGGCGGTGCGCCGGATCGTCGACTGGGCGGTGCGCGAGCGCGGCATCCAGCGGGTGGAGTGGCGTACCAACGCCGACAACACCCGCAGCAAGGCCCTCGCCGACCGGCTCGGCCTGCGCCTCGACGGCACGCTGCGCCAGGTCAGCCCGGGTCCGCACGGTCGGATCGACCTTGAGGTCTGGTCGGTGCTGGCCGACGAGTGGTCCGCCGCGCCACGCACCGTCCACTGACGACAGCGAATAGTTGTCATACCCGCGCGGCACCATGCATCCATGGCCGTCCCCGCGCTCACCCCTCATTCCGACCCGCCGCGTTCCGTGCCGCTGCGTGAGGCGCGCACCCGGTTCAGCCAGCTCGTCGCGCTGGCCGAGCTGACCGACGCGGTCACCGTCGTCACCCGCGACGGCGATCCCCGCCCGGTCGCCGCGATCGTCCCCGCCGCAGCCGCCCGCAGCGGCGCCCAGGCTCGCGCCGACGCCGATCGGCTCGCGACGGTCACCGCCGGCTGGGCCCGCCGCCTCGAGGAGCAGCACCGACGCAGCACACAGCGGCACGCCGCCGAGCTTGGCGCGGTCCGCGCGGCGCTGGCCGAGGCGTGGGCCGAGCTGGACAGCCGGGTTGTCCCGGGCAGCGATCCGACGCTGGCCCGGCTGCGCGCCGCACACGCCGACCTGCTCGCCGACTGACCCGCGTTCGCGTACCCGGCCGGGGTCAGCCGGTGGCCGGGTACGCGTGGGTCTCGGTCGCCTTGACCGCCACCCAGACCCGCTGGCCGGGGATCAGCCGCAGCTGGGCGGCGGCGGCCGGCGTGACGTCGGCGGCCACCCCGATCGGTCCGTCCAGTTGCACCCGCACGTTGTCACCGTGGCGCTGGACGCCGGCCACTGTGCCCGCCCAGGTGTTCCGTGGGCTGCCCTCCGGCCGGGCCGGGTGCAGAGCCACCGCTGCCGGGCGAAACGCCACGAACGCTTCGCCGTCCAACCGGTCGGCGACCGTGAGGGTCAGCTCCGGCGACACCCGCACTCCGTGCCCGTCGGCGTGACCCCGGTACAGGTTCAGCCCGACCAGCCGGGCGACGTAGTCGGTGCGCGGGCGGGCGGTGACGCTCGGCCCGTCGCCCTCCTGCACCACCCGGCCACCCTCGACGATGACCAGCCGGTCGGCCAACGCCAGCGCGTCCAGCGGGTCGTGGGTGACCAGCACCGTCGCGCCCGCGTGCGCCGACAGGTGCCGGTGCAGCTCTGCGCGGGTGTCCAGCCGGGTGCGGGCGTCCAGCGCGGCGAGCGGCTCGTCCAACAGCAGCAGCGACGGCGCCACGGCCAGCGCGCGGGCCAGCGCCACCCGCTGCGCCTGACCGCCGGAGAGCTGCCGCGGCCGGCGCTGCGCCTGCGCGTCAAGCCCCACCCGACCCAGCCAATCCCGGGCCGTGGCGCGGGCGGCCCGCCGCTCGACGCCGTGCTGGCGCGGCCCGAAGGCCACGTTGTCCAATGCGCTGAGGTGCGGAAACAGCAGGTAGTCCTGGAAGACCACGCCGATCGACCGGCGTTCGGTGGGCACCCAGCCACCGGTCGCCGGGCGGTCCAGGTCGACGTCGTCGAGGGTGACGTGCCCGTCGGTGAGGGGATGCAGCCCGGCCAGCGCCCGCAGCGCGGTGGTCTTGCCGGCGCCGTTCGGGCCGAGCAGCGCCACCACCTCGCCCGGCGCGACCCGCAGCGGCACGTCGAGCCGGAAGACGCCCCGGTCGACGACGAGCCGCGCGTCGAGAAGTCGGTCGCTCATGCGGTGGTCATCCAGCGGTCCCGCAACGCCACCAGGATGCCCACCGACACGACGAGCAGCACCAGGCTGAGCACGATCGCGGACTCCAGGTCCGTCTCCAACGCCAGATAGACGGCGAGCGGCATGGTCTGCGTCCTACCGGGGTAGTTGCCGGCGAAGGTGATGGTGGCACCGAACTCGCCGAGCGCCCGCGCCCAGCAGAGCACCGCCCCGGCGGCCAGACCGGGCGCCACCAGCGGCAGCGTGACGTGGGTGAAGGTGGTCCACCGGCTGGCGCCCAACGTCGCCGCGGCCTCCTCGAAGCGGTGGTCGGCGGCGCGTAGCGCACCCTCCACGGCGATCACCAGGAACGGCATGGCGACGAACGCCTCGGCCAGCACGACACCCGTGGTGGTGAAGGGCAGGGTGACGCCGAACGTGCTGTCGAGCCAGCCCCCGAGCAGACCGCGCCGGCCGAAGACCAGCAACAGCGCCACCCCACCGACCACCGGCGGCAGCACCAGCGGCACGGTGACCAGCGCGCGTACCAGCCGACGGCCGGGAAACTCGACCCGGGCCAGCACCCAGGCGAGCGGCACCCCGAGCAGCAGACACAGCGCGGTGGCCAGGGTGGCGGTCTGCACCGACAGCCGCAGGGCGGTCAACGCGCCCGGCTCGGTGAGCCGCTGCGGCAGGGTCGTCCACGGTGCCCGGATCAGCAGCCCCGCCAACGGCAGGACGATAAACAGCAACCCCAGCCCGGCGGGGATCAGCAGCGCCGCCGGCACCCGACCGCGCCGTCGAGGCGTGGCCGGTCGACGGCGGGCTGTGTTGTGCTCGTGGACCTGCCTCACGGAGCCTGGAACCCCGCCTCGGCAAGGACCGCCTGCGCCGGCGCCGAGCTGACGTACGCGACGAAGGCCCGTGCGCCGTCCGGATTCGGCGCGTCCTTCAACGCGACGATCGGGTAGTCGTTGACCGCCCGCGCCGACTCGGGAAACTCCACGCCGGTCACGTCGGCGCTCGCCGCCCGCGTGTCCGTTCGGTAGACCAGTGCCGCGTCGACCTCGCCGAGCTTCACCTTGGCGAGCGCACCCTTGACGTCCCGTTCCAGGGTGACCGGCGTCAGCGCGACGCCGGCCGCGTCCAGGGCGGTGCGGGCCGCCGAGCCGCAGGGAACCTGACTGGCGCAGAGCGCCACCTTCACACCCGGCCCGGTCAGGTCGGCCAGGCCGGCCACCGCCTTCGGGTTGCCCCGGGGCACCGCGATCACCAGTTGGTTGCGGGCGAAGACGCTCGGCGTGCCGTCGGCGGCGCCGGCCTCGATGACCGTGGTCATGTTCGTCGGGGCGGCCGAGGCGAACACGTCCGCCGGCGCGCCCTGGGTGATCTGGTTGGCCAGGGCGGAACTGCCGGCGACGTTGAGGGTCACGCGGCTGCCCGGGTTGGCGGCCTCGAAGTCCTTCCCGATGCGGGTGAACGACTCGGTCAGCGAGGCGGCCGCGAACACCGTCACCGGGCCGGTCACCCGCCCGTCCCCACCGCTGCCGGTTGCCCGGCCGTCGCCCGCGCCGCAGCCGGTCACCGCCAGGCCGGCCGCCACCAGCACGGCCACCGCCGTACGCCTGCTCCGCGCGTTCATCTGGCCGACAGCCGGCGCGCCCATCCGCCCGACAGTCGGCGCGCCCATCCGCCCGACAGTCGGCGCGCCCATCCGCCCAACAGCCGGCGCGCCCATCCGCCCGACAGCCGGCGTGTTCACCTGGCCGACAGCCCGCGCGCTCATCCGTCCGACAGCCCGCGCGCTCATCTGGCCGACCGTCCGCGCGCCGGGGCGGGTGCGGCCCGCTCCACCACGACGGTGGTCGACTTGATCACCGCAACGGCCACCGACCCGACTCGCAGGTCGAGCTCGTCGACGGCCTCCCGGCTCATCAGCGACACGACTCGGAACGGGCCCGCCTGGATGTCGACCTGGGCCATCACCGTGTCCTTACGGACGTCGACGACGATGCCGCGCAACCGGTTGCGGGCCGAGGAGAACTCGGCACCCGCATCCGGGTCGCTGGCCTGAGCGCGAGCGAACGAGGCCAGGTCGACGCCGTCGACGACCCGGTGGCCGTGCTCGTCACGCCCGGCCGTCAGGCGCCCGGCGTCCACCCAGCGGCGAACGGTGTCGGCGCTGACGCCGAGCAGGTCGGCCGCCTCCCCGATCCGGTACGTCGTCACCCGCTCACCCTAACGCCCGCATTTGCCAGCGCGGAAGCCCGGCATGGGCAGCAATCGCGTGGGCGTGAGGGTCACAACGCCAGCAGTTGCGCCCGCCTGCTCGGTCTCCGGACGCCTGCGATCCTCTTGGGCGCTCCCGCAAGATCGTGCTCGAACCAGGAAGTAGTGGTGTCGGCGTATCGATGAGGCCACTACATCCTGGTTCGAGCACGATCTTGGAGTGGGGTGCAGAACAGGCAGACGCCCGCGGCAGCACGTGTGCGGAGCCGCCCCGCGAGAGCGCGTGCGGACGAGCCGTGTCCTGGGACGAGCGGCGGCGTCAGGGCCGGCGGGGGTGGCCCTTGAGGTGCCGGCCCAGTTCGCGGGCGATCTCCCGGTTGGCGTCGCGCTCGGCCAGCGTCTGCCGCTTGTCGTAGGAGCGCTTGCCCTTGGCGAGAGCCAACTCGACCTTGGCGAAGCCGTTCTCGAAGTACATCGACAGCGGAACGAGGGTCACCCCGCCCTCGCGGACCTTGTCCAGGATCCGGTCGATCTCGGCGCGGTGCAGCAGCAGCTTGCGGTTGCGGCGCGGGGCGTGGTTGGTCCACGTGCCGTAGGCGTACTCGGCGATGTGCAGGCCGTACAACACGATCTCGCCGTCGCGCTCGTGCGCGAACGCGTCCACCAGCGAGGCCCGCCCCTCGCGCAGCGACTTCACCTCGGTGCCGACCAGCACGATGCCCGCCTCGTACGTGCGCAGCACGGTGTACTCGTGTCGGGCCTTCTTGTTCGAGGCGATCAACCGGCGGGCGGGTGGCTTGGACGGGGTCACCAGGCGACGATATCCGGCCGCCGGAGCACTCGTACCGGCCGGCTCAGTCGCGTGCCGGGCGCGCGGGGCGCAGTCGCGCGGTCAGGTCCCGTACCGCATCTCCGAACGCTTCCTGCGACTCGCACGGCCAGTGTCCGAGGATCGGTGGTGGAACGCTGTCGCTGGGCGCCGGCACCACGTCCTGCGGGTCGGTCAACCGCCGGTCCACGGTTGCCGGCGGACCGGTCAGCGTCTCGGCCTCCCCGGGACGGTGGGAGGCGAAGATCCAGCCGCCGATCGGGTCGGTGTCGCGCCACAGGTTAATCCAGCGCCAGCCGATCCGTTCGCCGATCTCCCGCAGCGCCGGCTCGTCGGCGTAGGCCGGGAAGAGCCGGGAGTACAGCCGGCCCAGCGGTGACCCGTAGGTCAGCAGGGCGACCCGCTCGGTGATCCGGGTGGGCAGTTGCAGGACCGTGGCGGCGAGCAGCACCGAGCCGTGGCTGTGTCCGGCCAGCAGCACACCCTGCCCCTGTTCCACCAGGTAGGTGATTCGCTTGGCCAACTCCGGCACGGCCCGCTCGGCGTAGCAGGGCGGCGCGAACGGGTGCGCCGCCCGGGGCCAGAAGGTGCCCAGATCCCAGAGCACCCCCACGTACCGACGGAACTGCGCCGTCCGGTACGCGAAGATGCCGCCCACGACCAGGCCGAGCAGGATCGCGGCGATCACGTAGCTACCCGACCCGATCAGGAAGTTGACCATGCCCTCCGGCACCCCGACGTAGCGCTGCGCCACGTCGCCGGGTGGAAGCTGGAGCAGGCCGAGCACGCTGGTGGCCAGGCCGAGCGCCGCCAGGCCGGCGTACACCACGGAGAGCGGTTCCAGCCGTTCGGTGAAGCGGGCCCGGGCCACCGCCTGCTCGACCCGCCGCAGCCGGTCCGCCGCCGACGCGGGCGCGTGCGGAAAGTCGGCGGCCACGATCGCCCGTGCGGCCCGCCGCCGCCCGCGCCGGGTCATCCTGGTGACCAGGCCGGCCACCAGCAGTGCGGTCACCACGGCCATGAAGAACCCGAAGATCGCCCATGAGTACGCCAGGGGTGGGCTGGTCTCCAGGCCGTCCGCGGTCGTCCCCTCGCGATCGAGCAGGTCCGCCACCCGGTAGACCAGCTCGGCCGAGAACGCCACGGCGAGCCCGGCCGAGATCGTCATGAAGACCGGGGCTCCCAGTGCGCGTATCGGTGACCGGCTCTGCCCGCCGCCCCGCCGCCAGAGCACCAGCACGGCGAGCGCGACCACCAGCACCGTCTGGCTGACGAACAGCCAGGCCACGATCGCGCCGTAACCGGGCAGCGCACCGCCTTGCGGCCACGGCGCCGGGCTGATGACGACGTGCACGATCACCAGCATCGTCAGGCCGTAAGCGATGGTGCGCAGCCCGCGGAAGACGCCGTCCACCCGGGGCGACGGGTCGGTGCGGTCGATGCTCGGCACCACGGTGACCAGGACCAGGCAGGCCAGCAGCACCGCCCCGGTGGCCGTCAGCAGGGTCGCCATCACCCACGAGCGGTGCTGGCTGGCTCGCGCAGCCAGCAGGCTGGCGCTCAGCGTGGCGAACGCAACCGCGACGTGGACCGAGCGCAGCCGGCCCACCAGCGGCTCGCCGTCCCACTGGCCGACGGCGCTCAACTGGTGTTTCGACGTCGGCGTCGACGAAGTCCGGAACGCGTCGAACGAATGGCCCGGGCGAGCGCCCAACCCCCAGACGAGCCCGATGGCGCCGACCGGCACGAGCGCCAGCACACCCAGGCGTAGCCCGGTCGGGCGCCCGCCGAGCCAGGACAGCCAGCTCCGGCCGGCCAGGCAGGACGGGGTGTCCATGCAGCGCCACGCGACCAGGTCCAGCGCCACCCCAACGATGGAGAGCACGTAGAGCACGGTGAGGGTGAGGGCGAGCACCCGGCACAGCGCCATGAAGCCGCGCTGCGAGACGGTGTTCGCCGGGCGCATCCAGAGCGCCACGTTGCAGAGCATGAACGGCAGCAGGAAGACCAGCGACAGCGTCCGCACGGCCGTGCCGGACGGCAGGTCACCCCAGCGGTACGCCTCCAGCGTCACCCCGTCCGTGCCGGTGGAGTCCGGATAGCCGGGGCGCGGTCGGTAGAAGCCTCCGCTGCGGTCCCCGGCGACCTGGTGCACGTACGGCCGGCCCAACACCTGGTCCGCGCCCGCGCCGGAGACACCGTGCACCCGCAGCTCCACGATCCCGCCCGACGTCGTCGGTCCGGTCGCTGTCGCGTCCGCCATGGGCCCCCCGAGGTGTGCGCGGCAACCGGACGGGTCGTCGATGTCTGACCACCCGCGCGGCTCACCGGCTTACCCGTCTGCGGGGCGGTCAACCGTCGGCCGGGCCTCGGCGATGGTGCGGTCGACCCTCGACAGGTGATTTCATGGCGCCATGGCGAACCCGGTGATCCTGACCGTCGACGACGACCCCGTGGTGTCCCGGGCGGTGGCCCGGGACATCCGGCGCCGCTACGGCGACCGCTACCGGGTGTTGCGGGCGTCCTCCGGGCCGGAGGCGCTGGACGCGCTGCGCGAGGTCAAACTGCGCGGCGAACAGGTCGCGCTGCTGCTGGCCGACCACCGGATGCCGGAGATGACCGGTGTCGAGTTCCTGGAAGCGGCCATGGACATCTTCCCGGCGGCCCGCCGGGTGCTGCTCACCGCGTACGCGGACACCGACGCCGCGATCGAGGCCATCAACGTGGTCGACCTGGACCACTACCTGCTCAAGCCCTGGCACCCGCCGGAGGAGAAGCTGTACCCGGTGGTCGACGGCCTGCTGGAGGCGTGGGCGGTCACCCCGGACGCGGCCAGCGCGGAGATCCGGGTCGTCGGACACCGCTGGTCGGCGCCGTCGTTCAAGGTCCGCGACTTCCTGGCCCGCAACCTCGTGCCGTACCGATGGCTGTTGTCCGACGATCCGGAGGGCGTCCGGTTGCTCGACGCGGCCGGGGCCACCGAGGCGGACGTACCCCTGGTGGTGACGCCCGAGGGCAAGGCGTTGGTCGCCCCGAGCGAGGCCGAGTTGGCCGCGCTGGCCGGGTTGACGGTGGTGCCGGCGTGTGACTTCTACGACCTGGTGGTGATCGGCGGGGGCCCCGCCGGTCTCGGCTCGGCGGTGTACGGCGCGTCGGAGGGGCTTCGCACCGTGCTCGTGGAGCGGCGGGCGACCGGCGGTCAGGCCGGGCAGAGCAGCCGCATCGAGAACTACCTGGGCTTCCCGGACGGTGTCTCCGGCGCGCAGTTGACCGATCGGGCTCGGCGGCAGGCGGTCAAGTTCGGCGCCGAACTGCTCAGCGCCCGGGAGGTGGTCGGTCTCAGCGAGGCCGGCGGTGCCCGGCTGCTGCGATTCGGCGACGGCACCGAGATCGCCGCGCACACCGTGGTGCTGGCCACCGGCGTGTCGTACCGGGTGCTCGACGCCCCGGGGCTGGCCGACTTCACCGGTCGGGGGGTGTTCTACGGGGCCGCCGCCACCGAGGCGCCGAGCTGCGTGGAGCAGGACGTCTACATCGTCGGCGGGGCGAACTCCGCCGGCCAGGCGGCGGTCCACTTCTCCCGGTACGCGTCGAGGGTGCACCTGCTCATCCGTGGTGCGGACCTGACCGCCTCGATGTCGCGTTACCTGATCGACCAGCTGGAGCGGATCGACCGGATCACCGTGCACCCGCACACCGCCGTGGTCGGCGGGGCGGGAGAGGACCACCTGGAACGGCTCACCCTGTGCGACACCCGCACCGGGGAGGCCCGTTCGGTCGACACCTCCTGGCTGTTCATCTTCATCGGCGCGGAACCCCGCACCGACTGGCTGGACGGGGTGCTGGTCCGCGACGACCGCGGTTTCATCGTGACCGGTCCGGATCTGCTCGCCGGAGGGCGGCGGCCGGCCGGCTGGTCATTGTCACGCGACCCTTACCACCTGGAAACCAGCGTGCCGGGCGTGTTCGCCGCCGGGGACGTGCGGGCCGAGTCGGTAAAGCGGGTCGCCTCGGCCGTCGGCGAGGGTGCGATGGCGGTGTCGCTGGTGCACCGCTACCTGGAGGCCCAATGAGCCGGGTTTGCGAGCCCCGCAGTCGCGAGCGAAGGAGTCCCTGTGACCACCGAGTCTGACCGGCTGACACCGGCGCAGTTGCGCACTCTGTTCCTGTTCGAGGCGCTCGACGACGGGCAGCTCGACTGGCTGGCCGAGCACGGCCGGGTCGAGCAGCGCGCCGGCGGCACCCTCGTGTACGGAGAGGGTGAACCCGCGACCTGCTTCTTCGTGCTGGTGCGCGGGGCTGTGGCGTTGAGTCGCCTGGTGCGCGGCGACGACGTCGAGGTCAGCCGGACCGACCAGCGCGGGGTGTACGGCGGTGCCACTCAGGCGTACCTGGGTGACCAGGTCGACCAGATCTACCGCAACAGCCTGCGGGCGGTGACCGACGCGGAGTTCTTCGTGTTGCCGGCGGAGGACTTTGCGCACGCCCTGCGGTCCTGGTTCCCGATGCCGATGCATCTGCTGGAGGGGTTGTTCTTCGGTATGCGGGACTCGCAGACCATCGTCGGTGAACGGGAGCGGCTGTTGGCGCTCGGTTCGCTGTCGGCGGGGCTGACCCACGAGCTGAACAACCCGGCCGCGGCGGCGGTGCGCGCCACGTCGGTTTTGCGGGACCGGGTCGCCGGGATGCGGCACAAGCTCGCCATGATCGCCGACGGGCGGCTCGACGGCAGCGCCCTGCACGGCCTGGTCGCGTTGCAGGAGGAGGCGGTCGCCCGGGTGGCCACCGCGCCGAAGCTCACCCCGATGGCCACCGCCGACGCCGAGGACACCCTCACCGACTGGCTGGAGGACCATGGCGTCGGCGGGGCCTGGGACCTGGCGCCGATCCTGGTCGGCGGTGGGCTCGACGCGGCCTGGCTGGCGCAGGTCAAGGCCGCGGTCGGCGCCGCGGACCTGGAGGCGGCGGTGCGTTGGCTCACCTACACAGTCGACACCGAGCTGCTGATGCGCGAGATCGGCGACGCGGTCACCCGGATCTCCGGGCTCGTCGGCGCCGCCAAGCAGTACTCGCAGCTGGACCGCGCGCCGCACCGGGTGGTGGACGTGCACGACCTGCTCGACGCCACGCTGGTGATGTTCAAGGGCAAGATCCCCGCCGAGGTCAAGCTGGCCCGCGAGTACGACCGGAACCTCCCACCGGTCCCGGCGTACGCGGCCGAGCTGAACCAGGTGTGGACCAACCTGATCGACAACGCGTTGGGCGCGATGGGGGAGAAGGGTGTGCTGACCGTCCGCACCGGACGGATCGGCGACCAACTGGCAGTGGAGATCATTGACACCGGTCCCGGTATCCCGCCGGAGGTGCGCCCGCGCATCTTCGAGCCGTTCTTCACCACGAAACCGGTGGGCGCGGGCACCGGCCTGGGGCTGGACATCTCGTACCGGATCGTGGTGCACAAACACCACGGCGACATCCGGGTGGAGACCGAGCCGGGCCGCACCACCTTCCGGGTCCTGCTGCCGATCACGGAGGGGCCACCAGACGAGCCCCGCGATGCGCCGACTACCTAGAGACAGCGAGCGGGCAGTGCCCAGGTCGGGCGCACCGCACCGCAAGATCGTGCTCGATCCATGAAGTAGTGGCTTCGGCGGCTGTTGATACCACTACAACAAGGATCAAGCACGATCTTGAGCGTTGGGCCGCCCGTGGCGGCCGGATCGTGCCGGCGGCGGTGTCAGCCGGGCGTGCAGTCAGCGAGGCGGTGGAGTCAGGCCGGGTGGTCGGGAGTGAGGAAGTCGGCGAGTACCCGGGTGTGGGTGGAGAACGCCAGCTCGACCGGGTCGGTGAGCACCAGCCACTCGGTTGCCTCCTCGGTCGGCGCCGACGGTGGCAGGTCCTCGGCCGCGCGCTCGGGCAGCACTCCGAAGACCATCATCGTGCCGCCCGCCGGGGCCCCGTGCACCGCGAACAGGCGGGCGTCCTCGGCCGCCGCGATCAGGCCGGTCTCCTCCCGCAGCTCCCGCACGAGTGCGTCGGACCACTCCTCGCCGTACTCGATGAAGCCACCGGGCAGCGCGAGCAGGCCGCGGGCCGGCTCGATGTCCCGGCGGACCACCACCACACCCAGGCCCTCGGCCGTGCGGACCGGCAGCACCGCGACCGCCACCGGCAGCGGGTTGCGCCAGACGGTCTCGCCGCAGACCGCGCAGACTCGCGGCCATCTGGCGGCCGGCGGGTAGGCGGCGCCGCAGTAGGAGCAGTGCGAGTACGGCGTGCCGGTCATGCCGCAGCACGTTACTCCGATCCCCACCCAGGCTGCCGCGTCGCCGCCTCGCCCCGCACTCAGGCTGCCGGGTTGCCCGTGTAGAAGGCGGTGGTGCGTTCGGCGGCGGCCTTCGCCTCGTCCGCGTCGGTGCCGGCGGCGATGCTCGCTTCGCACCACAGTTGGCTGCTCAGCTCCATGGCCCGTCGTCCCTCGGCGGAGGCGGTCCACTCGGCGCCCTGCTCGGGGGTGATCCCGCTGCCATCCGCGGCCAGGTGCGAGGCGAGGCCGAGCAGCCCGAGGTCCCAGCCGACGCCGACCGCGCCCGGCCCGAACTGGGCCCACCGGTCCTGGTCGACGTGCGCGATGTGGTCCAGGTCGAGGCGGGCCCGCTCGTCGCCGACGGGGGTGACCCGCACCTCGATCCAGCTCACCTCGCCGCCCATTTCCCAGGTGGCGGTGAAGCGGTGCGGCGGCTCGCAGCTATCGACGGTGCCGTGGGCGTTGCCCTGGAGCTGGTACGTGCCGCCCAGCCGCAGGTCGCCGGAGATCGGCAGGAACCAGCGCGGGATGCGCTCGACGCTGGTGCAGGCGTCCCACAGATCCTCGGCCGTCGCCTGGTAGGTCTGGCTGATCGTGGTGACCCGCGCCTCACCGGCTTCCAGGGTGCGGCTGCCGACCTTCCGCTGGACGGCGTTGATCTGCTCGGTGGCGTCGAACATCAGGTGTTCCTCTCGTCGGGTGGGTCGGCGGGCCCGCGCAGCCGACGCTCGCGTCGGCCCCGGGCCAGCTCGGTGGCGAGTGCCGCCAGGGGTGGCGTCCAGAACCGGCGGAAGTGCTCCAGCCAGCCGTCGACCTCTCGCAGTGGGCGTGGGTCGACCGCGTAGAGCCGCCGGGTGCCCTCCGGCCGCACGGTGGCGAAGCCGTTGTCGCGCAACACCTTGAGGTGCTGGGACACGGCGGGCTGGGAGATGCCGAACTCCTCGCGGATGACCGCGCTGACCGCGCCGGCGGTCTGCTCGCCGCCGGCGAGCAGTTCCAGGATGCGGCGCCGGACCGGATCGCCCAGCACGTCGAAGGCGTGCACGACGACAGTTGTATCACTGACGGCTTATTTAAGCCAAGTCTGATACTCCGATGAGCTTGTCCAGTCGGATCGGCAGTTCCCGGATCCGGACACCGGTCGCGTGGTGCACCGCGTTGGCCACCGCCGCCGCGGCGCCCACGATGCCGATCTCGCCGATGCCCTTCACCCCGGCCGGGTTCAGCTCGTCGTCCCGCTCGTCCAGCCAGTACGCCTCGATGGACTCCACGTCCGCGCAGCCGGTGATGTGGTAGGTGGCCAGGTCGTGGTTGACCCAGTCGCCGTACCGCTCGTCGAGCAGGCCCTCCTCGTGCAGCGCCATCGACAGCCCCATCGTCATGCCGCCGATGAGCTGACTGCGCGCCGTCGTCGGGTTCACCACCCGCCCCGCCGCGAACACCCCGAGCATCCGGTTCAGACGTACCTCGCCAGTGTCCGCGTCGACCCGTACCTCGACGAAGTGCGCCCCGTACGCGTACCGGGGCAGCGCGGGCTGCCCGCCCACCTCGTCGGCGGTGTCCGCCTCGGCGGTCACCTCGCCGGTCGGCGGCCCGCCGTCGCGCAGTTTCTCGCGCAGCGCCTGCGCGGCGCGGATCACCGCCCAGCTCCAACTGGCGGTGCCCATCGAGCCCCCGGCCACCGGCGCGGTCGGCAGGATGCTGTCGCCGATGTGGATCTCCACCCGCTCCGGCGGCACCCCGAGCGCGTCGGCGGCCACCTGCCAGATCGCCGTCCGGGCGCCGGTGCCGATGTCGGTGGCGTTGATCTGGACCAGGAAGCTCCCGTCGGGGCGGGCGGTGGCCCTGGCCGACGACGGCCTGGCGCGGGCCGGGTAGCTCGACCCGGCCACCCCCGTGCCGACCAGCCAGCGCCCGTCGCGCCGGGCGCGAGGCGTCGGGTCCCGGTCCGCCCAGCCGAACCGCTGCGCGCCCTCGCGCAGGCAGGTGACCAGGTTGCGGCTGGTGAACGGCCGCCCCTGGTCGGGGTCGACCTCCGTGTCGTTGCGGATGCGCAACTCCACCGGGTCGATGCCGACCGCGATGGCCAGCTCGTCCATCGCCGACTCCAGGGCGTACGCGCCGGGGCACTCCCCGGGGGCGCGCATCCAGAACGGCGTGGGCACGTCGAGGCGGACCAGCCGGTGCGTGGTGCGGCGGTGGGGTGCCGCGTACATGCTGCGGGTGTAGACGGCCGTCTGCTCGGCGAACTCGCGGATGGTCGAGGTCTGGCTGATCGCGTCGTGGCAGATGGCGGTGAGTCGCCCGTCGGCGTCGGAGGCGAGGCGGACCCGCTGGATGGTGGGGGTGCGGTAGCCGATCGGCCCGAAGATCTGTTGGCGGGTCAGCGCCAGCTTCACCGGTCGGTCCACGTGCCGGGCCGCGAGGGCGGTCAGCACCACCGCGGCCTTGGCGTAACCCTTGCTGCCGAAACCGCCACCGACGTGCTCGGCCACGACCCGCACCGACTCCGGGGACACCTCGAACAGCTCTGCGAGGGTGGCCCGCACCGACGACGCGCCCTGGTTGGAGTCGTGCACCAGCAGCCGTCCGTCGTGCCACTGGGCCGTCGTGGCGTGCGGCTCCATCGGGTTGTTGTGGTACGCCGGCGTCCGGTAGGTGACGTCCACCCGCACCGGGGCGGCCGCGTACCCGGCGTCGAAGTCGCCTTCGGCGGTGTCCGTCGGATAGCTGGGGTTGACGTGGTCCGGCTGGTACAGACCCGGGTGGTCGTCGGTGAGCACGGTGCTGTGTGAGGCGGCGTCGTAGTCGATCCGGACCAGCCGGGCGCCCTCCCGGGCCGCCTCCAGGCTGGTGGCCACCACCACCGCGACGTACTGCCCCCGGTAGTGCACAGTCGGCTCCTGCAACAGCCACAGCTCCGGCTCCGGACCGGGTGCGAGGCGGGGCGCGTTGCCGTGGTGCAGGACGGCCAGCACGCCCGGCGACGCGAGTGCCTCCGACGTGTCGACGCGGGTGATCCGGCCCCGTACCACCGCCGACGGCACCGCCCAGCCGTAGGTGATCCCGTCCACCGGGTACTCCACGGCGTAGCGGGCCGTGCCGGTGACCTTCTCGCGGCCCTCCAACCGGGGGTACGCCCGTCCGACCGCCCCGGTGCTCACGACGACGCCAGTTCGGTGAGCGCCCGCACGGTGATGGCCCGGGTCAGTGGCAGCTTGAAGCCGTTGTGCCGTAACGGGCGCGCCTCGGCCAGCTCCGCGTCGGCGGCCCGGGCCGCCAACTCGGGGCTGAACGGACGACCGCGCAACTCCTGCTCGGCCCGGTACGCCCGCCACGGCCGGTGCGCCACCGCGCCGTACGCCAGCCGCACGTCGCGAACCACGTCCCCGTCGAGGTCCAGCACCGCGGCCACCGAGCCGACGGCGAAGGCGAAGGAGGCCCGGTCGCGCACCTTGAGGTACGTCGAGCGGCGCGCGGCCGGTAGGGGCGCCAGCCGCACGGCGGTGATCAGCGCGCCCCGGGCCAGGGTGGTCTCCCGTTCCGGGTGGGTGCCGGGGGAGCGGTAGAAGTCGGCGATCGGAATGTCGCGGGGGCCGTCGGCCTCGTGTACCTCCACCACCGTGTCGAGGGCGGCCAGCGCGACGGCCAGGTCGGACGGGTGGGTGGCCACGCACTGCTCGGACCAGTCCAGCACCGCCAGATCGCGGTTCTGGCCGTGCAGGGCGGCGCAACCGCTGCCCGGCTCCCGTTTGTTGCACGCCTTGCCGGTGTCCTGGAAATAGACGCAGCGGGTGCGCTGCAACAGGTTGCCGCCGGTGGTGGCCATGTTGCGCAGCTGTCCGGAGGCGGCGGCGAGCAGGGCGCGGGCCAGCACCGGGTAATCGCGGCGTACCACCGGGTGGGCCGCGAGGTCGCTGTTGCGGACGGTCGCGCCGATCCGCAGCCCACCGTCGGGCAGCCCCTCGACGGTGTCGAGTGGAAGCCGGGTCACGTCCACCAGCACGTCGGGGCGTTGCACCCCGAGCTTCATGAGGTCCACCAGGTTGGTGCCGCCGCCCAGGTAGGCGGCCCGCGGTTCGGCCGCCAGCACGGCGACCGCCTCGGCCACGTCGGCGGGCCGGTGGTAGCGGAACGCCTTCACGAGGACGTCGCCGTCTCGCGCACGGCCGCGACGATGTGCGGGTACGCGGCGCAGCGGCACAGGTTGCCGGCCATCCGCTCGCGGATCTCCGCGTCGGTCAGCTCGGCGGGCGTGTTCAGGTCGTCGGTGACAGCGCTGGGCCAACCTCGGGAGACCTCGTCGAGCATGCCGCGGGCGGAGCAGAGCTGCCCGGGGGTGCAGTAGCCGCACTGGAACGCGTCGTGCGCGATGAAGGCGGCCTGCAACGGGGACAGCTCGTCCGGACCGGCAAGCCCTTCGACGCTAACCACCGACCGGCCGTCCACGGTGACCGCGAAGACCAGGCAGCTCTTCACCCGGCGGCCGTCGAGCAGCACCGTGCAGGAGCCGCACTGGCCGTGGTCGCAGCCTTTCTTCGCCCCGGTCAGGTCGAGGTGCTCGCGCAGCGTGTCGAGCAGGGTGGTGCGGTTGTCCAGGGTCACCTGACGGGGCTCGCCGTTGACCTCGAACGTCACCCGGGACGAGTGGCGCTCGTCGATCGTTGTCGTGTTCTCCGGTCCGCCCTGCACCGGCCCAGACTAGCTTTGTCGGTATATCCCAGGGCGAA
This sequence comes from Micromonospora arida, assembly GCF_003857035.1. Classification (GTDB taxonomy): domain Bacteria; phylum Actinomycetota; class Actinomycetes; order Mycobacteriales; family Micromonosporaceae; genus Micromonospora; species Micromonospora arida. The sequence goes on from NZ_QGSY01000161.1 coordinate 70,035, forward strand.
TAACGCAAAGCCCTTCGTACGGGAGGTGACGACGGTGACCGCCGGACTGCTGCTCGCCGCCGGCGCCGGACGGCGCTACGGCCGGCCGAAGGCGCTGGTCGAGCTGGACGGCGAGCCCCTGGTGCGGCGCGCGATCCGGCTGCTCGGCGACGGCGGCTGCGCGCCGGTGCACGTGGTGCTCGGCGCGGGCGCCGACGAGGTGCCCGACCTGCCCGGCGCGGTGCCGGTCCGGCACGATCGCTGGTCCGACGGGCTGGGCTCGTCGCTGCTGCGGGGCCTGGCCTCGCTGCCGGCCGACGTGCCGGCGGCCGTCGTGGTCCTCGTCGACCAGCCGCTGCTCAGCCCGGTCGCGGTCCGCCGGGTGCGCGAGGCGTACGCCGACGGCGCGGTCGTCGCGGTCGCCACCTACGCCGGCCGGCCCGGGCACCCGATCCTGCTGACTCGACGAACCTGGCCGCTGCTGAGCGGGTACGCCCTCGGCGACCGGGGCGCTCGCGGCCTGCTGCGCGACCGGCCGGACCTGGTGGTCGAGGTGCCCTGTGACGACGTCGGGTCCCCGGCCGACGTGGACACCCCGGCCGACCTGCTCCGACTCCGCCCGGTCAGCGACGGGTCAGCCAGCGGGGTAGCCCTTCGCTGGTGACCGCGTGATAGATGATCATGACGATGACGCCGACCAGGCCCAGCAGCGGGCTGACGAACCAGCCGAGCAGACCGCTGAGCCCGTACAGGATCAATCCGGTGACCGGTCGCAGCCGCTGCGTGCGCGCGTACTCGGGACTGACCCCACGCCTCAGCAGCGCCGGGTGCCGGTGCAGGTAGCCGAAGAACACCAGCCAGGGTGCCGACATCAGCGCGGCGGACAGCGCGTACAGGGCGACGGCCGCGCGTTGGTCGTCGGTGTTGCCGTGAGTGAACGCGGACGCCAGCACCGCGGTGGGAAACGGGATGATCACTGCGCCGAAGAGCACGGCGAGGTTGATCCAGCTCAGCGTGAGCGTGGTGCCACGGATCAGCCGTAGCAGCGCGTGGTGGTTGAGCCAGAGCACCCCGATGTAGACGAAGGACACCACGAAGGCCAGGTAGGAGGCGCCCTCGCCGAGCAGGCCGGTCAGCAACGCGCCCTCGTGGTATTCCGGCACCCGCAACTCGATGACCAGCAGGGTGATGACGATGGCGAAGACGCCGTCGCTGAAGGCCGTCATCCGGTCGATGCCGGACACTCGCGCTCCGGCGTCGGGCTGCTCGGCCTCGTCGGGTGCTGCGGACATTGCCGCAGGCTAGCCATTCGCCAACGCGGTCGGTGGCGGTTTCGTCCGATCGGACGGGAACGGCCGCCCGGGGTCGAAACCCCGGGCGGCCGCTCGCACCGCCCCCGTTCAGGCCACCGGCGTCGCGGTGCCGGTGGTGCGGGCGAGCCGCTGGTGTGCGCGGATCAACTCGGCGTAGCGCAGGCCGCTCGCCTTCACCGTCCGGGTCTGGGTCGGGTAGTCGACGTGCACCAGCCCGAAGCGCTTGTCGTAGCCGTACGCCCACTCGAAGTTGTCCAGCAGCGACCAGACGAAGTAGCCGTCCAGGGGAACCCCTCGGGCCACCGCCGACGCGCACGCGGCCAGGTGCTGCTCCAGGTGGTCGGTGCGTTCCTTGTCCTCCACCGTGCCGTCCGGGGTGACCTCGTCCGGCCACGCCGAGCCACTCTCGGTGACGATGATCCGGCCCGGCCGGTACTCCTCGTGCACGTCGACGAGCAGCCGCTCCAGGCCCGCCGGGTACATCTCCCAACCCATCGCGGTCTCCACCGAGCCGGGCACCGGCACCTGCCGCGCGTACGGGGCCGCACCGGTCGGGTCGTCGACCACCAGCTGACGGAAGTAGTAGTTCACCCCGAGGAAGTCCGTCGGCGTGGCGATCACCGCCAGGTCGTCGCCGCGTACCGGCGGCTCGACCCCGTAGGTGGTGATCATGTCGGCGGGGTAGCCACGCCCGTGGATCGGGTCCAGCCACCACCTGTTGACGTGCCCGTCGGCCCGGCGGGCCGCCGCGACGTCCTCGGGTCGGTCGGTCGCCGCCTCGATCGGGCTGAGGTTGACCACCAGACCCACCGACGCCGGCCGGGTCGCGTTGGCGCGGATCGCCTGGGTGGCCAGGCCGTGCCCGAGCAGCACGTGGTGCGAGGCGTGCACCGCCCGGGTGAGGTCCCGCTCGCCGGGGGCCATGTTGCCCTCCAGGTGCCCGATCCAGCACACGCAGAGCGGCTCGTTGACAGTGCACCAGTCGGCGACCCGGTCACCGAGGCGGGCAGCCACCACCGCCGCGTAGTCGGCGAACGCCTCGGCGGTCGCGCGCTCCGGCCACCCACCCCGGTCCTGGAGGACCTGCGGCAGATCCCAGTGGTAGAGCGTGACGAACGGTCGGATCCCGTCGGTGAGCAACGTTTCGACGAGCCGATCGTAGAAGTCCAGCCCGGCGGCGTTGACCCGCCCGACGCCGTCGGGCATGACCCGGGGCCAGGCCACCGAGAAACGGTACGCGTCCACGCCGAGTCGGCGCAGCAGCGCCAGGTCCTCCGGCCACCGGTGGTAGTGGTCGCACGCCACCGCGCCGGTGTCGCCGTTGTCGACCTTGCCGGGGGTCGCCGAGAAGGTGTCCCAGATGGACGGCGCCCGGCCGTCGACGTCGACGGCCCCCTCGATCTGGTACGCCGCCGTGGCGACACCCCAGAGGAAGTCGGGTGGCAGCTTGGACAGGTCGGGCACGGGTCGGTTCTCCTCTGGGGTTGGATGACTCACTTGACCGCGCCGGCGGTCAGGCCGGCGACGAAGTAGCGCTGAAGGGCCAGGAACCCGACGACGACCGGGATGCTGACCACCAGCGAGGCGGCCATGATCTGGTTCCAGTAGACGTTGAACTGGGTGGAGTAGCCCTGCAGGCCGACGGCCAGGGTGCGGCTGCCCTCGTCGGTCATCACCGACGCGAAGAGCACCTCACCCCACGCGGTCATGAACGCGTACACGGTGACCGCGACGACGCCGGGCACGGCGGCCGGCAGGATGACCTGGAACAGGGTGCGCAGCGGACCGGCGCCGTCGACCTGCGCCGCCTCGTCCAGACCCCGGGGGATCGAGTCGAAGTAGCCGACCAGCATCCAGATCGAGAACGGCAGCGAGAAGGTCAGGTACGTGATGACCAGGCCGGTACGGCTGGCGTACAGCTCGATGCCGGTGGCGTTGCCCAGGTTGACGTAGATGAGGAACAGCGGCAGCAGGAACAGGATGCCGGGGAACATCTGCGTGGACAGCACCGTCACCGAGAAGACACCCCGACCGCGGAACCGGTACCGGCTCACCGCAAACGCGGCGAAGATGGCCACCGCCACCGAGCAGACCGCCGCGATGCTCGACACCACCAGGCTGTTCACCAGGTACCGAGCCAGCGGCACGGTGCTCCACATGTCGACGAACGGTTGCAGGGTGGGCCGGCTGGGCCACCAGGTGAACCCGTTCTGCACGTCCTGCAACGGCTTCGCCGCCGACGTGACCATCACGTAGAGCGGGATGACGGCGAAGAGGGTGAGCAGGGTCAGCACGATGCGCCGGCCCCAGCGCTCACCGGCGGTCTCACGCATGGTCGTCCCTCCGACGGTTGGTGATCAGCAGGTACGCGGCCGAGACGACCAGCAGGAACAGCAGCAGCGCCACCGACATCGCCGACCCGGAGCCGAAGTCCCAGGTCTTGAAGGAGCTGCGGTAGATGTGGATGGAGATCAGGTCGGCCTGCTCCGGCGCGGAGCCGCCGAACAGCACGAACGGGGTGTTGAAGTCGTTGAACGTCCACAGGAACAGCACCAGCAGGAGCACCAGGTTCACCGGCCGCAGCATGGGCAGGGTGACCGAGCGCAGCCGACGCCAGAACCCGGCGCCGTCGATCGCGGCGGCCTCGTACAGCTCGCCGGGCACGTTCTGCAACCCGGCCATCAGGCACAGGAACGCGAACGGCCAGTTACGCCAGACCGACACGACCAGCAGCGACCAGAAGCTGTTGTCGCCGATCAGCCAGAACGGCCGCTCGCCCAGCAGCCCGAGCTGGTCCACGAGCACGTGGTTGACCAGGCCGGTGTCGCGTTGCAGCAGGAAGCTCCAGGTGATCACGGCGGCGTAGACCGGCAACGCGTACGGGGTGAGGAACAGCGCCCGCAGGATCGCCCGTCCCCGGAACGGCCGTTGCAGGACGACCGCCGCCGAGATGCCGAGCAGCCAGGCGAACCCGACCGAGAGCAGGCTGTAGGCCAGGGTGATCCAGAACGAGTGCAGCAGTTCCTTGCCGGCGGCGCTGTTCAGGTCGAGCGTCGCCCGGTAGTTCTCCCACCCCACGAACGGTGCGGTGGACCAGTCGCGGATGTGGAACTGGGTCAGCTCCAGCAGGCTCATCCAGACCCCGACCACCATCGGGATCACGTGGATGGCGAGTTCCAGCACGACGGCCGGTGCGAGCAGCAGGTACGGCAGGAGTGAGCGGCGGGGGCCGCGGGGCCGGCGGGCCGGCCCCCGTGCCGGTGACCCGGCCCGGGATTCGCGCCGGTCGGCGTCCGGCGCGGTGGTGCTGGTTGCCATCGGGGTCCTCTCGGAGTCGGTGGCCGTGGTCGGGCTCAGCACCCGACCACGGCCACCGGTGATGCCTGGGTCAGCGCATCTTCTGCTGCGCGTCGGTCAGCTTGGCCTTCACCGACGCCTCGGTGACCGGCTTGCCGCTGGCCGCGTCGGCGAACAACTCCTTCATCGCGGTGCCGACCAGGGTCTCGAAGGTGCTCTCGTCGGGGACCTGCGGCAGCGGGGCCGCGGTGGTGACCAGGGTCTCCTGGATGGTCTTCTGCTCCGTGGCACTGAACGCCGGGTCGGAGGCCGCGGTCTTCACCGCCGGCAGCGAGCCGTACGTCTTGTTGAGGATCGTCTGCTCTTCGTCGCTGGTCATGAACTTGACGAAGCTCAGCGCGCCGTCCTTGTTCTTGGTGTGCTTGAAGACCGCCATGTTGATCCCGGCGACCATGCTGTTGACCTTCTTGCCGCCGGCCGGCGGGCTGGCCAGGAACGGCACCGGTGCCACCCCGTACGCGTCGGCGGGCATGTTCTGCGTCTTCAGGTTCGACCCGGCGGACTGCCACAGCAGCATGGCGGCCTTGCCGTTGGCGAAGTCGGAGACCGACTGGTTCTGCGCGTACTCGGCGTTGCTCGGGTTGGTGATCTTGTCGGCGGCCATGAAGTCGATGTACCGCTTGATCGCCGAGACGTTCTGCGGGGTGTCGAAGGTCGGCTTGCCGGCCGAGTCGAACCACTCGCCGCCGTACTGCTGGCTGAAGGTGAAGGCGTGGTGGGCGTTCTCCGACGGGTTGGCACCCTCGATCGCCAGGCCCCACTTGCCGCCGGTGCTCAGCTTCTTGCCGTACTCGGTGAGCTGTTCCCAGGTGGTCGGCGGCGCGGTGATGCCGGCGTCGGCGAACGACTTCTTGTTGTAGTACAGGCTGTACGCCATGCTGTAGAGCGGCACGGCGGCTGGCGGCTTGCCGGGGGCGCCGGCGGCGGCAAGCGCGGCGGGCACGATCCGGTCCTTGCCGCCGACGGCCTGCAGGGCGGCGTCGTCGAACTCGACCAGCGCGCCGGTGGCCTGCAACGACGCCGACCAGGTGTTGCCGATGTTGACCACGTCCGGGCCCTTGCCGGAGGCGGCGGCGGCCAGCAGGCGGTTGAGCAGATCCGACCAGGGGACCACCTCGACGGTGACCTTGATCCCGGTCTGCTTTTCGAACTTGTCCAACTCCGGCTGGAGGATGGTCTTGTCGGCCTCCAGGCTGGCGCCCTGATTGCTGGCCCAGTAGGTGAGCGTCTTGGGCGATGCGGCGGAGTCGTCGCCGGAGCCTCCGCAGGCGGTCAGCGAGGCGGCCGCCAGTACGGCGGCGGTGAATATCCCGAGGTGTCGTCTCGACACGGGTCAGCCCTTCCGGTGCGTGGTGGGGGTCCGCCGGCCTTCGTCACCGATAGGGGTCGGGCGACGGGGGCCGGCTGCGGACAGGGTTCGGGGGTGCGCCGTCGAGGTCCGTCGGCGTTTCCCGGGAGTTACATCACGGCTTAAATTATGTCGTCATTAAAGTTGTTGGCCGGTGGGTCGTCAAGCACGAGGCGGTTACAGTCGCCTCGAACGGCCGACAGGAACGAGGTGACGAGTGGAGCTGGCGCGAGCCACCAACCGCAGCGTGCGGTTGCGCAACCGGTCCGCCCTGCTGACCAAGCTCTTCCTGGACGGCCCGCTCACCCGGCAGGACCTGGTGCGCAGCACCGGGCTGAGCCAACCCGCGGTCAGCAACGTGGTCGCCGACATGATCGACGAAGGGCTGGTCGCCGAGGCCGGCGCCGCCGAGTCCGACGGCGGCCGGCCCAGCATGCTGCTGCGGATCGCGCCCCGCTTCGCCTTCCTGATCGGCGTGGACGTCGGCGAGACCCGGGTCCGGGTCGAGCTGTTCGACTTCGCGATGACCCTGCTGGCCAGCGTCGAGTACCCGCTCGACCCGGCCCGCACCGAGCCCGACCTGGTGGCCGGGCACGTGCTGGCCGGCATCGAGGCGGTCACCGGCCAGGCCGGGGTGGCCCCCGGCGACGTGCTCGGCGTCGGCATCGGCGTCTCCGGCGTGGTCGAGCAGGGCACCGAGGCCGTCGTGCACGCCCAGGCCCTCGGCTGGGACCGGGTGCCGCTGGAGCGTCTGATCGGCGCCGGCACCGACCTGCCGCTGCACATCGACAACGGCGCGAAGACCCTCGGCCAGGCCGAGATGTGGTTCGGCGCCGGCCGGGGCGCCCGGCACGCCGTCTTCGCACTGGTCGGCTCCGGGGTGGGTGCGTCGGTGGTGACAAACGGCGCCACCTACCGGGGCGCGTCCAGCAGCGCGGGGGAGTGGGGGCACACCACCCTGGTGTACGGCGGCCGGGTCTGCCGGTGCGGCGCACGCGGGTGCCTGGAGGCGTACGTGGGGGCGGAGGCGATCATCGACCGCTACCGGGAGGCACGCCGGGGTCGACCGGTGCTGGGCGAGGACGAGGAGTCCCAGATCGCCGCGCTGGTCGCCGCCGCCGAGACCTCGGCCACCGCCCGACGCGTGCTGGAGGACACCGCCGGCTACCTCGGCGCCGGGGTGGCCAACCTGATCAACCTGTTCAACCCGGAGCGCGTGGTGCTCGGCGGCTGGGCGGCGATGGCCCTCGGCGACCTGCTGCCGGCTGTGCGGGAGGCGGCCGGCCGGCAGGCGCTGCGCCAGCCGTACGAGCAGGCGTCGATCGAGCTGTGCCGGCTCGGGGTGGACGCGGTGGCGCTGGGCGCGGCCACCCTCCCGATCGCCCGCTTCCTCACCGAGGGCGGCGTCCGCCGCTGAGCGGGGGCGACGTCAACGCCGCCGGCAAATTACGCAAAAAAGATCCTCGGGATAAATAACGAAGTTATAGATCGATGTCTTGACGCCGTCGCAATCTCGCCGCAACACTCCTACGAGAGCGCTCTCCCTCCCGCGACGCCGCATCGGCGGCACCACCCACGGCGCCACGGGCGAGTCGATCCCATCCGCGCGGCACCCCCTCGTAGCCCTCTTATCGACAGGCGATGTCATGACATCTCGTGCAACATCCGTACGCCCGCGTCCTCGACGCGCCGTCCGGCACCTGCTCGTCGGGCTCACCGTGGCCCTGGTCGCGGCCCTCACCCCGACCGGTGCCACCGCGCCCGCGCAGGCCGCGCCCACCCTGCTGTCCCAGGGCCGCCCCGCCACCGCCTCGTCCACCGAGAACGCCGGCACCCCGGCCTCCGCAGCCGTCGACGGCAACACCGGCACCCGCTGGGCCAGCGCGTTCAGCGACCCGCAGTGGCTTCAGGTCGACCTGGGCGCCCGCGCCACCATCAGCCAGGTCGACCTGCTCTGGGAGGGCGCCTACGGCCGGGCCTTCCAGCTCCAGACCTCCGACGACGGGGCCACCTGGACGACCATCTACTCGACCACGACCGGCACCGGCGGCACCCAGAACCTCACCGTCACCGGCGCCGGCCGCTACGTGCGGATGAACGGCACCGCCCGGGGCACCGGCTACGGCTACTCGCTCTGGGAGTTCCAGGTGTACGGCGAGACCGGCGGCACCACGCCGACCTGCGGCAGCACCAACGTCGCGCAGGGCAGCCCGGCGACCGCCTCGTCCAGCCAGGACGCCGGCCTCGCGGCATCCGCGGCGGTCGACGGCAACACGGGCACCCGCTGGGCCAGCACCGCCAGCGACCCGCAGTGGCTGCGCGTCGACCTCGGCAGCACCCGCACCATCTGCCGGGTGGTGCTCACCTGGGAGGCCGCGTACGCCCGGGCCTTCCAGCTCCAGACCTCGGCCGACGGGGCCACCTGGACCACCATCTACTCCACCACCACGGCCACCGGCGGCACGCAGTCCCTCACCGTCGCCGGCAGCGGGCGCTACCTGCGGATGTACGGCACCGCCCGGGGCACCGCCTACGGCTACTCGCTGTGGGAACTGGCGGTGAACACCACCGGCGGCGGGACCGGCGAGCCCCCGGTCGATACGACCGACCCGCGCAACCCGAACCTCGGGCCGAACACGTTCGTCTTCGACCCGAGCACGCCGACGTCGACGATCCAGAGTCGACTGAACACCATCTTCACGCAACAGGAGACCAACCAGTTCGGCCCGCAGCGCTACGCGGTGCTGTTCAAGCCCGGTACCTACACCGCCGACGTCAACCTCGGCTTCTTCACCCAGGTCGCCGGCCTCGGCATGAGCCCCGACGACGTCAACCTCAACGGCCACGTGCGTGCCGAGGCGTTCTGGTTCGGCGGCAACGCCACCCAGAACTTCTGGCGGGCCGCCGAGAACCTGTCGGTCACCCTGCCCGCCGGGCAGACCGTGGAGCGCTGGGCGGTGTCCCAGGCGGCGCCGTACCGGCGGATGCACCTGCGCGGCGCGCAGAACCAGATCCAGCTCTGGAACGGCGGCGACGGCTGGTCCAGCGGTGGTCTGATGGCCGACACCCGCATCGACGGCCTGGTCGTCTCCGGCTCGCAGCAGCAGTGGTACTCCCGCAACAGCGAGTTCGGCAACGGCTGGACCGGCTCGGTGTGGAACATGGTCTTCCAGGGCGTCAACGGCGCTCCGGCGCCGAGCTTCCCCAACCCGTCGCACACGGTCATCCCGCAGACCCCGCAGGTCCGGGAGAAGCCGTTCCTGTACGTCGACGGCACCGGTGAGTACCGGGTCTTCGTGCCGGCGCTGCGCACCAACTCGACCGGAACCAGCTGGTACAACAAGACCCCGGCCGGCTCGTCCATCTCGCTGTCGCAGTTCTACGTGGTCCAGCCCGGCACCAGCGCCGCCACCATCAACGCGGCCCTCGCCCAGGGGCGGCACCTGCTCTTCACCCCGGGCGTGCACCGCGTCACCGAGCCGATCCAGGTCAACCGGGCCGACACTGTCGTCCTCGGTCTCGGCCTGGCCACCATCCAGGCCGACAACGGCGCGGTGGGCATGCGGGTGGCCGATGTGGACGGCGTGAAGGTGGCCGGCCTCATGTTCGAGGCAGGCACGACGAACTCGCCGGTGCTGATGGAGGTCGGGCCGTCCGGCTCGTCCGCGAGTCACGCCACGAACCCGACCTCTTTGCACGACGTGTTCTTCCGTATCGGCGGGCCGCACGTCGGCAAGGCCACCAACACGCTGACGGTCAACAGCGACAACGTGATCGGCGACCACATGTGGTTGTGGCGGGCTGACCACGCCGCCAGCGGCGTGCCGACCGGGTGGACGCTGAACACCGCCGACACCGGGCTCACCGTCAACGGCGACAACGTCACCATGTACGGCCTCTTCGTCGAGCACTACCAGAAGTACCAGACCATCTGGAACTGCAACGGCGGCCGGACGTACTTCTACCAGAACGAGCTGCCGTACGACCCGCCCAACCAGGCGGCCTGGATGAACGGGTCGACCCGGGGCTACGCCGCGTACAAGGTCGCCGATTCGGTGACCAGCCACCAGGCGTTCGGGCTGGGCAGCTACAGCTACTTCAACGTCAATCCCGCTGTGGTGGAGGAGCGGGCCTTCGAGGTGCCCAACAACCCGAACGTGCGCTTCACCAACATGGTCACCGTCTCGCTCGGTGGCGTCGGCACCATCAACCGGGTGATCAACAACGCCGGTGGTACCGCGAACGCGGCCAACCAGCAGGTGTACCTGACCACCTACCCCTGACCGGGGCGCCCGCGCCGGCCCGGTCCTCCGTGAACGGGTCGGTCGGGTAGCACCCAGGGCCGTGGCCGGCCCGGTCCCGCCGAGACCGGGCCGGCTGCGGTCGTGCCGCTCAGCCGGCCAGGACCTCGGCCGCCGCCCGTTCACCGGCACGCACCGCGCCCTCCAGGTAGCCACTCCAGCGGGTGGCCGTCTCGGTGCCCGCCCAGTGCACCCGC
>NZ_QGSY01000252.1 GCF_003857035.1 Micromonospora arida
CCCCACCCCCGCTCAACCCTGCACGGTCGATCATGAGGTTGACGGTGGTTATGAAGATCCATCCGCCCGTCAACCTCATGATCGACGCGAGTGGGTGTGGGTTAGATCAGGGCTCGGCTTCGGCCTGCGGGGAAGCGGTCCAGGACGCCGGTGTTGGCCAGGGCCTTCGTGAGCAGCCAGCCGCCCAGGCCGGCGATCACGGTGGCGCTGACGATGGTGAGCAGCGCGTACGGGATGCGGTAATCGGTCAGCGCGTAGTCGACGTTCCAGACGAAGAAGTCGAACAGCGCGGCGCTGAGGCCGGTCAGCGCGCCCGCGAACACCGCGGTCGGCAGCCGGAACGACCGGTACCGGAAGGCGGCAAAGGCCAGCTCGGCGCCGATGCCCTGCACGATGCCCTGCGGGATCACCGTGCCGGCCCACTGGCTGCCCAGCAGCGCGGACAGGACCGCGGCCACGGTCTCGCAGTAGAGCGCGGCGCCGGGCTTGCGGATGACCAGCCCACCGATCACCGCCGGCATCAGCCAGACGCCGTAGAGCAGCGTCTGCGCCGGCGGGAAGAAGGCGAACGCGCCCTCGGTGGCGCTCCAGACCAGGCCCCAGGCCCAGAAGATGACGCCGAAGGCGACCGCGATCACCGAGGCGACCACGATGTCGATGGTGCGCCAACGGTGTGTGTCGGGGGTGGATTTCATGTGTTGCTCCCAGTTCGTGAGTGCGAACCAGGAGAAGACGCACGCCGCGTCCGGTGGCACCGGACTGCGGCGCGGCTGGAGGTCGACCGAACTCCCTGCGCTGGCATTACCCAGATCAGGTTCGAGGGTCTGCGGGCGTGCCCGCACTCTCAGCGCTGTGCGCTCCCCTGTCGGATATGAAGTTGTCTCGCTGACGCTAACACCGACCACGGTCGCGGGCCCAGCAGGGCATCCGCCTGACCTGCGGGAGCGACCGGCCCACCGCCGGCTGGGTACGCTTCCGATCATGCGGGTTGACGCGCGAGGCTTCACATTCGAGGTGACCGTCGGCGGTCCGACGGACGGCGTACCCGTCCTGTTGCTGCACGGTTTCCCTCAGCACAGTGGCGAGTGGGACGACGTGGTGCCGGCGCTGCACGCGGGTGGGCTGCGCACGTACGCGCTGGACCAGCGCGGTTACTCACCCGGCGCTCGGCCCACGGCGGTGGCCGACTACCGGATCCCCGAACTGGTCGCCGATGTGGTGGCGGTGCTCGACGCCCTCGGGTTGGATGCCGTGCACCTGGTCGGCCACGACTGGGGCGCGATCGTGGCCTGGGCGGTCGCCGCCGGGCACCCCGAGCGGGTGCACACGCTGACCGCGGTGTCCGTACCGCATCCGGCGGCCATGGCGCACGCCCTGGCCAACGACAGCCAACAGAAGGCCCGGTCGTCGTACATCGCGCTGTTCCGTAAGCCGGACAAGGCGGAGAAGGTGCTGCTGGCGTTCAACGCGACGGCGCTGCGCAAGATGCTCGGCGGGGTGGGCGACGCGGCCCGGGTGAACCGGTACGCCGACCCGATGCGCGAGCCGGGTGCGCTCACGGCCGCGCTGAACTGGTACCGGGCGATGTCCCGCGCCGACCTGGCCGCCGTCGGCCCGGTCGCGGTGCCCACCACGTACGTCTGGAGTGACCGGGACATCGCCATCGGCCGGACCGCCGCCGAGGCGTGTGCGGCGAACGTCACCGGGGACTACCGCTTCGTGCAACTGGCCGGAGTGAGCCACTGGATCCCGGACGCGGCCCCGGGCCCGCTCGCCGAGGCGATCCTGGCCCGAGCCGGCGGAACGGCCTGAGTCGTGTGGGTCACCGGGGGAGGGTCATCGTGACGACGGACGCCAGCGGGCCGGGCAGCCGCCGGTCGATCGCCGCGCAGCTGCGCGTGCTGGGCGTACGCCCCGGCGCGACGCTGCTGGTGCACGCCGGCCTCCGTCCGCTGGGATTCATCAGCGGCGGGCCGCAGGCGGTGGTGCTCGCCCTGCGTGACGCGCTCGGTCCGGACGGCACGATCGTCGTGCCCACCCACACACCGGAGAACAGCGATCCCGCCCAGTGGCGCAACCCGCCGGTGCCGGCGGACTGGTGGCCGCTGATCCGCTCGGAGATGCCCGGGTTCGACCCGGCGGTCACCCCGAGCCGGTTCATGGGGGCGCTCGCCGAGACGGTCCGCGGCTGGCCCGGCGCTCTGCGCAGCTCGCATCCCCAGGTGTCGTTCGCCGCGCTCGGGCCGGCCGCCGAGCAGGTGGTGGCCGGGCACACCCTGGCCGACATGCTCGGCGAGGGCTCCCCACTGGCCCGCCTCTACGACCTGGACGCCGACGTGTTGCTGCTGGGTGTCGGCCACTCCGCGAGCACATCGCTGCACCTGGCCGAATACCGCCGCCCCGGCTCGCCCCGGGAGCGGATCGGTGCCGCCGTGCGTACCGCCGACGGTGGTCGGGAGTGGGTGTGGTGGCAGGACGTACGACTCGACGCGGACGACTTCGCCGCGTTGGGCGAGGACCTGGAGGCCACCGGAGCGGTACGCACCGCACCGGTCGGCACCGGGATCGGCCGGTTGATGCGCCAGCGGGCGGCGGTCGACTTCGCGGTTCGCTGGCTGGCTCGTAATCGAACGACGGAGGACGCATGACGGTGAGTGCCGAGGACTACCTGGCCGTGGTGACCGAGACGATCGGCCGGGTGGCCGCCAGTCAGCGGGAGGCGGTGGGGCGGGCCGCCGACCTGATCGCCGAGGCCGTCCGAGCCGACGGCGTGGTGCACGCGTTCGGCACCGGGCACTCGGAGGCCCTCGCCATGGAGATCGCCGGCCGAGCCGGCGGTCTGGTGCCGACCAATCGGATCGCGCTACGCGACCTGGTGCTGCTTGGCGGCGAACCGGCCGACCGGCTGGGCCCGCTGCTGGAACGGGACCCGGCCGTCGCGCACCGCCTCTACGAGCTGGCCCCGGTGCGCCCCACCGACGTCTTCGTGCTCGCCTCGAACTCCGGGGTCAACGGCGCGATGGTGGAGTTCGCCACGCTGGTGAAGGAACACGGCCACGGGTTGGTCGCGATCACCTCGGCGCGGCACTCCGGCCGGATGGCCTCCCGGCACCCGTCCGGGCGCAAGCTGAGCGACCTCGCCGACGTGGTGCTCGACAACGGCGCGCCGTACGGCGACGCGACGCTGCCCCTGCCCGGCGGCGGCGCGGTCGGCGCGGTCTCCTCGATCACTGCGGCGCTGCTGGCGCAGCAGGTGACCGTGGAGGTGGTGGCGCGGTTGCTGGCGGCGGGGGAGCGGCCCCCGGTCTACCTGTCGGCGAACATCCCGGACGGCGACGCGCACAACAACGAGCTGGAAGCGCGGTACGCGGGCCGTATCCGACGCGGGTCCTGACACGGTGCTGGCGGCCGATCTGCGTCGCCGAGATGAACGGCCGGTGTCGTGAAGCTGTTTCGCGCTCGGCCGGGTGGGGCATTGGCGTTGCTGCCGGCGGCCGGGACCGCCGGCAGTAGCGTCTCACCGGAGGTAGCGCGTGTCCAAGGAGACCGAGAAGCAGCGCTGGCAGCGCAACTTCGCCGACCTGCTGCAGGAGTTGCGGGTCGCCCAGACCGGCGTGCAGATCCTCTTCGCCTTCCTGCTCACCCTGCCGTTCAGTAACGGGTTCACCGAGACCACCGAGTTCCAACGCGACGTCTACATCGTGGCGTTGCTCGCGGCAGCCGCCGCCACGGCGATGATCATCTCGCCGGTGGCGTTCCACCGGGCGCTGTTCCGGCAGGGGCGCAAACCGGAGCTGGTCCGCTTCGCGCACCGGATGGCGACCGGCGGCCTCGCCTTCATGCTGATCGCGATGGTCAGTGCGGTGCTGCTGATCACCGACTTCGTGTTGGACCGGCCGATCGCCTTCGTGCTCAGCGCCCTGACCGGAATCTGGTTCCTCACGTTCTGGGTGGCCCTGCCGTTCGCCCGACGCAGCTGGGGTGAGGACGACATCGACGACGATGACGACGACCCGGACACCATCGAGGGTCGCTGACCGCGTCGATCTTCACGCAGCGCTACCCCTGGGTAACAACCGGGGGTAGCGTGGCGGTAGCCGCATCGAGCTTCGAGGGGGCAGCCGTGACCACGACGCAGGATGGCCGACCGGCACCGGACGGCCCCGACTCCGAAACCACCGCCGGCGCCGCCGCGCCGCTGCCCGCGGAAGCCGGGCAGGTCACCGAGAAGGAGGCCCGGCAGGTCGCCGAGGCCGCCCGAGAGTCCACGTGGGACCGACCCAGCTTCGGCAAGGAGTTGTTCCTCGGCCGGTTCCGGCTCGACCTGATCGACCCGTGGCCCCGATCCGATCCGGACGACGTGGCTCGCGCGGAGGAGTTCCTTGGTCGGTTCCGCGCCTTCCTGACCTCCGAGGTTGATGGTGAGGCCATCGAGCGGGACGCGTCGATACCCGACTCGGTGTTCCACGGCCTGGCCGACCTCGGCGCGTTCGGCATGAAGATCGACCGCAAGTACGGCGGGCTCGGTCTGAGCAACCTGCACTACTGCCGGGCGCTCATGCTGGCCGGCTCGGTCAGCCCGGCCATCGGCGCGCTGCTCTCGGCGCACCAGTCGATCGGGGTGCCGCAGCCACTGAAGATGTTCGGCACCGCCGAGCAGAAGCAACGCTTCCTGCCCCGGCTCGCCGCCGGCGAGGTGTCCGCGTTTCTGCTCACCGAGCCGGACGTCGGCTCCGACCCGGCCCGGCTGGCCACCATCGCGGAGCCGACCGAGGACGGCACCGGTTACCGGCTCAACGGTGTGAAGCTGTGGGCCACCAACGGCATCGTGGCCACCCTGCTGGTGGTGATGGCCCGGGTGCCGGCCACCGAGGGACGTCGGGGCGGCATCACCGCGTTCGTGGTGGACGGCGACAGCCCCGGCATCACTGTCGAGCGGCGCAACGAGTTCATCGGCCTGCGCGGGCTGGAGAACAGCCTGACCCGGTTCCACGACGTGATCGTCCCCGCCGAGAACGTCATCGGTGGCGAGGGCAAGGGGCTGAAGATCGCCCTGACCACTCTGAACACCGGCCGGCTCTCGCTGCCGGCCATGTGCGTGGGCGCCGGCAAGTGGGCGTTGAACGTGGCCCGGGGGTGGGCCGCCGACCGGGTCCAGTGGGGACGGCCGGTGGGTGAGCACGAGGCGGTCGCGCAGAAGCTCTCCTTCATCGCCGCCACCACGTACGGCATGGAGACGATGCTCGACCTCTGCTGCCTGCTCGCCGACGACGACCGCAACGACATCCGGATCGAGGCGGCACTGGTCAAGCTGTACGCCAGCGAGATGGCCTGGAAGATCGCCGACGAGCTGATCCAGATCCGGGGCGGGCGCGGCTACGAGACGGCCGACTCACTGGCCGCCCGCGGCGAACGCCCGGCCGCCGTCGAGCAGATGCTGCGCGACCTGCGGATCAACCGGATCTTCGAGGGCTCCACCGAGATCATGCACCTGCTGATCGCGCGGGAGGCGGTCGACGCCCACCTGTCGGTGGCCGGCGACATCATCGACCCGGACGCGGGGCTGGGCCGCAAGGCCCGAGCCGGCGCGCGAGCGGGCGCCTTCTACGCGAAGTGGCTGCCCACCCTCGCCGTCGGTCGGGGGCAGAGCCCTTCGGCGTACGCCGAGTTCGGCCCGCTCGCCGCGCACCTGCGCCAGGTGGAACGTTCGTCGCGCAAGCTGGCCCGTTCGACGTTCTACGCGATGTCCCGCTGGCAGGGAAAGATGGAGCGTAAGCAGGCGTTCCTCGGCCGGGTGGTGGACATCGGCGCCGAGTTGTTCGCGATGTCCGCGGTCTGCGTCCGGGCCTCCGCCGAACGGGACAGCCGCCCGGAGAACGTCGAGCTGGCCGACCTGTTCTGCCGGCAGGCGCGGGTGCGGGTGGACGCCCTGTTCGCCGCACTCTGGGACAACACCGACTCGGTCGACACCGCCGCCGCGAAGCGCATCCTCGCCGGCCGCTACGCAGGCCTGGAGGAGGGCGTGCTCACCCCGTCCGAGGAGCTGCCCTGGGTGGCCCGCTGGTCGCCCGGCCCGTCCACCTCCGAGGACGTCCGCCGCCGCATCCCGCCAAAGCCCTGAGCCCTGTCGTGCGGCCTCGCCGCCGGGTGGGTCTGTCGCTGTCTGGGCGGCGCCGTGTGGGCTCGCCGCCGTGCCGGCGCTGGTGCCGTGGGCTCCCCACGTCGGTCAGCGGGAGACCGCCCAGGCCAGCACTCCCGCCAGGATCAGACCGTTGAGCCCGGCCAGGGCCAGGTACGCCGCGGGTGGGATCTTCTTGCCCCGGCGGAGGAAGGAGACCAGGACGGCGGCGTAGCCGAGCAGCAGGACGGCGATGACGACGAGGAAGTAGAACACCCGACGACTTTAGCGGCCCCGGCCGCGCAGGCCGAGTTGGCGCAGCGCGCGTCAGGGTGTCCACGGGCGCGTCGACGACGCCACAGTCCTCATGATCAAGTGATGAGAAGTAGGTCGGAGGCGGCGTGGAGACCTACTTCTCATCACTTGATCATGGCGGTGGCGCGGGATCATGGCGCGGGCGCGGGCGCGGGCGCGGGCGCGGGCGCGACCTGTACTCACGAGACCTCAGCTGCTCCGGCTGCGCAGGCCGAGCTGGCGTAGCTCCAGGGCGGCCAGCGCGTCGACTGTCGCGCCGTCGCCGCGCCGCCACGCCTCGGCGACGTCGGGGCCGATCCGGGTCAGCTGGCCCAGTGGTTGGGTGGCCAGAGCGCGCAGGGCGAGCAGGTCGCGCCCGGCCGGCCCGGTGGCCAGCTTCGCCGCCGATCCGGCCCGGCGCATCCAGCGGACCCGCAACGGCAGCCAACCGAACAGCACGATGCCGAGCGGGAAGATCAGCACCGCGACGGCGAGAGCCAGGGCGAGCTGGTCGACGAGGTGCTGCTGGTCGCGGCCGGCGTCGGCGAGCCCTCGGGCGGCGTCGGCGGCCTGCCGGAACGGCGCGGTGAGTTCGTCACCGACAAGCGGCACCCGGCGGACCTTGCTGCCGGCCTCAGCGAGGTTGTCGGCGAGCCCGCTGCCGGCGCCCTCCAACTTCTGCCCCGGTACGGCGAGCTTCTGCACCAGGTCGTGCAGCCACAGGGCGCCGCGGATCGCCACGTACACCCAGGCGACGACGAGCAGGTCGGTGAGCAACTGACGGGCGGCGGTCGGAAACCGATCGGCATAGATTTTCACGCCGGCCAGCGTGCCACGAACGGGCTGAGGGCGGCACCCGCCGGCCAGCGTGCCAGGCACCGGCCGAGACCGGTGTCCGCCGGGAGCCGGGTCGGGTCTGCCCCGCACCGCTCGCGGCGTCCGTGATCAGGCGAGCTGGAGGTCCACGAACGCGACAGTGTCGCCGGGCAGGACGTACCGCTCGATCTCGACGAAGCCGTGCCGGCGGGCGAACCGCAGGCCGTCGTCGTTGGACGCCAGAATGACGGTCTGGACGACGTGCGCGCCGAGTTCACGGACGGCGGCCAGCCCGCGCTCGTAGATCTGCTCGCCGTACCCGTGCCGTCGGTGTTCGGGCAGAACCCGGGCGATCACCGTCCCGGGTGCGCTGTCGAACTCCGGGGGTCGCACTGTCGAGCAGCCCACCGGCACTGTGCCGGCGTACGCGACCTCGAGAATGTTCCGCTGCGCGCGGACGGCGATCTCGTCGACCGACAGCGGATCGGTCGGGATGATCAGGTTGTGGATGCGCTGCCAGTCGAGCAGGGCTGTCTCGCTGCCGACCGGCCGCACCGGCCGGAACTCAAGGATTGACACGGCTACACGCTGGTCAGCGCGGGCAGGTCGGGCAGGTGCCGAAGATTTCCAGGGTGTGGCTGACGTCGGCGTAGCCGTGCTGCGCGGCGACCCGATCGGCCCAGCTCTCCACGGCCGGGCCGGCCACCTCGACCGTACGCCCGCACACCCGGCAGACCAGGTGGTGGTGGTGCCCCTCGCTGCACCGGCGGTAGAGGTGCTCGCCGCCCGGCGGACGCATCACGTCGATCTCACCGGCGTCGGCGAGCCCCTGGAGGGTGCGGTAGACGGTGGTCAGGCCGACCCGCTCGCCTCGCTGCCGCAGCATCGCGTGCAGGTCCTGGGCGCTGTGGAAGCCCTCCATCTCGCCCAGCAGCGCGCTCACCGCCGAACGCTGCCGGGTGTTGCGCACCGCGGCGCTGCTCTCGCTCATGATCCCTCCCCGGCGTGGCTGACCGCGTCCGCCACGATGTGCGCGACGTGCTCGTCGACCAGGCTGTAGGCGATTTCCCGGCCGCGGCGGGAGCCGCGCACCACGCCCGCTCCGCGCAACACCCGCAGGTGTTGGGAGACCAGTGGTTGCGCCGCGCCGAGCTTCTCCACCAACTCGTGCACGCACCGCTCGCCGCCGGCCAGCTCACTGACGATGGCCAGCCGAATGGGAGCGGACAGGGCGCGCAGCAGCTCGCTGGCCCCGTCGAACCCGTCGTAGCCCGTCGCGCTGGTCATCCTGCAACGGTAACCAATACCACCGATGCCGCGCTGACCAGGCTCAGCTCAGCACGACCTCGTGGGGTTCCGGTGTCGGCGCGGCGGTCGGCGTCGTCCGACGGCGCACGGCCCGCCAGACAGCGCCGGCCACGGCCACCACCAGGAACGAGGCGATCGCCACCAGCACCACCGAGGCTCCCGGTGCGGTGTCCGCCGTGGCCGCCACCCAGACACCCGAGCCTGCGGCGAAGAAACCGAGAGCCATCGCGGCGGCCATCGTGCTGCGGAAGCCCCGGGTGACCTGCTGGGCGGTGGCGACCGGCACCACCATCAACGCGCTGATCAGCAGCACGCCGACGGCCCGCATGGCGATGGTCACGGTGACCGCGGTGGCGACCGCGATCAGCAGGTTCAGCGTGCGGACCGGCAGGCCGGAGACCCGGGCGTACTCCTCGTCGTGACTGACCGCGAAGAGCGCCGGCCGCAACGCGATCATCGTGACCAGGATCGCCGCGCCGAGCAGCGCGATGGTGATCAGGTCGGCGGGCGAAATGGTGGTCAGCGACCCGAACAGGTAGGCGTTGAGGTTCGCGCTGGTCGCGTCGGAGAGGCCGACCAGGAGTACGCCGCCCGCGATGCCGCCGTAGAAGAGCAGGGCCAGAGCCAGGTCACCGGAGGTACGCCCACGGGCCCGGACGATCTCGATGGCGATCGCGCCGATGGTGGCGGCGATCACCGCGACCAGCACCGGTGAGCGGTTGAGCAGCAGTCCCGCCCCGACGCCGGTCAGCGCCACGTGCCCCACACCATCGCCGATCAGCGCCAGCCGGCGCTGCACCAGGTAGATGCCGAGCGCCGGCGCGGCCAAGCCGATCACCAGCGCGCCGATCAGGGCGCGCTGCATGTAGGGGTACTGGAAGAGTTCCATCGGTCAGTTGCTCCACAGCCCGGCGGGCTCGTCGTAGCAGTGCGGGTGCACGTGGTCGTGGTCGGGCTCCGCGTGATGGCCGGCCGGGTCCGGCACCGCGCCGTCGTGGGCGATGCGACCCTCGTGAACGACGACGGCCCGGCTGATCACCGGTCGCAGCGGGCCCAGCTCGTGGGCGACGAGAAGCACCGTTCCGCCGTCGCCGACGAAGTCGCGCAGCGCGCCGGCGAACGCCTCCTGGCTTGCCGCGTCCACTCCGGCGGTGGGCTCGTCGAGAACCAGCAGCTCCGGCTGGCCGGCCAGGGCGCGGGCGATCAGGGTGCGCTGCTGCTGGCCGCCGGAGAGCGTGGACACCGGATCACCGGCCCGGTCGGCGAGCCCGACCGCGCCCAGCGCGGCGTCGACGGCGGACCGGTCGGCTCGACCCGGCGGACGCAGCACCCCCCGACGGGCCAGCCGGCCGGAGGCCACCACCTCCCGGACGGTCGCCGGTACGCCGCCGCCGGCGCCCAGGCGCTGCGGGACGTACCCGATGCGTGCCCACTGCCGGAACCGGCGCAACGGCCGGTCGAAGAGGGTGACCGAGCCGGCGCTGATCGGCACCAGCCCGAGCACGGCGCGGATCAGCGTGGACTTGCCCGAGCCGTTGGCGCCGAGGATCGCGACCACCTCGCCGGCGGTCACGGTGAGCGAGATGTCCCGGAGCACGGGGCGGCCGTCGTAGCCGACCACCCCGTGCTCGACGGTGATGACAGGTGAGGTCACGAGCAGCTCAAGGCAGTCTGCAGGGTCCGCAGGTTGGTGCGCATCACCGAAAGGTAGTCCCCGTTGCTGCCGGCGGCGAGCCCTTCGATCGGGTCGAGTACGGCGGTCTTCGCGCCGACCTGACCGGCGATGGTCTCGGCCACCTTCGGGCTGACCAGGGTCTCGAAGAAGATCGTGGTGGCCTGGTGCTCCTTCGCCTCCTCGATCACGTGCGCGAGGCGCTGCGGCGAGGGCTCGACGTCCGGGCTCAGCCCGGTGATGCCGACCTGGTCGAGCTGGTAGCGGTCGGCGAGGTAGCCGAACGCGGCGTGGCTGGTCACGATCTCCCGCCGCTGGCAGGTCGCCAGACCGTGCTTGAACTCGCCGTCCAGGGTCGTCAGGTCGGTGCGCAGGGCAGCCGCTCGGGCGGTGTAGTCGGCGGCGTGGTCCGGGTCGGCCTTGCCGAGGCGCTGGGCGAGCTGGTCGCCGATGCCGGCCAGCCGGGTCGGGTCGAGCCAGACGTGCGGGTCCTTGCCGCCGCTCTCCTCGGCGTGCCCCTCCTCGCCCTCGTGGTCGTGCCCGCCGGCGGACGCGTCCAACAGTGGCTGCACGCTGGTCACGTCGAACGCCCGGTCGCCGCCGTTCTGGGCCACGGCGTCGTCCACCGCCGGTTGGAACCCCTTGAGGTAGACGATCAGCTCCGCGTCGCTGACCTCACCGACCTGGCTCGGGTTGAGTTCCAGGTCGTGCGGCTCGGCGCCGGGCTTGGCCAGGTTGGTGACCCGGACCGCGTCGCCGCCGATCCGTTCGGCCAGGAACTGGAGGGGGTAGAACGCGGCCACCACGTCGACTCGCTTGGGGTCGGCGCCGGCGGCACCGCCGGTGGAGCAGCCGGCCCCGGCGCCCAGGGCGAGGAGGGCGGTCGCGGCGGCCAGGACACGGTACGTGGCGCGGTTGGTCATGTCGTCAACTGTCCGTGGCAACGATAATGATTGTCAAAAACGCATGATTGCATGTCAGAGGAGCTTCGCGAGGCCCACCGTCACCAGCAGGGTGAGCATCACCAGTCGGATCAGCCGGGTCTGCGGTGCCTGAACCGCCCAGGTCGTCGCCAACAGGGCGATCAGGACCCCGGCGAGCGCGAGCGTGAGCAGCCCGCCGATCACCCCGGGCGTGAAGAACGCCACCAGCACCACCACCAGGGTGAGCAGGAACACCGACGTCGGGTTCGCCCCGGCCAACCGGGCGAGCAGAGGGCGCTGCGTACGCTGCATCCCACAGACTCTACGAGGAGGAACCCCCGGTGCTGGTGACCAACCGGTTCGTGGTCGACGTCGATGCCGCCGAGGGCTTCACCGAACGGGCGTACGCCGCCCTCACCGCGCTGGCCGCACGGCCCGGCTACCTGCGCGGCCAACTGGTCCGGGCGCTGGACGACCCCCGGCACTGGTCACTGGTCACCGAATGGGAGTCGGTCGGCACGTACCGGCGGGCGCTCGGCGCCTTCGAGGTCAAGGTCAGCGCCGTGCCGCTGCTCGCCGAGTCCGTCGACGAACCCTCCGCCTACGAGGCGCTGGCCACCGCCGCCCCGGGCGGGGCCGTGGTCGTCGCCGAGAGTGATCGGGCTACGGGTCCTTACCGCTGAGCCGCCGGACACTACGCTGCTCCTATGACCGCACCCGCCCCGCCACCCGGTCCCGGGGTGGCTCCGCCGTTCGCCGCGCCGCCCACCGAGGGCCGCCGGACTCGGCTCTGGATCGGCCTTGGCGTCGGCGCGCTCGCCGTGGTGCTCTGCTGCGGCGGGGGTGGCACCGCCGTCGTCGGCCTGGCCGTCAGCGGAGTCCAGGCCATCCGGGAACAGGCCCGCACCGTGACCGGCGACTACTACCAGGCGCTGGTCGAGCGGAACTACGGGCGGGCGTACGACCAACTCTGCGACGACGCGCAGCGGCGTGAGTCCCGGCCGGAGTTCGAGCGGCGCGCTGCCGCCGAACCGCAGGTGACCGCGTTCCGGGTGGGCGAGGTGGACACCACCTACCTGACCGTGCCGGTCGACGTGACCCTCGACGGCGGCGACCGGGAGAGGCAACAGGTCAGCCTCGGCCAGGACGGGCAGACCGGCGGCGTGGAGGTCTGCGAGGTCAGCTGACCCGTCCCCGGTATTCTGCTGGGCTCGGGGCGACGGTGGTCGTACCGTTGTCCCGAACCGACCGTTCCATCCATATCTCGCCCCCGCCGACCGCCAGCCGGCGTAGGAGGAAACATGCCAGCCGACCGTATCGATGCCGTCGTCAGCCTCGCCAAGCGCCGAGGCTTCGTCTTCCCCTCCAGTGAGATCTACGGAGGCACCCGATCGGCGTGGGACTACGGTCCGCTCGGCGTGGAGCTCAAGGAAAACGTCCGCCGGCAGTGGTGGAAGACCATGGTCCAGCAGCGCGACGACGTCGTCGGCCTGGACTCCGCGGTGATCCTGTCCCGCAAGGTGTGGGAGGCGTCCGGCCACATCGCCGAGTTCGTCGACCCGCTCACCGAGTGCCAGTCCTGTCACAAGCGGTTCCGGGCTGACCACCTGGAAGAGGCGTACGCCGAGAAGCACGGCAAGCCGCTGACCTCACTGGCCGAGCTGAACTGCCCCAACTGCGGCAACAAGGGCACCTTCACCGAGCCGAAGATGTTCAACGGCCTGATGAAGACCTACCTGGGCCCGGTGGAGAGCGACGAGGGGCTGCACTACCTGCGCCCGGAGACCGCGCAGGGCATCTTCGTCAACTACAAGAACGTCGAGACGGTCGCCCGCAAGAAGCCCCCGTTCGGTATCGCGCAGACCGGCAAGTCGTTCCGCAACGAGATCACCCCGGGCAACTTCATCTTCCGGACCCGCGAGTTCGAGCAGATGGAGATGGAGTTCTTCGTCGAGCCGGGCACCGATGAGCAGTGGCACGAGTACTGGCTCCAGGAGCGCTGGAACTGGTACCTCGACCTCGGCCTCTCGGCGGACAATCTGCGCCTGTTCGAGCACCCCAAGGAGAAGCTGTCGCACTACTCGAAGCGGACGGTGGACATCGAGTACCGCTTCCAGTTCGGTGGCACCGAGTTCGCCGAGCTGGAGGGTGTCGCCAACCGCACCGACTTCGACCTCTCCACGCACAGCAAGCACTCCGGCGTCGACCTGTCGTACTTCGACCAGAGCAAGAGTGAGCGCTGGATGCCGTACGTCATCGAGCCGGCCGCGGGTCTGACCCGCGCGGTGCTCGCCTTCCTGCTGGAGGCGTACGACGAGGACGAGGCGCCGAACACCAAGGGCGGCGTGGACAAGCGCACCGTGATGCGATTCGACCCGAGGCTCGCCCCGGTCAAGGTGGCGGTGCTGCCGCTGTCCCGCAACGAGGCGCTGTCGCCCAAGGCCAAGGACCTCGCGACCCTGCTGCGCAAGCGCTGGGTGGTGGAGTTCGACGACTCGCAGGCGATCGGGCGTCGCTACCGCCGACAGGACGAGATCGGCACCCCGTTCTGTGTGACGGTCGACTTCGACACCCTGGACGACAACGCGGTGACGGTGCGCAACCGGGACACCATGGCCCAGGAGCGCGTCTCCCTGGACCAGGTCGAGCGCTACCTGATCGAGCGTCTCCCCGGCTGCTGAGACTCTGCGCACGGGGCCTCGGCCGACGCGATAAGCGCCGGTCGGGGCCCCGTACACTTGTCCGGTGACTGCCTCGACCGTGCCCGCGCTGCGCCCGCTGACTCTCGGCCAGCACCAGGTGTGGCCGCCGGTCGTGCTCGCGCCGATGGCGGGGATCACCAACATCGGGTTCCGTCGACTCTGTCGCGAGCAGGGCGGCGGCATCTACGTCTGCGAGATGATCACCACTCGGGCGCTGGTCGAGCGCAACCCGAAGACGCTGCGCATGATCGCGTTCGGCGACGACGAGAAGCCCCGCAGTCTCCAGCTCTACGGCACCGATCCGGAGATCACCGCCGCTGCCGTGCGGATCGTCGTCGAGCGCAACCTGGCCGATCACATCGACCTCAACTTCGGCTGCCCGGTCCCCAAGGTCACCCGGCGTGGCGGCGGCGCGGCGCTACCGTGGCGGCGCCGGCTCTTCGCGCGACTCGTGCGGGCCGCTGTGGCTGCCGCCTCACCGGCCGGCGTGCCGGTCACGGTCAAGATGCGCAAGGGCATCGACGACGACCACCTGACGTACGTCGAAGCCGGGCTGGCCGCCCAGGAGGCCGGCGTGGCCGCGGTGGCCCTGCACGGGCGCACGGCGGCGCAGCGCTACTCGGGCACCGCCGACTGGGACGCGATCGCCACCCTGAAGCAGGCCCTCGACGTGCCGGTGCTCGGCAACGGCGACATCTGGGAGGCCGACGACGCGCTGCGCATGGTGGCCCACACCGGCGTGGACGGTGTGGTCATTGGGCGCGGCTGCCTGGGCCGACCGTGGCTCTTCGCCGACCTGGAGGCCGCCTTCAACGGTCGGACGGAGCGGCGGCTGCCCGCCCTCGGCGAGGTGGCGGTGACCATGCGCCGGCACGCCGAACTGCTGGTCGACCAGTTCACGGCCGGCGCCCGCAACCCGGCCCGAGGTGAACGGGACGGCTGCACCGACTTCCGCAAGCACGTCGCCTGGTACCTCAAGGGCTTCCCGGTCGGCGGCGAGCTGCGGCGCTCGCTGGCGATGATCGAAAGCCTGGCTCAGCTCGACGACCTGCTGGGCAAGCTCGACCCGGCGGAGCCGTTCCCGGTGACCGCCCTCGGGCAGCCGCGCGGGCGTACCAACTCGCCCGGCAAGGTCTTCCTGCCGGAGGGCTGGCTGGCCAGCCGGGACGACGACACGGTCCCCGAGGGCGCTGAGATGGACGACTCCGGCGGCTGAGTCCCTGGTCGGCTGAGTTCCCTCGCCGGTCGGGCGTCCGCGAGCGTCCCTCCGGAACGCGGCGCTCGAACCACAGTCCGTGCCGGCGCGCCGGTCGCCGCCGCGCCCTCGGTAGTGGCGCTCAGGCGTTCCTCGACACTGCGCGGCGGAGGCTGGGCAGATGAGTGTGGCGCCCTATCGAGCTGATGTCGTGAACGAATCACCAGCTTGGCGCGGTCGAGCCATGCCTCTGATTCGTCTACGACATCAGCTCCAAAGGACCCGTGACGCGGCCCGTGACGCGGCTGGTGCGGTGGCCCGCTGGTGGTCGGGTGGTCTGGTCCGGTGAGTGGCTTGCCGGGGGTGGGTGGCCTGGTCAGCTCGTTGCCCCCTCGACTTCGTTCGAGTCTGCCGAGGGCGCATGGACAGTGACCCGGTCATGCCGAAGGGCCGGGCCCCGTGGTGGGGTCCGGCCCTTCGGCGTGTGCGTGGTGTGCTTGTGTGCGTTGGCTGGGTCAGCTGGTGGCGTAGCCGCGGGTGGCGATCCAGTCCGCGAGGTGCTCGACGCTGATCCAGTAGGAGGCGGTGTT
The DNA here is from genome assembly GCF_003857035.1 of Micromonospora arida. Classification (GTDB taxonomy): domain Bacteria; phylum Actinomycetota; class Actinomycetes; order Mycobacteriales; family Micromonosporaceae; genus Micromonospora; species Micromonospora arida. The sequence goes on from NZ_QGSY01000252.1 coordinate 15,619, forward strand.
CGGGTTGGCGGAGTCGGCGATCTTCACCATGTTGCCGTTGTCGCGGTAGCCGACGACGCTGATGTAGTGCCCGCCCTCGTAGGAGTGGGTGACGCCGTCGGTGTCGGTGCTGGTGCCGGCGATGTTGGCGACCACGGCCCGGCCGTCGTCGACGGTCTTGATGATGTCGGCGCGCAGCTGATCGGTCTGCTTGGCGTTGGCGTCGGGGGTGCTGATTTCTACGGAGCGGTAGGCGTCGTTCTTACCGGTTTCCTTGTTCAGTACGGGGGTGATGTCGTTGATGGAGTTGGTGCCGGCCTCGGTGGTGCCCATTTCCTTGGCCATGTCGTCGACGTTGATGTTCTTGCCCTGCACGCTCAGGGCGTTTCGGGTGGCGGCGGGGCCGCAGTAGTAGAAGTTCGGCTGGGCTTCGTAGCGCACGCCCAGTTCGCGCTCACCATGACCGCCCTTGCGGTCGGTCTGGGTCTGGGTGGCCGGCTTGCCGGTGGGTGCGGCGAAGGCGGTGGTGACGGGGCCGGCGATGGCGCCGCCGGTGAAGGCGAGGCCGGCGGCGGTCAGGGCGGTCTTACGGATCAGATCGGTACGCATGATGGCGTGCTCCTCTGCATCGGGGGAACCCGCACGACACTCAACGGGGGTCAGTGCGACGTGCGGGGAAGCTTCTTGCCCGGTGACCCGCGAGGGGGTCGGCGTCGGGAAGGGTGTGACGGGTGCCGGCGGCGGATCATTCCGCCTACCCATCGGCCGGCTGGGGTGCTCGGCCGTTCGGGGGGTGTAACCGGGGCTGCCTGGCGGGTGTTCCCGGCCGCTGCCCTGCCCGGCCGTTGTCGTGCTCGGCCGTGCGGGGGGTGTAACCGTGCGGGCCTGGCGGGTGTTCCCGGCGGGGCCGGCGCGCCAATGACCTGGGCTGTTGCGGTGGTCTGCCAGGTATAACGACCTGGCCTGGCCGCCGATTCCGCCGACGGGGTGGCCCCGACCACCCGACAGCCGACACCAGACCCGACAAACCACCCACCCTTTGGGGCTGCCGAGCCGACACGGCGGTCACGGCGGTGTGATCCACTCGGGCTCCTGAAAGTCGCGGTGTCCGGGTGCCGGGGATGCCCCGACTTCATGAAAGCCGAGTGGATCATGCCGGTCTGCGCCGTTCGCGCGCCCCGGACCGGTCCGCGGTCAGGTCGTGACGCGAAGCGGCCGGCCTCGGGTGAAGCGCCATACGCACCGGGCCTGCCCTGGAGCTGGGCGCTGGGCAGGCCGGGCTGAGCCGGGGATCAGGGCGTGGCGGTGTGGGTTTGGGGCAAGTTGCGCTGTGTCGGGATGGTCGGTGCGGTGCGCCAGGGGATCTCGGGCGCGCGGTGGAAGGTGATCCCGGCCGTCGTCCAGCGCGGGCCCTGGCCGGCCAGGCGGTCGCGGAAGTCGGCCCAGTTGTGGGTCGCCCGGGTGGACCAGCCCAACTCGGCGATGGCCGGGAGGCGGGGCAGGAGCAGGAGTTCGATGTCGGCCAGCGAGGTGACCGATTCGGTCCAGAGCGGGGCCTCCACACCGAGTACCGCCTCGGCGGGTACGTCGGCGACGTGAGTACCCGGATCCCAGTCGTACGCCTTTCGTACGTCGATGAGGCCGGCCCAGTCGTGCCCGATCGGGGTGTCCGGGGCGTACTTCATGTCCAGGTAGGCGTGGTTGCCGGGGGAGACGATCAGCCGGGCGCCCCGGCGTACGGCGTCGACGGTGGTGGGGTCTTCGCCGTTCGTGCCCCACCACTGCAGGACCCGCCCGTCGAGGTGGGCGGCGGGTGCGAGTTGGTGCCAGCCGACGACGGTCTTGCCGAGGTCGGCCACGATGCGCTGGACCCGCTCGACGAAACCGGTGTAGACCTCGCCGTTCACCTTGAACGCCTCGTCGCCGCCGATGTGCAGCCAGGGGCCGGGGGTGAGCGCGGCCACCTCGCCCAGCACGTCGGCGACGAAGTCGTACGTCCGCTCGTCGGCCGGGTCGACGTAGCTGAAGCCGACCTCGATGCCGGTGTACGGCGGCGGTGCGATCTTGTCCGGTGCCAGCTCCGGGTACGCGACCAGCGCCGAGTTGGTGTGCCCCGGGAGGTCGATCTCCGGGACGACGGTGATGTGGCGGGCCGCCGCGTAGGAGACGATCCGCTGGTAGTCGGCCTTCGTGTAGTGCCCGCCGGGGCCGCCGCCGACCTCGGTCGTCCCGCCGACGGTGGTCAGCTTCGGCCAGGAGTCGACGGCGATCCGCCAGCCCTGGTCGTCGGTGAGGTGCAGGTGCAGGTGGTTGAGCTTGTAGCGGGCCAGGTGGTCGACCACCCGCAGCACGTCCTCGACGGCGAAGAAGTGCCGCGCGACGTCGAGCATCGCACCCCGGTAGGGGAACCGGGGTGCGTCGGTGATGGCCCCGCCGGGCAACGCCCAACGTTCGGTGACCGGGCTGGGGCTCTCGATCGCCGCCGGCAACAGTTGGCGCAGGGTCTGTACCCCGTAGAAGAGGCCGGCGGCGGTGGCGGCCGTGATGCGTACCCCGTCGGTGGCGATGTCGACGTGGTAGCCCTCCGCGCCGAGGTCGGCGCTGTAACCCTCCGCGCCGAGGTCGGCGCTGTAACCCTCCGCGCCGAGGTCGGCGCTGTAACCCTCCGCGCCGAGGTCGGCGCTGTCGTCGAGCACCAGCGCGATGCCACCGGCGGGCTCCGGCGTGGTGGCGTCGGTGACCGGCAGCGGGTAGCCGGTGGCCGGACGCAGGAGCTGGGCGAGCTGCTCGGCGACCGCCAGCGCGGCGGGGTCGGCGCTGGACACGATGACCGCTTCGGCCGGGAGCGCCCAGTCGGCGGTCGGGTCCGGCTGGACCTGCTGTGGGGCGGGCACGACGTCGGCCAGCCGGTGCGGGGCCGCCGGCGCGAGCAATGTGCCCGCGGTCTCCTCGGCCGCGCGGGCCAGCGTGGCCGCGTCCGGTTCCCCCGTCGACAGCGGCACGGGGAC